>JAKOTZ010000219.1 GCA_029776995.1 Candidatus Hydrogenedentota bacterium
GTCTCGGCGCCCACGACGGTCTTCAGGTTGCTGATGGCCGACGACTCATTGGACTGCAGCCGGGACCGCAGCAGGTTGGGGATGGCGATCGCCGCGATGATCGCGATAATGGCGACCACGATCATCAGTTCGATCAGGGTGAAGCCTTTGTTCTTCCGCATGGTCTGTTCCTCCTTTGTTGGGTTGATTTTTTTCCCCGCAGGGCCACCAGACCTTGCGGTGATTTAACTTTACCACACATGAATCTATCAGGCAATCCGTATGCCAACTCTTTTTACGTCAATATGTGTATTGTTTTTCCGGTAATACGGCGTATTCGATTTTTAAATTGCGGGTTTAATGAAAAAACACATTGCTGAACCGCAAATTTTTTGACAAAACAGGGCACACCGGGGAAAAAAGTGTCAGAAATCTGGCAGCAACTTTATTGCGGTTCCTGTTGCTGACCGCACACGGCTCATGAAATCAACAGAATTCAAATGTCGCGCAAAAATCCACTACTTCATGCCATTCAGCGATCATCCACGGGAGAGATCCGTATCTGGAGGACAGGCCGGGGATTATCGTCACAAAAAACATCCAGGCGAGTAACCCCCCCGTCCGTTTTGCCCGCGGCCCTGCAGGACCCCGGCATGAACACCGGTCCCTTGAAAGCCGCATCCAGCCTAAATGGCGGCCGCAGGACAGAGGCGAGCAACCCGGCCAGGCAGCGGGCCAGCGACCACATGCCGTGGATGACACCCCTGGGAAAACCGCTGAAAATCCGGGCGGACAGGTCCGAAAGATGAATGGGATTCCAGTCGCCTGAAATCCGGGCGTAGGCGCGGCCGGTCCCGGCGGGTACGGACCAGGCAAATTCAATATCTGCCCTGTCCACGGGTTCAAACCTGAACTCCGGCGGGGTCTCTTCGTCGCCGGCCAGCCGGCGCGATCGCACCAGATAGGCGCTTTCACAGCACCAGGGGGTCGCCTGATCATTCCGCAGACGGCCGTCCATGCGGATTTCCAGCCCCTGTTTAACCCTTCGGGACGGGAGAAATCCCGTTTCGGCCGTCCAGGTCTGTTGCGGGTCCAGGGTTTCGCGGCAGACAATCGTATTGCGGCAATGGAGGGCGCCGAGCGGAGTGAGCGGAAAGGCGGGATGGGTAAGCATCCGCAGCTGTAAGCGCGCAATAAAGAGATAAGGATACGTCCAGGGGATGGCCGGCTCTTCAGGCAGTCCGCAGCAGGCGCGATAACGGTTGACGTGCGCGGGATCAAATGTGATGTTCCGCCATATGCCGGTAAGCTGCGGCAGGTCCTGGCCGTTGCGGAGCGTATTTTTCTTGAATGGCGCGCGCAGGTAGGCGGGCCAGAGTGATGGCGTTTCATCGAAAAACAGGTTGGCATTCGTTTTTATGGGAGAGGTCATGGATTTCCTTCCTTAAAAAATAAAAACATGAATTTCTCTTTATAGAATAAATTACCGATATTCTAGCGGGTAAACAGAAGCCTGCTGCAACCCCAGCCCGAAACAAGTACATCAAACGAGATTCTACGCGGCCAGTACGTTCCTACTGCGTCTTTACAGACCGGGTGGCCGACCGCGGAATGTACGCCCTGGCACATGCTGTCCGCGCCGGTTCTCGTTATACTTCCGAGCAGTCGCCCTCAGAAAAAATGAACGGCCGGGTTTTCACCCGACCGTCCGTTCACCCCGCCACGTGGCCTTTCTCACGCTGGCCTACTGACCCCTTTCGTCAGTACCTCCACTCACATTATACCATGAGTGTCGAATTCCCGTTTTCTTTCTTTGAAAATTCTAAAAAGAATTTTTCTTCATGCCTTCCTGGCTGCTTTAAGGTTCTCCGCGACGGCCGCCCAGTTGACTACGTTCCACCAGGCCTCAATATATTCGGGGCGGCGATTCTGATACTTCAGGTAATACGCATGTTCCCAGACGTCGATTCCCATGATCGGAACGACGCCCCAGGGGGAAAGTTTGTGCTGGTTCTCCGCCTGCAGGATGATCAGGCTGTCATCCTGGGGACGGTAATGCAGCAGGGCCCAGCCGCTGCCTTTCACCGCGGCGGCTGCCGCCGAAAAATGCGCCCGAAACGATTTGAAGTCCCCGAAATCTTTCTCAATGTATTCCGCCAGCTCACCGCTGGGCTCACCACCCCCGCCGTTACCCGCCGGCGCCATGATTTTCCAGAACATGCTGTGGAGAAAATGGCCGCCGCCATTGAACGCGGCCTTTTTGGAAAGGGCCTGCACCGCGGCGAAATCCCCTTTCGCGCGCGCTTCAGCCAGTGCGGCCTCTGCTTCATTAAGCCCTTTCACGTAGGCCGCATGATGCTTTGAGTGGTGGAGTTCCATGGTTTTAGCGTCGATGTACGGTTCCAAAGCATCGTACGGATAAGGCAATTCGGGCAGGGTGTGGGTGGTAACCTGGCCTCCTCCGGCCATTGCCTGAGCCACGGCAGAAGAGCCAGCCTGCATCGCAGCGATGACAGCCGCGGCACCGCCGACAGTTAAAAATTCCCGTCTTGTACTCATAAACATGTTCCTTTCAGTGAGTTTCTCCCAAACAGCCCCTATGATGTTCCCTGCTATTTTCTGAAACGATCCGCAACGCTTTAGTATTCCAAACAGAAATTCTATTTACTAAACTTAATCCAAATACATCTTTTTCACTGGAAATTCAGCATTACATAATAAAAACGCTTGATTTTTGAATGTTATTACTATAAAATAGCAATCAGAATTCAAAATAAATGCGTAATATTAAAAATTTTTATGGATGTTTCCACTTCAATATGTAGTCAAAAAGACTTAATTCTTTGCATGGATACGGTCATTTCTTCTAAGGCAAGAAACCGTATTATGCAGTCTTTATTCCCTGATCCTGACAGGTCGTACTACCAGCGTCAGGTTGAACAGGCGACCGGCCTGCCCCTGCGCGCAGTACAGCGGGAGCTGGACCGACTGACCAAAGCGGGGCTGCTGTTTCGGCGGGAAGAGGGCAACCGCGTGTATTACCAGGTTAACCGGGACCATCCGCTGTTTCCGGAATTCCAGGCGCTTACACTCAAATCCGCGCCTCCTGTTCAGCGGCTGCGCCATGATCTTCTGGAGGACCCCGGGACCCGCCTTGCCCTGATCGCGCCGGACCGATCCCGGGTATTGCTGGTCACGCGGAACCCGCGGCGGCCGGCCAACACGACCTGGCAGGGTTTCATGGTGGAGTCATTGTCAGGTGAGCTTTTCCTGGAAAAGCTGGGCAACGGGGATCCGGAACTGATCAAAGCGCTTCGGGAAGGGCGGGATCTGCTGGGCCGGCGGGAAGACGTGTTGTGGCGGCATATTGAAGCGGCCGGATTCGAGGTGGCCCGTGAGCCGGGCGTGCCGTAACGAGGAGCCGATTATGGATATCAGCAGTCTGTGTAATACTTGGTGGTCGCGGGTTACCTCTTCGGCCCGTTCCGAGCAGCAGGTATTCGTGCGGCGTCTGCTGGCCCTGCTGGACTGGGACATGCCCATGCCTTTTACGCCGCCGCCGGCCGCGGAGGAGATGGGAGCCATCACCTACCTGCTTCGCGGAAACGGGCGCAGCACCGTTGCCGCCTGCTTCCTGCCCCCGGGTCTGCTGGAGTCTCCCTCTTCCGTGGCTGCCCGGGGACTGGACTGCTGCCCGACCACGCGCGTTCTGCTGGACGCGCTGCGCAGTCCCGCCATTCACTACCTGTTTATCAGCGATCTGGGCCGGGCGTACTTTTATGACGCGCACACGGAAGAGCTTCTGGTGTGGTCGGATGACACGGCCGCTTTCGAATCCAAATTCCAGCCGCTGCTGAAAAAAGGAAGGGTGATTCACGGAATCCTGGAGGAGTTGCGCCGCCCCTCCCGGAATACGTCGGCCCGCCAGCTTCGCGAATGGGCGCTGGCGTGGTCGGACCGGCTGGCCTCCTCCTGCAGGATCAGCGGAGAACACGCGGGTCTGCTGTTCGACCGGCTGTGCGTCATCTACGCGGTACGCGGAAACAACGTGTTCCGAAGGACCCGCCAGCGGTTGCTGTCCCGATTTGAGGCGTTGGCGCGGGAAGCCCAGCACGGTGCGGAACGGAGCGGAACCGGCAGGGATCTGGTCTGCCTGTTTCATGACATGTGGCTGGACTGGCGTATCGGAGTATTCAGTCCCTGCGCGCCATTGGACCATGCCCTGGAGGACGACGCCATCACGCGGGCGTGGCTCCGCGAAGCCCTGCTGCATGGGCAGCATAAGTTCACCACGGCCACCCTGCTCGAGAGTTTCAACTACGGCGATCCGGTCGAAAAAATGCGGGTACGCATGGTTCCTGAAGAAAATCCTGATCGCGAGGCTTATCTGTATGGGCACGGGCTGGAGAACGTGGATGCCGCGCGGATCCTGGTGGATGTGGCTGAAGAAGGCTATCGCGCCGCGCTGTTCTGGTTTGACCGGGTGGTTGCGCTGTATGACCAGTTGACCGCCGAATTTGACCGGAAAGCCTCAAAGGCCGCGGAAACGGCGGCAGAAACGGACCTGTTCGCGTGGTCCGCAGCGAATGAAGGGCGGCCCGCCGCGTGTGAAGACAGCCTGGCCCACGCGTGCCACCGCGGGTTTGGCGTACTGTGGTCCACTCCCCGCCAGCAGCGGATCACCCGCCTCCTGCTGACCCTGCATCTTATCAACCGCTATGCCGAACGCAATGAATCCGTGGAGCGCCTACCGGAATTCGAATCGCTGCTGGAAAAACGCCCTCAGCATCTTCCTCCGGACCGGGTACTGGCCCCCCGCAAACAGGCTGCTGTGGATCCGGAAGCGGACTGACCCGCGTTCAGGCCAGCGACGGGCGCCCCTGGACCGCTTTTTCCCCCTCTTCGATGAAGAAACAATTCCGCCCGGTGTTTTTGGCCATGTACAACAGCCGGTCCACCCGTTCCATCACTGTGGCTGGCGTATCCTCTGTCCGCATCAGCGCGCAGCCGGCGGAGAGCGTCACGCGAATTTCGGTTCCTCCTGTAAGCAGTGAAGAACACCGGACCAGCGAGAGCAGGCGGGTCGTCAAAACGCGAAGGCTTTCCATAGTGGCCGGCTGGCAGAGCACCAGGAATTCTTCGCCGCCCCACCGTCCAATGAAGTCCACTTTTCGCAGGGCGCCTGCCAGCGTGCGGGCCACCATTTTCAGTACCAGATCCCCCAACTGGTGGCCATACGTATCATTAACTGCCTTAAAGTAATCTATATCCAGAAATACAACGCCCCCGGTCACATCCAGCCGGGACATTTCCTCGAGGCGGACCCGAAGCATGTTATCGCAGTACCGGCGGTTGCCGATCCCGGTCAGGGGATCCAGGAGGGCCATTTCCTGGAGGGTTTCGATGGTCTGAAAAGCAGCAATCTCTCCGGAGATATCCCGGAAGGTCTCCAGTCCGCCGATCACCCTGCCCTGAGGGTCACGGATCTGGGCGGTGCGGACCAGCACGGGCACCCGGTGTCCATTCCGGTGCTTCAGAAAGACCCGGGCTTCCCGGAATTTGCCATCCCGAATGGTGTGCGCCAGGGGACATACGGCCATGCACAGCTGCGTTCCCGAACCATCCACGTGCACCAGCAAATTTTCGTGGCAGGAGCGACCGATCACTTCTTCGGCCCTGTAGCCCGTAATGGCTTCCGCTCCCTTGTTCCAGTAGAGAATCCGGCGGGATGTATCGGTAAAATATACGCCGTCGTGGACATGGTCCAGCAGGACTTTAAAGATCTCAGGAAAACCGTCCGCAGCGATGGCATCCAGAAAATTTTCTTCCATCTTCGATGCCCCTCTAAGGTATATGTTGTCAATACAATATTAGCATGTAATGGAGCAACCATGGCAAAAAAACCGGTTCTTATGACCACCACCCTGTGGGATTTCCCGTCCCAGCAGTACGGTGACGAAACCCAGGGCAGCAAAAATTACGAAGGGGCGACCCCCGCTTACATCATCTGGAACCTGCTGCAGCGCTACACGAAGAAAGGCGATCTGGTCGTGGATCCCATGGCCGGCAGCGGCACCACGCTGGACGTGGCCCGGGAACTGGAACGCCGCGCGCTGGGATATGATCTGCAGCCCACCCGCCCGGATATTTTCCGTCACGATGCCCGGCAGCTTCCCCTTCAGGATGAAAAAGCGGATTTCGTGTTTGTGGATCCGCCCTATTCAACCCATCTGCGGTACAGCGATGATCCCCGGTGCATAGGAAAGCTGGATGCCCGGGAACCGGCATATTATGAGGCCATGGAGCAGGTGATTCAGGAGATATTCCGTATTCTGAGGCCGGGCCGGTACATGGCGCTGTACGTCTGTGACTCTTTCCAGAAAAACCGGCCGTTCTGCCCGATCGGCTTCGAACTGTTCAACATCCTGCGGCGGTATTTCGAGCCCGTGGATATTATCTGCGTGGCCCGGCATAACCGCAAGCTGGAATATCCCCACTGGCACCGGGCCGCCGCGGAGGGGAATTTTTTTCTCCGCGGGTTCAATTACCTGTTTATCATGTGTAAACCAGCTCAGAAACGAGGGAAGGAGCGGCATCCCCAAACGCCGGGGCATAAGCAGCCGCAACGAAGGATTTCCGTCTCCCGTACGGACGGGAAACGCCCTCCGCAAGCATCAGCTGACCGGCCAGCCGACAGTCCGCAGCCATTTCACGGCAGGCGAAACAGCGCAAAGACCGGGAAATGATCCGAAGGGAACCGGCCGTTTTCGCTGCGGTCCACCGTTTCACAAACCAGCGGTTCGATATTGCCCCGGTAAAGTATCCAGTCAATCCGGTTATCGGCGCCTGGATCCACAGGTTTGAACCCGTTGAACGTAATCGAGGGGCCTTTCCGTTCCGCGGCCTGTACCCAGGCATCCTGAAATCCGGCGCTGATCGCGGCAGTGTAGGGGGCGGACTGTCCGGCGGCCGCGTTAAAATCTCCGATGAGCAAAACCGGCTCATCCGGAGGCGGGGGGCACTGGCTGAGGTTTCGGACAACCACGCCGACCGACTGTTCCCGGGCCTGCTCGCCCACGTGGTCGAAATGGGTATTCACCAGGGTGAACCGCCTGCCGGTCTGCCGGTCATACAGGCGTACGCGGGTGGCCATACGGGTAATGCGCGCGTCCCAGCCCATTGATCCGGGTTCGTCGGGCGTTTCGCTGAGCCAGAAGTTTTCAAGCTGCAGCAGCGCGAAGCGATCTTTGCGGTAAAAAACCGCCGTCATTTCGCTGGAGCCGTCCCGGTTCCGGCCGAGTCCGTGCCATGCGTATTCCGGCAGTTTTTCGTGGAGATATTCGCCCTGGGATTCGAGGCATTCCTGCAGCCCCAGGATGCCGGGCTGGTACTGGCGAATCGTGTCCGCCAGCAGCTCCC
Source organism: Candidatus Hydrogenedentota bacterium (assembly GCA_029776995.1). Lineage (GTDB taxonomy): Bacteria > Hydrogenedentota > Hydrogenedentia > Hydrogenedentales > CAITNO01 > JAGPFE01. The sequence goes on from JAKOTZ010000219.1 coordinate 7,399, forward strand.
TTCGTTTAAGCCAGTGGTTTTCACCGTCCGGCGCGGTGCCGTAGCGGATGTTGAACGTCATAACCCGCAGCGCGGGCTGGTCATCCGCCGCCAGAGTTCCGCAGCCCAGCAACACGAGAAAAAATAAACACGACCGTATCATGGCGTTTCCTTCTCCATCAGTTCGAGCGCTTTTTCTTCCAGTTTTCCGTTTACGAATCCCAGGCGCAGGCGCCGATTGGTTTTTGTATCCTCCCAGACCATCCAGAAAATCCGCCTGGGCGCGGTATACTCTCCCGCGGGCGTATATTCCGTGGATGTCGAATCCGGATCCGCCTGCAGGATCCCTTTCACGTCCGCTTCGGACATCCCGTACAGCAGCCGGTCAAACAGGGCCGAATCCAATTCAGGACGCGCCGGCGGCATGGGTTCGGGGATTACAACGGCCGGAGGATTCGGGGGCGGAGGCGGCTGATCCGCCGGTGGAATGTCTTGTGGGGCTTTCCACGCACTGTGCTGGCGCCACAGCGCGCCGCCGGCCAGCAGCACAATTGCCACAAGAACAATCCAGACTGTCCGCGCTTTTTCACTCATGAGATCGGTTCAATGGTATCACACGCAGAGCACAGTCTATCATGAGACCCGGATCGGACGCACGGTTTGTATCCGGACCGACATCAGTGGATTTCCTGCCTTACCGGGTATAAAAAAGTCAGCGCGGAAGTTGCGCTGACTGGACGACTTCGCGTCTTATCTCAGTGGCCGCTCCACATGGGCCTGGGGTCCTGTTTGGGACCTTTACAAAGTCTTTTCTCTGGCCACGCAACTTCCGCGCTTCGGCGTTCGCTGAACCCGGGATGTTACGCCGATCAATGGCCTTCTGCGAAAGGCCTGTTCCCATATCATGGGCGCTGCGGGCGCACCCGGAATTCAGTTCCGGCCGTTGCGAGGCCCGCCGGAAGCGACCGGAATCTTCTGAGTTAAGCCTCCTCTAGTTGCTACCCTGAATTCAACGTTCGCTTGCGCTTTCCGCTGTTACCGGTCGCAACCGCGTCAGGCGTCGCTTCCATTTCAACTGTACCACACCACCGCAAAATTTGCAAGCAAAAAATTAAAACTTTTTTATTTTTGGGTTAGCGCGAAAAGGCAGGTGTTGCCCGGCCTCTTTTCTTCAATACCTTCACCTTCTTCTTTTTCCGAAACCGGGTGAGACCATTGACTTTTGCAAAGCCTGTTAACTCTGATATGCTGGTGATTAACAGGCGGAATCCAAGCATGGAACTCGACATTTCTGGGCACACTGATATCGGCAAAAAGAAAGACCGTAATGAAGACAGTTTCGGTGTGTTCCGGGCGGATCCGCCCCGGACCGCGCTGCTGGCGGAAGGGGCGCTGGCCGTAGTAGCCGACGGGCTGGGCGGGCACGGCAACGGAGACATCGCATCCAAACTCGCGGTATCCATTGTTCGCGATATACTGCGCAATCCGCCGCCGGATGAGGCTGCTTTCAGGACAGAAACGCTGGCAGACCGGGGCTTCCTGCCCCTGTTGCGCGGCGCCGCGGAACGGGCCAACGAGAGCATTTTCCACACCAACATGGAACACGCCGGGGGACGGCGTCCGATGGGCACTACGCTGCTGGCGGGCGTGCTGGCGAAGGGCGGCGCGTGGATCATCAACGTCGGGGATTCCAGGGCCTACCATATTCGGGACGGGGTGGTTCTGGCCAAAACGGATGACCACTCCTGGGTCGATGAACAGGTACGCCAGGGACTGATGACCGCCGAAGAGGCGGAAACCGACAAACGCAAGAACCTGGTTACCCGGTCCATTGGCACGCACCCCACGGTAGAGGTGGACTGCTACCACTGGCCGCTGGCGGCAGGGGACATCCTGATTCTGTGCTCGGACGGCCTGGTCAACATGGTCAACGAACGGGAGATCCTCCGGATCGTCAGCCAGCCGCTGACGGCCCGGGAACTTGCTATGCAGCTGGTGGAAGCCGCGAACGCCGCCGGCGGCCGGGACAATATTACCGTCATCGTGGCGCGGATTGACCCTTCAGCATGGCTGCAGATCCAGGCATATGCCAGGGCCTGGCTGAACCGAACGACTAAACTGTACAACCTGGTGGCTGTCGGCGCGGCCGCCGCGATTGCCGGCGCCGCGGCCGGCTGGATACTGCGCGGCCTGCTGCGGTAAAACAACCGATACAAAACGCCCCAGTTTGGGGCTAAACCTGATACGTCAAGGAGGAAAACCGATGATGCTCACCATGACCGTCGCCTTGACCCTCGCAACCCTCGCTCAACCCTACCAGCCCACCTGGGAATCCCTGGACAAACGGCCGAATCCGCAGTGGTTTGAAGACGCCAAGTTTGGCATCTTCATTCACTGGGGCGTCTATTCGGTGCCGGCGTGGGGACCCAAAGGAAAATATTCCGAATGGTACTGGCATGACATGCAGGACCCCAACGGGGAGACCTGGAAATTCCATGTCAACACCTACGGGGAAAAATTCAAGTATCAGGATTTCGCCCCCATGTTCAAAGCGGAACTGTATGACCCCAACCAGTGGGCGGATATTTTTGCCCGGTCCGGAGCCAAATACGTGGTGTGCACCTCCAAGCACCACGAGGGCTTTTCCATGTGGCCGGATCCCAACAACTGGAACTGGAACGCGATGGACATCGGGCCTCACCGGGACCTGCTGGGGGAACTGACCGAGGCGGTCCGGGCCCGCGGCCTGCGCATGGGGTTCTACTATTCCTTTTATGAATGGTTCAATCCGCTCTACCGAAGCGATGTTGACCGTTACGTGAATGAATACATGATCCCGCAGATGAAGGATCTGGTTACCCGCTACAAGCCGGATGTTTTCTGGCCGGACGGCGAATGGGAACACCCAAGCAAGGTCTGGCGGAGCACCGAATTCCTTGCCTGGCTGTTCAATGAATCCCCCGCGCCCAAAGACATAGCCATCAATGACCGGTGGGGCAAGGACTGCCGGGACCGCCACGGCGGATTCGCCACCCCCGAATATGAGTTCCGCGAGAAGAACGGACTGCTCACGGGCCGGGGACTGTTTGAAGAGTGCCAGGGCATGGGGCGTTCCTTCGGATACAACCGCAATGAGACGCCTGACGAATACCGTTCCGCCACGGAACTGCTTCACCTGCTGATCGGTACGGTTGCCCGCGGCGGCAACCTGCTGCTGGACATCGGCCCCGACTCGGACGGCCGCATCCTGGACATCATGCAGGATCGGCTGCTGGAAATGGGACGGTGGCTCCAGGTCAACGGCGACGCCATTTACGGCACGGACCGCTGGGCGGACGCGCCGGACATGGAACACGTGAAATTCACGCGCAAGGGTGACAGCTTTTACGCGATCTGCCTGCAGTGGCCGGGGAAAACCCTGTCCATCCCCAACACGCTGGGCGCGCAGGGCGCCTCCGCGGTTATGCTGGGGCTGAAAGGCGATCTGCAGGTGAGCGTTTCCGGCGACCAGATAGATATCACCATGCCGGAGGTAAACCCCGGCAACATGCCCTGTCTGCACGCCTGGACCATAAAGGTAACACCGCAAGGAGGAAAAGCGCTGCGCTGAATCTCCGGAAAGAACAGCGCGCTGAATCGTGTTTCAGATAGCCGTGAATGCATGATCCGCGGTTATGCGGAGTAGCAGTGAGATTGGAGTTTTGTTATGCGGGTGATACCTCTGGGCGCCACAGGCGGTGAAGTGACCGGTTCGGCGTTCCTGGTGGAGACCAGGTCGGCCGCCGTGCTGGTGGATTGCGGCATGTTTCAGGGCGGGCGGGCTCTTGAGCAGAAAAACCGAACCCTGCTTCCCTACGGCGCGCGACTGAATGCAGTTGTCCTGACCCACGCCCATCTGGACCACGTGGGCCGGGTCCCGCTGCTGTTCCGGGAACGGATTAAGGTTCCCTGTTACGCCACGCCCGCGACCGCGGAGCTGGCCGCGCTGATCCTCCGCGACGCGGCACACCTGATTGAACAGGACGTGGCGCGCCAGAACCGCCGGCGACAGCGTTCCGGCAAGCCGCCGGTGGAGCCGCTGTATTCGCCGGATGACGCGGAGGCGGCCATTGCGGCTTTCCGGCCGGTACCCTATCGCCAGCCGGTGGCAATCGCGGACGGCATCGAGGCCGATTTCACCGAAGCCGGGCATCTGCTGGGATCAGCCAGTATCCGCCTGACAGTCCGGGAGGGCCAGGTGACCCGCCGCCTTGTTTTTTCCGGGGATCTCGGCCCGAAAGGCGCGCCTATCCTGAAAGATTATGAGCCTTTTCACCACGCGGACTGGGTTTTTATCGAATCCACCTACGGGGACCGGGACCACCGGCCCTTCTCGGACACGGTCGCCGAGTTTAAGCACATCGTGCAGCGTACGGTCCGGGATGGCGGCAAGATGTTCATGCCCACTTTTTCCGTAGGGCGGGCGCAGGTGATGACCATGCTGCTGGCGGCCATGTTTCGCAACGGGGAAGTGCCGCGCTTCCCGGTGTACCTGGACAGCCCGATGGCCATAGAGGCCTCGAAAATCACCATGTCGCACCCGGAACTCTTTGACGACGAAATGAAGGACTTCCTGCATGAGGGGTCCATAGATGAAGACCTCAGCACGTTCCACACCACCCGGACGGTGGACGAATCCCGACAGATTAACGATGTCAAGGGACCCTGCCTGATCATCGCGGGATCCGGGATGTGCACCGGCGGCCGCATCCTCCACCACCTGAAACACAACCTGTGGCGCCCGGAAACGCATGTGATTTTCGTCGGATACCAGGCCGCGGGAACGCTGGGCCGTCAGCTGGTGGACGGCGCGCGTGTAGTCCGGCTGCTGGGTGAACAGATCGTGGTGCGCGCCCAGATCCATACGCTGGGCGGATTCAGTGCGCACGCGGGACAGACGGACCTGCTGGACTGGATGGGGGTTCTCGCGCCAGCGAATCCCCGGGTGGCAGTGGTACACGGCGAGCCCATTCCCAGGGATACCCTGGCCGCGCGCATTACCGATCGGTTTAAGCTGGTCCCGATCAAGCCGGAGCGAAACATCCCCATCGAAATATAAGATTCATCTGGAGGCGGCATGATGGTTCCAAGATTTCCTGTGACGGCGTATCCGCTGGCGCGGATGATCCTGTTGCTGGCGCTGCTTTTGCCGACCGGGTGCGGCTGGTGCGCCAAAAGTTACGAAGAGCGGATTCTGCTGGTGGGCGACAGCTGGGCGCAGGGCATCTGGGTCACCCGTGCCTGGGAGCAGCCGTTCAAGGACGCCGGGCTGGAACATATTCGGTGGGCGGGGGAAACCACCAGTATCGGGGGACGCAAAGCGTCTGATTTTGTAAAGCCGGAATACCAGGAAAAAATCCGCGGGGAACTGGATCGGCACCCCAATGTCGACACGGTACATTTGATTATCGGAGGGAATGACGTCCTGGGACGTATCCGGGACACCAATGTGTTTACCGCATGGACCGAAGAACAACGTATGAAAGAATGGCAGTCCATCGCCGCGGACATACGGACGATCTGCCGTTTTCTGCTGGATTTTCCGCAGGTTCGGCACGTGGTAATCGCCGGCTACGACTACCTGAACGTTGAAACCATTCGCCGGATTCTACCGCTGGTGGACCAGGGTAAGAACTGGGATTTCGGCGGGATGACCCAGGCGCAGGTCAACCAGTGCTTCATCGAAGTGGAACGGCTGAAGATGGACCTTGCCCGTGAAATGGATGGTGTGGAATACGTGCACAACCTAGGGCTGAACCAGCACGTTTTCAACCAGCCTGAAGGCGCGCCCGCGCCGGGGGATCCGCCGGATTTCACGCCGTTCCCGGGCGGCGACCCTTCGATGCCCATGCCGGACGCATGCTTCGACCAGGTGGAATTCGCCGGGCAGCGTTTCCCGGGCGACGGGGTGCACCCCAATCTCGCGACCCATCAGCGGATGATTGCCAGAGCGGTAAAATTGTATTATATTCCCTGGTATGGCTCGGAAGCGGGTAAGAAGGCGCAGGCGGAAGCGGCAGCCAAACCGTAACCGCACAGCCCGCTGATGAACGAGTGAAGGGACGCCCCGGAGGCGCAAGAATGACGGCTTATTTCACCAGAGGGTTCCGGCCTGAATGGGACACGGAGCCGCGGAAGGTCACTGGAGATACGGCGGATCCGGTTCCCATCCTGGTGGTTGACGACAGCGAGACCAACCGAATCGTCCTGGAACGCATGTCCCTAGCGCCGGGGCGGGTGGTGCATCAGGCGGAGTCGGGAGCCGAAGCGCTGAAGCGCGCCGAGTCCTGCGATTATGCCGTGGTGCTGCTCGATGTGCAGATGCCCGATATGGACGGATTCGAAACCGCAAGGCGGCTGCGCAAAATCCCCGGACGGGAACATACTCCGATCATTTTCGTCACGGCCATTGACCGCACGGATGCCATCCTGTTTGAGGGATACGCGGCTGGCGCCGTGGACTTCATTTTCAAACCGGTCAGCGCGCCGATATTGCGGGGCAAACTGACTTCGTTTGTTGACCTGTACCGGAACCGCCGGACGGTACTGCGCCAGCTGGAGCAGATCCGCCGGCAGAACGAGGAACTCCGCCAGCAGCTGGAGGAAATCCGGACGCTCCAGCGGCTCCTCCCCATATGCGTCAAGTGCCATAAAGTCCGGTCGGACGAAGGATACTGGCAGACACTGGAAGAATACATCCGGAACATGCCTGACCTGATGTTGTCGCACTGCCTTTGCAGCGAGTGCCAGAAAGAGGTGTATCCGGAGCTTTCGGCGCAACCTCAGGAACCGACCGCTTCGGCGCCCGAAAATTCGTAGGTTATCCGGGTCACCCGTCCGCGCCAGTACGGCTTTCTGCCTTCCGAAAGCAGCCAGGCCACCTCGCCCTCAGCGGGAACACGTATTCCGTCGACGGTTATCTCCCCGCGCCAGCGCCCTTCCCAGCGCATGGGACGGACACTGCCTTTATCCATCATGGGACGGTCTTCCGCCAGAACCGATTCAATCAGGCCGGACGGGGTGAAATGAAACAGCAGCGCCACTTCCGTGTCTCCGTCCGCCAGTATAGCCCGGGCCGAAACGTCGTCCACGGCTTCCCAGGATATGCCCCGCGATGGCAACAGCGCCGTGGGATACCAGGCGCCTTCGGCCAGGTATCGCATCAGTTCTCCCTTATTGACCTCCGGGGTTCCGTTCGCGTGAACCAGCGTAACAATACCTGCGGCCCGCGCGCACAGGATGCCCCGCCCCCCGACATAAGCGTCGTGCACTTCCGCGGCAATGCCGGGCCCAAGGCGCACCCGTCCATACCAGTCAAAGCCCGGGGGATCGGTGGTAACCCGCTGGGTAGATACGAAGGGCTTCCAGTTCTCGCGGCCGCTGCCCAGATTGATTTCCCCGACATGTTCCATCGACACGCCGGTTATCATGGGTTGCCCGGGCCGCAGAACGGTTTCAAAATACCGCCGTACCGGCGGAGGCAGACTGGCGATCTCAACCGGATCATACGCGCCCGGATTCGCCGAAGATTGTTTTAACGCCAGTTCCCGCCGGATCTCCCGTGTCAGGGATTTCCATCCGCGGACGCGGACGACGCCCCACGCTCCCAGGAAAAGCGCCAGCGCCAAGAAAACGGACAGTATAACCACAATATAACGCACCGGTCGCCGGCTTCAGGCGATACCGCGGGCGCGTTCATACGCCGCGATTTTATCTTCAAACCGAAGGGTCAGGCCGATCTGGTCCCATCCGTTCAGCAGGCGTTCGCGCAGAAATGGATGGAGGTCAAAGGGGATTTGGGCGCCGTCGGGCTTCGTGATTACCAGGTTCTCCACGTCCACCGTGAGGGTATACCCCTCCTGAGCGCGCACTTCGCGGAAAAGCTGTTCAATAATCTCGCCCGAAAGCTTGATCGGAAGAATGCCGTTATTGAAACAGTTGTTGTAAAAAATATCCGCGAAAGAGGGGGCCAGCAGTACCCGGAAACCATAGTCATGCAGCGCCCACGGGGCGTGTTCCCTGGAAGATCCGCATCCGAAATTGTCTTTCGTCAGCAGGATGGACGCGCCTTTGTACCGGGGGGCGTTCATTTCAAATTCCGGATTGGGCGTTTTCCCGTCTTCCAGGTAGCGCCAGTCATAAAACAGGACATCCCCGTAGCCCGTGCGTTCGATCCGTTTGAGGAACTGCTTGGGGATGATCTGGTCCGTGTCCACATTGAGGGCTTCCAGAGGGGCCACGATGCCGGTATGTTTTTTCAGGGGTTCCATGAAGTGTCAGCCTCCTGGGCGCGTACGGCCCGTCAATCCTTATACTCCCAGTTCCGAATATCTACGAAGTGCCCGGCGATCGCCGCGGCTGCCGCCATGGCCGGACTGACCAGGTGCGTCCTGCCGCCTTTACCCTGGCGGCCTTCAAAATTCCGGTTGGACGTCGCCGCGCAACGCTCGCCCGGTTCCAGCCGGTCATCGTTCATGGCCAGGCACATGGAACAGCCCGGGGCGCGCCATTCAAAGCCCGCCTCGATAAAAATCCGGTCCAGCCCTTCCGCTTCAGCCTGGGCGCGAACCCGCATGGATCCTGGAACCACGAGAACCTGCCTGACGCGGTCCGACTTGCGGTAGCCTTTTGCCACTTTGGCGGCATCGCGCAGGTCTTCGATCCGCCCGTTGGTGCAGGAGCCGATGAATACTTTATCCACCTCGATGGAGGCCATGGGAACGCCCTCGGCGAGTCCCATGTATTCCAGCGCCTTGCGCGCGGCCAGGCGTTCGTTGTCGTCCGCGATTTCCGCCAGCACCGGCGTGCGGCCCGATATGCCGGTTACCATACCGGGCGAGGTGCCCCAGGTCACCTGCGGCTCGATCTCCTCCGCGTTCAGCTCCACCAGCCGGTCGTACGCGCATCCCGGATCGGAGGCCCAGGAGAGCCACTCCCTGCAAAGATCCTCCCACGGCCGGGAGGGCAGGTAAGGCCGCCCTTTCAGGTATGCCAACGTGACCTCATCCGGCGACACCAGGCCCGCGCGGGCGCCGGCTTCAATGCTCATGTTGCACACCGTCATCCGGCCTTCCATGGACAGGTTCCGGATGGCCTCACCGGTGTATTCGATGACATACCCGGTGCCGCCGGCAGTGCCGATTTTTCCGATAACGGCCAGGATAATATCCTTGGCCGTAACGCCAGCGCGCGGGCGGCCGTTGATGCGAATTTCCATGGTCTTAGACGGTTTCTGCAGCAGGGTCTGGGTGGCCAGCACGTGCTCCACTTCGCTCGTGCCGATGCCGAAAGCCAGGGCGCCCAGCGCGCCGTGGGTGGAGGTGTGGGAATCGCCGCAGACCACGGTCATCCCCGGCAGGGTCAATCCCAGCTCCGGACCGACGATATGCACGACACCATTCCGGTCATCCTGCATGTCGAAACAGGTGATGCCGAATTCCGCGCAGTTCCGGCGCAGCGTTTCCACCTGGGTTCTGGAAAGGAGATCCGCGATGGGCTTGGACCGGTCCGTGGTGGGGATGTTGTGGTCCATGGTCGCGAAGGTCAGCTCCGGCCGGCGTAC
>JAKOTZ010000037.1 GCA_029776995.1 Candidatus Hydrogenedentota bacterium
CGGGTTTTTCCTGGCCGGCACGAATTTCATTGCGTCTTATCTTGACGGCCGCGTGCCGGGCCTGGGCAGCCTGCTCGCCGACCTGATGGGTATCTTTGAACATTTCGGCACCTTTACCAAGGGCGTGATTGACCTGAGTGAGGTGCTTTTCTTCGCCGTATGGACCATTATTTTCCTGGCGCTGAACGTCCTGTACATAGATGGACGCAACAGGCCCTCAGCCCGCACGATTTTTTCGGCGGCGGCTGTGCTCAGCATCGTTATTGGCCTGCTGTTCAACTACGTGGCCGCTGACCTGAGCCTGTTCCGCCTGGATATGACCCAGGACAAGATCTATACGATCGCCCCCGCGACCCGGGATATCCTGCGGAATGCCGAAAGCGAAGTGCAGATCAAGCTGTACATTACCCCGCAGGACAAGATGCCCACGGCCATGCGGAGCCTGGAGCGGGACGTGCTGGGTAAACTGGAGGAAATGCGCCTGGCTTCCGGCGGAAAACTGGTTTACGACACCGTTTATCTGGAAGCCGCCAACATCATGTACAACGAGCGGGAAAATCAGGACGAGAAAAAAGAGGGCGATGAGGCGATTGAAAAACGCATGCTGGATAAAGGCGTGGAACCGTTCAGCGTGCAAGACCTGCGGGGAGACGAGGTGACCAATAAACTGGTTTATTCCAGTATCGGCGTGGGGTACAAGGATAAACCGGAAGAGATTATTCCCCATGTGATTCCCGACGAAATGCAGCGCGGCGGATCCGCGTCGGCGACCGTGCCGGTATCCCAGCTGGAATATCGCCTGGCCAACATCATCTACAAAATGACCAGGCCCAAGACGCCGGTGGTGGCCCTGGTGGCGCCGAAAGAGGCCATCAATATCGACCCGCAGATGAAAGAGATGCTCCGCCAGATGGGACAGCCGGTTCCCGAGTCGGACGACCCGTATGAATACCTGCAGCTGATTCTGGAGTACGAAAAATATGACGTGCGGCGGGTGGATCTGACCAAGGAGAGCCCCCTGCCTGAGACGTATGACACCCTGGTCGTGGTGAATCCCCGGTCACTGAACGACCGGCAGCGGTGGGAAATCGCGCGGGCCCTGCGCGCGGGGAAATCGGTCATACTGGCGGTCCAGAATTACAGATGGGACTATCAGGTGACCCACGAAGGGGTACGGCTGAGCCGGCTGGAGGAGAATCCGGGCGTGAACGATCTGCTCAGCCATTACGGAGTTACCATTGATGAAGACGTGCTGATGGACGTAAACAGCATTCCGCTGAATATTCAGGGCGGCCGGGGCCTGGCGGCGCTGATTGGCCAGCCCATCAACGCGCCGACCCACATTCGGGTTTTCAACAACACGATGTCTGCCACCTCGAGCATTACCGGCCGAGTCGCCGAGGTGTTTTACCTGTGGGGATCCGCGCTGAAAATTGACGAAGGAAAACTCAAGGAGAAAAGTCTTTCCTGCGATGTGCTGATGAGGACAAGCGACCAGGCGTGGACCGTCGCGAAGGACGCCCGGATGACGGCCGCGTCATTCCAGCCGCCGGCGGAAGGACTGAAGAGTTACCCGCTCCTGGCTGAGGTTAACGGGCAGTTCCCGGATCCGTACGAAGGCAAGCCCAGGCCGGCATGGCCCAAGGCCTCTCCGCAGCCCGGCATGCCGCCCGAACCGGAAGAGCCGGATACGGAACCCGCGTCGCCGGAGATCACTCCCGCGCCGGGGAAACTGCTGGTCATGGGATGCTCTGAAATGTTCCGGAAGAATTTCCTCCAGATGGGGAATCTGGACCTGTTCCTGAATATGGTGGATTCAGCCACTCTGGATGACAGCCTGATTCAGGTCCGTAACCGGAAACCGATTGACCGAACGATTCCGCGGCCTTCGGAAGGTGTAAAGACGTTCTGGCGGGTGGTGAACTATGGACTGGCGAACGTGGTGATCGCGGGCACCGGACTGCTTTATTTCATGTGGCGCAGGAGGTCCCGCAACGCTTATACCCTGGCTCACTGATTATAGGGAAAAGCGCTAAAACGGAGAATAAGCCATGAGTTGGAAAAAACTGATTCCGTTTATAGTTATTATCGTGGTTCTGGCAGGGCTGGCCGCGTGGAAGAAAACCGCCCAGAAGCGGCCGGAATCCCTGGCGGTGCAGGCCCGGCTGGAGACCCTCGCCCCTCAGGGCGTCTCCAAAGATGAAATCGTGAAAGTTGAACTGTATGCCGGATCAAAACCGGACGAGAAGGTGGTGATCGAAAAACAGGGCGCTGACTGGGTGCTGACCTCGCTGTATGACGCTCCGGCCAATACCGACACGGTAAACCGTTTTGTGGACGGCCTGCTGGGGCTGAAAGGCGAATTCAGGGCCTCGGCGGACAGCGATGAAAAACTGGCCATGTATAACCTCAAGGAAGACCAGTCCTTCGTGGTTAAGCTCTACCAGAGCGGAAAAACCGATCCCGTGCTTGATCTGCGTGTCGGGAAAGCGCCGGATTTCAAATCGGTATTCATGCGCCGGGCCGGCGAGAACCGGGTTTTTGTGGAAGCCTTCAATCCCCGCCGCGAGGCCGGCGTGACGGATGCGGGTGACGACGCGGTTCCGCGCGGCACCAAGTGGCTTAAAACCGAGCTGCTGAAACTGGACCAGGACAAGATCGCGAAGGTGGCGATTACCATGCCGGATAAATCGCTCGTCTTTGAGCGGCATGAAAAACCGGCCGCCGCTGAGTCCCAGCAGGCTCAGGACGCCTCGGCGCAGAATGGCGAAAAAACGGAGAGCCAGGAAAAGAAAGACGCGCCGAAACCGCCCGAGTATGAATGGAAATTGGCATCGGGAGGGTTCACCCAGACCTTTTCAGACACGGATTTCAAGACGCTGCTGGGCCGGTTTACCAATTTGTACATAACCGATGTGGTCGATCCGTCGAAGAAGGCGGAATATGGTTTGGAGCCGCCCCAGTACAAAGTGGTGGTCACGCTGGACTCGGGCGAGGAAACGGTGCTGCTGGGCGGCCGGGATAAACCGGGCGGCGAAACCTATGTCACCCTGGCGTCGGACGCTTCGGGCCGGGTATACAAAATGAGCAAATATAATTTTGAACAGATATTTATTAAGGGGTCTCCTCTTTTTACCCTGCCGGGCCTGACCGTCAGCAAGGATGACCTGAACCGGATTGTGATTGAGACGCCGGAGGGGCTCATTGACCTGGCCCGTGATGACCAGAAACAGTGGCAGGTCCGCAGCCCGCAGGCGGCGCTGCAGGTGAAGAAACAGGTGATTGACGACCTGGTCAGCGCGGTATGCGCCGTGAAGCCGGCTGACTACGCGGACCCGTCGGTGGATATCGGGCCGCTGAACCGGAAAGTAACCCTCTACGCGGGCGGAACAACCCATGAACTGTTGTTCGGGGCCGAATCAAAACATATTGAGGGCACCTACTTCCGTATTGACGGGAAACCCGAGAACCTGACTCTGGCCGGGTACGACGTGAAGAAAATACTGGTGTCTGCCGCGTCGCTTTATGATCTTGCGGTGCTGAAAGATCTGGACAAAGAAACCAGCCGCGTGGAAGTATCGTCTCCGGATGTTACGTACGCGCTGGCAAAAGAGGGAGAAGCGTGGAAGCTGATCCGCGGCGGAGAAACCTCGGACGCCAAAGCCCATGCGGCGGAAGACCTGCTGTCTGAAATTACCGCGGTGAGTCCCGAGACGTTCCGGACAGATGACGGTCAGGCCTTTGCCGTGGCGTTGCGGTTGCTGGTCACCACCGCAAGCCGGACTGTCACGGTCGAGTTCAGCGAACCTCGGGATGCCATCCGGCTGATGCGGGTGAGCGATAAGCCGGGCGTGGTTTTTGAGGTAAAGGCGGATGATGTGAAATCGCTGTTTGACCAGACTGTCGAATCCGGTAAGGCGCCGGAATCTCCGTCTGGAAGCCAGCCGTCTCCCGATGCGGCGGATGCCCAGACGACGCCGCCTGTGCCGGCTCAGGCCACCCCGGCGGAGTAAGCAGGGAAATGAAAACCCGAGGGACCGGCTGCTGCTCGGCCGGTCCCTCAAATATTGAGGAGAC
>JAKOTZ010000073.1 GCA_029776995.1 Candidatus Hydrogenedentota bacterium
GCCCCACAAATTGCCCCAGAAACTTCCGGGTGCGCTCATCCTTTGGATCCAGGAAGATTTCGTCCTCGTCCGAAATTTCCACGATTTCACCGCGTTCCATGAAGATAATGTAATCCGACGCGTTTCGGGCGAACCGCATTTCGTGGGTCACCACGATCTGGGTCATGCCTTCCCGGTCCAGCTCACGCATGACCTCCAGCACCTCTTCCACCAGCGCCGGATCCAGGGATGACGTCGGTTCATCGTACAGCATCACTTTGGGGTTCATGGCGAGGGCCCGGGCAATCGCCGCGCGCTGCTGCTGCCCGCCGGAAAGGTGGTAAGGGTAGCGGTCCCGGTGTTTTAACAGCCCCACCTTTTCCAGGAGTTTCAACGCCGTGCTTTCAGCCTCGTCCCGGCTAACCTTCCGGACAATCATCGGCGCAAGCATAATATTCTGGCATACCGTCATGTGAGGAAAGAGGTTAAGAGACTGGAACACCATGCCCACTTCCGTGCGCAGTTTATGCGCCTTCTGATGAAAAGCGCGGCCTGGCCTGTCCTCCGGGTTTTTCCGTTCCAGGGTTACCCCGGCGATGGTCACCCGGCCTTTGTCCAGAATTTCCATGCCGTTCAGGCAGCGGAGCAGGGTAGTCTTCCCGCAGCCCGACGCGCCAATAATGGAAACCAGGTCCCCCTCTTCAATGCTGAACGAGATGTCTTTGAGCACAGGGTGGCCGTCATAACTTTTCCAGAGATGGCTGACTTCGATCAGAGGCTGTGGCTGCTGCACGGTCATAGGAGGGTCTCCCCAAAAAACGCAGATGAGGGCCGAAAAGTATGATCCGGAAAACAGAGAGAATAACCGCAATGGCTTTGCGGCAACCGCGCGGGGAAAATTGGATCCGAATGGATCACATATGCCCGGCCGCCAGGCCGAGCGCCGCTCAACGCCCGGGACCCCCCTGGTCAGGGACTTCCGGCGCTTCGACGGTCCCTGCCTCTACCCGCGGCGCCACCTGGGTTACCGCCGGGCGCACCAGCGTTGTGTATGCCGCCCAGACAATCAGGATGGCCACCAGCGCAACCCCCCACGCCACCAGCTCTTCTTTCCACGCCCCCCGGTTCTCATCGGCCGCGGTCCGGGCGCGCCAGTAGAAAATGCGCCGCCGGCCGCCGGCCCGTTCCGCTGCCTGGTGCGCGTGAAACGCTGCAATAAAAGGTTCCGCCGGCAACCCCAGAAATTCACAGTAACTTTTTAGAAAGCCCAGCGCGTAGGCGCCCGGCAACTGCTCCAGCCGACCGGACTCCAGGAATTCAACAGCTGAAACCGGCACCCGCGCCAGCTGGTGCACGTCCGTTATACTCAGCCCCATCTGTTCGCGACGCTCGCGAAGCGTATTTCCGGGAAACCGCGCTTTGCTCATGGCTCCTCTTCCCCGGGCGGAAAACTGACCAGGATTTCCCGGGCCTTGCTGCCCGTGTGCGGCCCGACAATCCCACGCAATTCCATCATATCAATCAGGCGCGCGGCTCTAGTATACCCTACCCGCAGCCTCCGTTGCACCATTGATATCGAGGCCTGTCCGGTTTCCAGCACCACGCGCACCGCATCCTCATACAAAGGATCTTCTTCTTCCTGCAGGATCTCCAGGGTTTCTTTTTCTTTCCCAAACCGTTCAATTTCGGGGCGGTACTGCGGCGGACCCTGGGCCCGCAAATGCTCAACCAGCGCTTCCATTTCCGCGTCCCCGACGAACGCGCCCTGGATGCGCTCCGGCTTGCTGCGTCCCGCCGGCAGGTACAGCATATCACCCATGCCCACCAGCCGTTCCGCTCCGATTTCATCCAGTATACACCGGGAATCCACCCGGGAAGAAACCTGGAATGAAATGCGCGCGGGGAAATTGGCTTTGATGACCCCGGTCAGCACGTCTACCGAAGGACGCTGAGTAGCCAGAATCAGATGGATGCCCACCGCGCGGGCCAATTGGGCCAGCCGGGCAATCGCATCTTCCACCTCCGCCCGGGCCAGCATCATCAGATCGGCCAGTTCGTCAATCACGCACACGATGTAGGGCAGCCGCCGCACCGCCTGGATGGAACAGGCGTCCGCGCCGTCCACCCCGGTACAGGCGATTTCGCCGTTTTCCACGGCCTGGTTATATACCTCAATATTGCGGGCGCGGTTTTCTGCCAGGAGTTTATACCGTTCCTCCATTTCACTGATCAGCCATCCCAGGGCCGCGGCCGCTTTCTTGGGATCGGTGACAACTGGCGTAATCAGATGGGGAATATCGTTAAAAATGGATAGTTCCACCATCTTCGGATCAATCAGCATCAGCTGCAGTTCGTTGGGATGATGCTGCATCAGCAGCCCCGCAATCAGCGCTTTGACAAAGACGGTTTTACCTGATCCGGTCGCTCCCGCCACGAGCAGATGGGGCATCTTCGTCAGGTCGGCCACCCGGACCTCGCCACTGATGCCTTTGCCCAGCGGCAGCAACAGCTGCGCGGGCGTGCGGTCGCGGAAACTGCTGTGCTCCAGCAGCTCGCGGAGCACCACCGGGTCGCGCTCTTCATTCGATATTTCAATGCCTACCCGCGCTTTCCCGGGGATAGGGGCCTCCACCCGCACGCCCACGGCTTTCAGGGCAAGCGCGATGTCATCGGTTAACGCGACAAAGCGGTTGACTTTGACGCCGGGCGCCGGTTCCAATTCAAACCGCGTAACCGTCGGTCCCCGGCACACATCCGTTACCCTGGCTTCCACGCCGAAGGTGCGCAGCGTCTCTTCCAGCCGCTCCGCCATCTCCCCCAATTTTTCCCGCAGGTTGGGCAGGATAACCCTTTTGGGCCTGGCAAACAGTTCCAAATCCGGAAAACGGTAATCCGCAAAAGGCGGACGCGCCGGCGGTTCCGGTTCAGGGGAGACCGACTTAACAGCTGAACCCGCGGGTCGTTTCCGAATTTCCCCATTGCCCGGAACGGGCCGGCCTTCCAAACCAACTGCCACCGCCTGCCGGGCGCCTATTTCTTCGCGCTCCGTCTGCCGCGCCGCGCCGCGGCCCGTCAGCTGGATGACCTCTTCCTGTGGAATCCGCTGTTCGAAACTGTCTTCCCTGCGGCTTTCAACCGTATGGGTTGAGGAACCCACAGGGACAGGCTGCGGCTCCGGAACAGGAGGCAGCGGAAACGGCATAACCCGCGATTCATGTTCAGGCGGAACATCAGGAATTGGCGGCAGGGGTAAAACCGGTTCCTCAGGCACCGAACCGGAAGCGCCTGCCGGGACCATCCCCGAATGCTCCGCAGCCGTACGTGCCGGTACCGGAGCTACCGGTGGCGCTGTAGTGGCAGCCTCTTCCTCTTTGCGCTGTCCAGACAGCGTCTCAATATTATCGTCCTCATCAGCAATCTCTGGCGCGGACGCGATATGAATCACCGGCCGATTTTCCAAAAGCTGTTCCGCCGACGCAGTCGCGGCCTCTGTCAGCGGATCGCCGATGTCCACCAAAACAGCTTCCGCCTGATTGGCCCGCTCAGATGGATGCTGTGATAAAACCTGTTCGGCCAGCCGGCGGGCATGCTCCGGCATGGGGCGCTTCGCGTGAAAGGCCACGACGCGCGCCAGGCCGCGCAATATCAGGAAGGGGACAAACAGCAGTTTGAACACCATCAGGCCGGTGGCCATAATCAGTCCCAGCACCGCCAGTAACGCTGCCAGCAGCACGGAACCCAGCGGGCCAAAATAAGGGGCGAAAACGGTCTGTGTGATGAAAACGCCAACCATCCCCCCCGGAAGAGGATTGCGTTCGCTGGGACCTATCACCAGATGCACCGCCGTCGCAGCCATACATAAAAAGAGCACTGCTCCCGTCAGCCGTACGGTCAGAGGCCCCAGCTGCCGACCGTTGATCGCGCATATTCCCCAGATCATCAGCAGTCCGGCGAGAAGAGCGGCCGTATCCCCCAGGAGGATATCTCCCACCCCTGCCACAAAAGCGCCCGGCCATCCAAACCGGTTGGGACTATTCATAAAACCCTGGATCGGACGGGTAAGTCCGATAACAGGAGGTACATGCTGATCCCCCAGAATAGCCGCCAGTATGAACACCCCCGCCCCCAAATATAGGAGCCCTGCCACCACCGGCCGAATATCGCTGCTCACCAGCGCTATCTTTGCCTTTTTTTTGCCCATTTTACGCTCCGGCACTTCTTATCCTATCAGAAGTCCGGAGAAATTTCAACTATATATTGTGCAAAAAAGAATTTTTCGATCTTTATATTGGGTTTTTGTCAATGTTTTCCCAATAAAAGCAACAACTTATTGAGAGATACGCGTAAAAACCTGATTTTAAAAGGTTTTTGCCCAGGTAGCTACTATATATTGTGTCTATTTGGATCGGTTAGATGGGTCGGCGCGCGGGAGTCTTTTCGGGATTACAG
>JAKOTZ010000076.1 GCA_029776995.1 Candidatus Hydrogenedentota bacterium
CCACCTGGGGGGTGGACTGGGAGCGGGGCGGCCTGTACTGCGAAGGGCCCAAAAACGGTCCGGCCCGGGAACGGAACAAGGAATTCTGGCAGCAGGCCGAAGCGCTGGTGGGGTTCCTTGACGCGTATCTGTTGTTCGGCGAACAGAAGTACTGGGATGCCTATGAAAATATCCACCGCTTCCTGATGGACTACGGGATCAACCACAAAGTCGGGGAATGGTGGCCCCTGCTGGATGAGAATAACAACATCCTCTGGACCTATATGGGCCACGCGTGGAAAATCAACTACCACACGGTGCGCGCGGCCGTGCAGAGCGAACGCCGGCTGTCCAAAATCCTGGCCCGGCTGCAGGGATGACCCCGTTCTAACCGGGACAGGCGCGCTGTAATCCCCCGGACTCCGTGTCGGGGGGATTTTTATGGTTAACCCCGGGACAATGTCCGGCCGAACAGCCCTGCAGGTGGGTTCCTGAGGCAGGCAGATCTGCTGGCCTGTTGAGCGCGCCACGCAAACCGGCAGAGCAGGGAGCGCGGCGCGGCAGAAGTTTGATTCCTGCCGGCCGGTAACTTTAAAATGATGCTTCCCCGGAGAGATGACCGAGTGGCTGAAGGTGCACGCTTGGAAAGCGTGTGTACGGGGAACCGTACCGAGGGTTCGAATCCCTCTCTCTCCGCCATATTTTCAGAGGAAGGGGTACTGTTTTGAAAAGGCGGTTTTTGCCGCGGGGGTGCGTATTTTAACCTGTGGGAAAAGTTGGCTCAGTGCTGATGCCCGGCTGTTTCCGACGACTTAAGACCTAAATTATTCACGGAAGGGGTCAATACTCTGTCCCCAGGTGTAGGGCTGCAAATCTTCAATGGAATCAGGTTTTCTGAACTCCACGCCCATTTCGTCCAGGAGCACGCCTTCTGCCGCTTTCAGTTCGACCAGGGCTTTTTCGTACGCGACCTGGGCCTGAAGTTCCTGCTGCCGGGCGTTGGCCAGGTCCTCCTGGGTGCGCAGCACTTCGAAGCTGGTGGCGACCCCCAGGCGCAGCCGTTTCTCATCCGCGATCACGTTGGCTTCCTGAAGCCGAACAGTCTGCCGGGCGGATTCCACCAGGACCCGGCTGGAGTGCACGTTGCTCAGGGCGATATGCACGGCGGTCATGAGCGCGAGTTCGGTCTGGCGCCTGCGGGATTCCGCCTGTTTTTTGGCCAGCCTGGCGCGCAGGTTGGCGCCCCGGGCCGCGCGGTTGCCCAGCACGACGGTACCCTGCACGCCGATGCTGTAATTGAAGTTTTCCCGGTCCCAAATGCCGCGGAGGGACTCGCCGAGCGAGTAATCCCGGCCGCCCTGGCCGTAGGCGCCCACAAGGTCGATCTGGGGCAGCATGTCATTCCGGGTCCGGTCGACTTCCAGCCGCGCGGTTTCGATTTCCAGCTCGGTCATGCGCATTTCAGGGCGGCGCTCCAGCGCGATTTTCACGGAACGGTTCAGTTCTTCGCCCAGATCCTGCACCACGGGCGGCAGGTCTCCTTCAACGGCGGGCCGGTCCGTCGGGATGATGGCCGCGTCGGAGAGCAGTTCCCCCTTGCGCATGCCCAGGTATTGTTTGAGGATGGTGGCGGCATCCCGCGCCCGCGCGGTGGCCGCGATGACTTCGGACTGCCGCGCCGCGACGCCGGCTTTGGCCTGCAGCACTTCTATATCCGCGGCCGTGCCGATGCGCTGGCGGGTTTCATTGATCTCCAGCAGGCGTTCGGCGTTCTTCAGGGATTCGATGCGGACCTTGACCGCTTCCGTCGCGAATACCAGGTCCCAGTAGGCCTTGACTACATCGGCGGTCACTTTAAGCGCGGTGGCTTCCAGCTGGGCTTCGCTGAGCTGCCGGGCGTTCCGGGCCTGACGGATGCGGATGGTGTTTATCCGGGTTCCCGCGCCGCGGAGCAGCGGCTGGGTCAGCGTGAGGATGACCTGCCCCGTGTACTCATCCACAAAATTGCCGAAGGTGCTGCGGAACTTGTCCTCGCTGAACTGGATGCCGTACTGGGTGCCGGTTTTCAGTTTTCCGCCTACCCCGGTGGTGAAGGTGGTGCGCCAGGTTTCGATGTCCGAGATGCCCGCGAACCGGCGGATCTGCTGGTCCGCGATGGCGGAGGCCCGGTCATGGGTCCAGGAGCTTTTCAGCGCGGGATCGAATTCGCCTTCAACGGCATACTCGTCCGCCGCCGCCTTCAGCGGTTCATATGAGGTCACGATGATGTCGGGATTCTGCTGCAGCGCCAGGCACACGGCGTCTTTCAGGGAAAGGCGTATCACTTCTCCCGGAGGCGACTCCAGTTCCACCGCCTGGCGCAGGGCCGTCAGGTCGATCAGGTCCGTAGATATGCCGCGGCGGATGGCCTCTCCGCTGTCTGCAGACTCCGCTGCTCCGGCGGATTCGGGAGTCGGCGCCGTGTCGGGCGCGGAGACAGGAGAAATTGCAGCATCGACCTCCTGGGCTGACGCCAGGTTGCCGCCCCACAAGGTAAACAGCGCCGTGTAAGCAATGAGGAGTCCCCGCATAAGACAGCGCACGTTCCGCAGCATAGCTGTTTCTCCTTCCGCGCGGCCCATGTGAGTCAGCCCGGCGCGCGGCGTGAAATCGGTTGGACAAAGTGTAAGAGCGCCTGTTCAGTGTAGGAGGAAAGGCAGTACAGAATCAAGCGTTTCCCATACGGTGGAGCGGCCTGAGTCAGGGCAGCGCGCGCCGCGGCGGTTGCCCGGGCGTAGCGGTTGGAAACCGGGACGGCACCCCGCCGGTTTTCTTTAGAATTTGATTCAATCCCGATGCGAGTCATAGAATACGCCCTTAAGAAATAAGAAAACTGAACAGGCGCGCGGGGGATAGTTGTTTCCCGGTGCCCCAAAGCTGACAGGGAGAACACGTATGA
The DNA here is from genome assembly GCA_029776995.1 of Candidatus Hydrogenedentota bacterium. Lineage (GTDB taxonomy): Bacteria > Hydrogenedentota > Hydrogenedentia > Hydrogenedentales > CAITNO01 > JAGPFE01. The sequence goes on from JAKOTZ010000076.1 coordinate 2,918, forward strand.
AAATCGATTTTGGCGGCGTGATGGAAGAGGTTATAACCCGCAAAGAATTCCCCATGGCCAAGGCCCGCAAGGTGCTCAAGAACGAAACCATCGCGGTGATCGGTTACGGGGTGCAGGGCCCGGCCCAGGGGCTCAACATGCGGGACAACGGCTTCAATGTGATCATCGGCCAGGCCCCGGAGTTCAAGAAGGACTGGGACCGCGCCGTCAAGGACGGATGGAAACCGGGCGTTACCCTGTTTCCCATCGAGGAAGCCTGTGAACGCGGCACCATTATTCAGTACCTGGTTTCCGATGCCGCCCAGAAAGCCCTGTGGCCCATTATCAAAAAGCACCTCAAGCCGGGAGACGCGCTGTATTTCTCCCACGGCTTTTCCTACACCTACCGCAAGTTCACGAAAGTGGAGCCGCCCGAGTTCGTGGACGTGATCATGGTGGCGCCCAAGGGCTCCGGCCTGAACGTCCGGCGCAATTTCCTGAGCGGCGCGGGCATCAACTCCAGCTACGCCGTGGCGCAGGATTACACCGGCCGCGCGCTGGAGCGGACCCTTGCGCTGGGTATTGCCATCGGATCCGGGTACCTGTTTCCGACCACATTCGAACACGAAGTGTACAGCGACCTGACCGGTGAGCGCGGCGTGCTGATGGGCGCGCTGGCGGGCATTATGGAAGCGCAGTACGACATCCTGCGCGCCAATGGCCACAGCCCCAGCGAAGCGTTCAACGAAACCGTGGAAGAACTGACCCAGAGCCTGATCCGCCTGGTGGACGAAAACGGCATGGACTGGATGTTCCAGAACTGCTCCGCCACGGCGCAGCGGGGCGCGCTGGACTGGAAGCCGAAGTTCAAGAAAGCTGTGCTTCCCGTGTTTAAGGAACTGTATAAGCGCGTGAAGAACGGCGAGGAATGCAAACGCGTCCTGCGCAGCACCAGCGGCAAAGACTACCAGCAGAAACTGGGCGCTGAACTGAAGCAGATGCGGGATTCGGAAATGTGGCGCGCCGGCGCGGCGGTCCGCGCGTTGCGGCCCAAAACTCCGGAATCCAAACTGATCAAGTCCACCGTGGGCACCAAAGGGCGGGAATCCTCCTGAGTATGACCTCATCTTCCCTGTCCCCCGAACGTTCTGTCGGGGGACAGGGAACTGAACGCATGGGAAGGTTGCCCGGATACCTGTTTGTGCTTTATGATGCAGGCACGGGGCTTAAGGCCTGAAGAGAGCAATGGAGTATACAGCGGAGACGGGCGTCAATGACAGTGAGGCCGGACGGTGTGAATGAGGACCAGGGACAGTTCCTGCTGGGGCCCGGTTCCCAGCTGGAATGGACCGCGTCATGGGCAGGTGGTCCTTTTACGGTTCGCCTCGTCAGCCATGTGGGGAAAAAACGCCAGAATAATGAAGATTCCTGCCTTTTCTGCGCGCCGGATACCGATACCCTGGAACGCCGGGGGTATCTGCTGGCCGTCGCGGACGGCATGGGAGGCGCCAGCGCGGGGGAACGGGCCAGCAGGCTCTGCCTCGAGCAGTTGGCGGAATGGTTTTATTCTCCCAGGGTAAAAGGGCTGGTGCCCCACGCGTTGCGTTACGCGCTGCACATGGCCAATGAAGCGGTCTACACCGAGGCTATCGGGAACCCGGAATTTGAAGGGATGGGGACTACACTTTCGGCGATCGCCCTTTCCGGCAGCTGGGCCTATCTCGCCCAGGTCGGAGACAGCCGGATTTATCTCCATCGCCCGGAAAAAGGGTTCTTCCAGATGACGGAGGACCACTCGCTGGTCGCAGAGCAGCTGCGCAGCGGCCTGATCAACGAGTCCGAAGCCAAAAACCATCTGCTGAAAAACCTTATCACCCGCGCCATCGGCATCAAGGATTCGGTGGAAGCGGATTTCTTCGCCGTGGAGCTCCAGCAGGCGGATACGCTGTTGCTTTGTTCGGACGGGCTGAGCAACATGGTGCCGGACCAGTCCCTGAGCGAGTTCCTTGCGCTGGAAGACCTGAATGAAATTGCCGCGAAACTGCTGCAGAGCGCGCTGGATGCCGGCGGCACTGACAACATCACGTTTTTGCTGGCGCGGGTAACGAGTGAACTGCGCAAAACCTATTACCAGCAGGGCGCGGACAAAGTGCTGTTCGACTCCCGCGGTTTTCTCAATCGCCTGAAGAGTTGGTTTCCGAGAACCAAATAGCGGGCTGTGTTCCGCGGTGACCGGGGAGGACACCGTATGTGGAGCAAATGGATCAGCTTTTTAACCGTACTGGCGCTTGCGTCGGGCGGCACGGCCGTCGCGCAGCAGGTCTGGAAGGTGGGGGTCGGCCGGGTCAATATCACGCCGGACGAGCCGATGTGGATGGCGGGCTATGCCGCCCGGGACCATGCCGCGGAAGGCGCCATTCACCCGCTGTGGATCAAGGCAATCGCCCTGGAGGATGCCGGGGGAAATCGGGGGGTGATCATCACGGCGGACCTGCTGGGATTCACCGCGAAAATGACCGGCGAGATCCGGGACCGCCTGCGGACCGAACGCGGCATTCAGCCCGGGCAGATTATCCTGAACGCGTCGCATACCCACTCGGGTCCGGTGGTGGGCAGGAAACTGCTCTGCATTTATCCTCTGGATGCCGCGGCTGAGAATCAGGTGGAGCGCATGACCGCCCGCGTGGTGGATGCCGCGGTTCAGGCGGCGGGTGACGCGATAGACAACCTGTCACCGGCCCGGGTGTTCGCGGCCAACGGCGTCTGCCGTTTCGCGGTGAACCGCCGCAACAATCCGGAAGCTGAGATTGACGGGCTTTCGGAACTGAAGGGACCCTCCGACCATGCCGTCCCGGTCCTCAAGATAACCGATCCGGAGGGGAAACAGGTCCGGGCGGTGCTGTTTGGTTATGCGTGCCATGCCACGGTGCTTTCAGGATATCAGTGGTGCGGCGATTATCCAGGGTTCGCGATGATTGCTCTCGAGGAGGCTGCTCCGGGCATGGCCGCCCTCTTTTTTCAGGGATGCGGCGCGAACCAGAATCCCCTCCCCCGCAGATCGGTGCCGCTCGCGCGGCAATACGGGCGGGAACTGGCCACGGCTGTGCAGCGCGTGCTGGAAGAAGAAAATTACGCGCGGGAACTGCCCGCTGAACTGCAGCAGGCCTATGGCGTGGCCACCATTGAAACGGAAGCGGTCCCTCCCCGGGAAACCCTGGAAAAAATTGCCCGGGAACACGGTACCCCCTATATGCGGAAGGCCGCGGCTGAACTGCTGGCCATATGGGACCGAGACGGCCGGCTGCCGGAATCGGCCGAGTATCCTATGCACATGTGGAATATAGGCGGACAGCCCCTCGTTGCGTTTGCCGGTGAAACGGTGGTGGATTATGCCCTGCGCGCGAAAAAACTGCTGGGAAAAGACGCTTTTGTGATGGGGTATTGCGATGACATCATGAGTTATATCCCGACGGCCGATATCATCCGGGAAGGCGGTTACGAAGGCGAAAGCTCCCAGCTGATTTATGGTTTCGCCGCGAAGTGGCGGGAGGACATCGAATCGCGCATCTGCGGCCTGTTGGTCGCCCTTGCCGGGGAGGCCGGATGCCATGTCACGCCGGATGCCGAACCCATTCCGTAAAGTCCTTGTTATCCTGTTAGCCTTGGTTCTGCTGGGCGCGTTGCGGGGCTGGGCTCAGGTAACAGTTCGGGAAACCGGTGCGAAAGGCGACGGCGTCACTGACGATACCAAAGCCGTTCAGCAGGCGATCGATGATGCCGCCCGAAACGGCTCGGCGGTTGTCTTTCCTCCGGGGACTTACCTTTGCGGCCAGCTTTTCCTTCGGTCCGGGAGTACCCTGCGTCTGGAGTCCGGCGCTACGGTACTCGGCGCCCGAAAACGTTCCGCCTATCCCGAGCGGGAGACGCTGCCTTTTCCCAATGAGGCCGACCACGAAACCGCGCTGTTCAAGCCCGCGCTGTTTTTCGCGGAGGATGCCGAGCGTGTGGTCATTGAAGGTTCCGGCGCCATCCGGATGGACTTCGAAAAAAGGGGAGGACCTAAACCGATTGCCCTGCGCCGGTGCCGTTTCGTAACCGTTCGCGACGTGACGATCCTGAACGCGCCGAACTACGCCATCAGCATGCTGGGGTGCGAGGAGGTGAATATTACCGGGGTGACCATTCTGAATGCTTTTGCGGATGGCATCGACCCCGACGCCTGCTCAAACGTGCGGATCACCAATTGCCGCGTCGAATCGGTGGATGACGCGATTGTTCCCAAAAGCAGTTTTTCGCTGGGATACCGCCGGCCTTCTGAAAACATTGTCATCAGCGACTGTATCCTTTCAACGGTATGCAACGGCATCAAGCTGGGCACCGAATCCGGTGGGGGATTCAGAAACATTGCGGTGTCCAACTGCGTTATCACGGGATTCCGGAACCGTCGTCCGGCTATTTCCGGTATTGCCATTGAAAGCGTGGACGGTGGGGAAGTGCAGAACATCACCGTCCAGAATATCGTTATGCGGGATGTTCGGGCCCCCGTTTTTATCCGCCTGGGAAACCGGGGGCGCGACATGGCCGAACCGGTTCCGGGCGCTGTGCGTGATGTGGTGATATCCGGTATTACTGCCGTCAACGCTTCCCTGGCCGCCAGCGTCACCGGTATTCCCGGTCATCCAGTCCGGGGGATTACCCTGCGCGACATGCGCTGGGAGTTCTATGGAGGCAATCCCTGGCAGCCCTGGGAAACGGTGCCGGAAAAGGAAAATGCCTATCCCGAGGCGCTGATGTTTGGCGGCCTGCCCGCCTATGCCCTGTACTGCCGCCATGTCGAGGATCTGATACTGGAAAACGTCACGGTCCAGTGGAAACAGGATTTCTGGCGGCTTACCACCGATGTTTACCGGGATATTACCTGGCCGGAAGACGGTTCCATGCCCTCCCACGCGCAGCCGGCCAGCCCCGGAACGGCATTCCATTTTGAAGCGGTGTCCGGCCTGGTTTGCCGCGGTTTTCAGGCTCAGCCGGATCCCGATCCCTCGGTTCCCGTCTGCCGTTGCGTTAACCTGAAAGCCGCACAGTTTGATCCCGCGCCGGCAATTAAGGCCGTGGAGGGGATACGGTTATTCCACTTTTCCGGCGAACGGACCGCCGATATTCTGTTGCGGGGGATCCCGCCGGAAAAGATGCCCTCGCTGTGCCTCATGGACGAAACCGTGCCGAAACAGGCCGTACGCGCGGCCCTGTGATGATTCGCCCTTACACAGGAAGTAACAGGTAAAATGAATTCGGTTGGTTACAGGATGTAAGGAAAGGGTTTTCACATGACCGAAAGAAATAAGCAGGCGCGCTTTTCCCGCCGGGAATTTATGAAGCATGCCGCCGTGTCTTTTGCCGCGGCGATGGCTGTTCCCCGGCTGGGCCGGGCCGAAACAGTAGGCGGCATTGCGCCATTTTCTTTTGATATTACGCCGCCGCTGGGAACGCCCTGGTATCCATCCTACAAGCCCCTGGAGGCTATAGAACATCCCCTGTTTGCCAAAGGGGTTATTCTGGAGGATGCCGGCGGGCGCAGTGTGCTGTGCGCCCTGGACCTCTGCGAGCTGCGGAACAGCGCGTATGACCGCGCCTGTGCCATGCTCGCCGAGGCGGCCGGCACGACGCCCGACCGCGTGGCAGTCCACACCGTTCACCAGCATACCGCGCCCATGATCGATCCTGAAGCGTTCATGCTGGCGGACTCGATTCCGTCGCCGCCGCCGCATCCTGACCTGGCGGTCATGGAACAGATCCTGCAGAAACTGGCCGAATCGGTAAGCGGCGCGGCCGCCCGCCTGCAGCCGTGGAACCGTCTGGGTCTGGGACAGAGCCGCGTGGAACGGGTGGCATCCAACCGCCGTATCCGCGGCGAAGACGGCAAGGTCACAACACGTTACAGTTCCTGCAGGGATCCGAAACTGGTCGAGGCCCCCGAGGGGCTGATTGATCCGTTCCTGAAAACCGTTACCTTCGCGCGGGACGACACCCCGATCGCCCGGCTGCACTATTATGCCACCCACCCGCAGAGTTTTTATGGAGACCCCAGATGCACTTACGATTTCCCCGGAATGGCAAGGGAATGGCTGGAACGGCAGGAGGGCGTTCCCCAGATTTATTTCACGGGATGCGGGGGCAATATCGCCGCCGGAAAATACAATGACGGCACTCCGGAGGCCCGGGACGGCCTGTACCGGCGCCTGCGCGCGGCCATGGCTGACGCCGCCGCAAACACGAAGTACGAACCCGCTTCAGGAATTACCTGGAGAAAGACCAATGTGCGGTTTGAGCCGCTGCAGGCCGGGGAACTCGCGCCGGACAGACTGGAGGCCGTGCTGAAAGACCCTTCACAATCCAACAATGCCCGCCTGGACGCGGCCATGTCCCGCGTATTCCAGGACCGCGTGGACAGGCCCTTCCTCTTTACCGCGATGGAAACCGGGAACCTGGTCCTGATGCACCTGCCGGGGGAGATGGCGGTCGAGTTTCAGCTCTACGCACAGACCATACTGCCAAACCGTTTCGTGGCGGTTGCCGCTTACGGCGACTGCGCGCCGTCCTATGTCAACCCGGCCGTGTTTTTTGAAGAGGGCGGGTATGAACCGTCTGCTTCTCTCGTGGTTCCGGAGTCTGAACAGCGGGTGCTGGCCGCTGTCCGGGAACTGGCTGGGCTGCCTCCCGAGGCGAATGGAAACGGTACGGCATGAATTCCGCGCGTTTGACCAGACGCCGATGGCTGGCCGGGGTCGCGGGGGCCATATGCTGGGGCGGCGCGTACCGCGGATTTGCGGAGGAACCGACCTCTGCCGCGCTGGCGCCCGCGGCGATATCCGGGGATCCCAGGAATCCCGAGAACTGGGCGGAAACATTCACCCTCACAGTGGGCGGTCCAGGCGCCGATATTCAGGGATTCACGGATCTGGCCGTCCAGTCCGCGGTGGATTCTGTAGCGGCCCGAGGAGGCGGGACGGTGCGGTTAACGCCGGGCGTGTTTACGCTGCGCAATGCCGTTACGCTGCGGTCGGGCGTGTTCCTGAAAGGCAGCGGGGAGGCCACTGTTCTGGTTAAAGCGCCTATGGTGCGGACCGCGCTGGCCGCCAACGCCGACTGGTACAGCCAGGAACTGACCCTGGCGGACGCATCCGGTTTCCCTCCGGGCACCGGACTGTGCATCGAAGGGAAACAGCCCCACTCCGGCGCCCGTGTGGTGGTTAAACGCACCGTCTTGGCCAGGGATGGAAACCGGGTCCTGCTGGATCGGGCTCCCCGGGAGAACTTCTGGGTGGACCTGGATCCGGTGGTGTCCTCTTTGTTTCCTCTGGTTACCGCCGAAAACGCGCGCCATCTGCGGATTGAGTCCCTTATCCTGGACGGCAACCGTGAGCAGAACGGCCCGCTGGACGGCAATTATGCCGGGTGCCTGTGGTTTCAGGACTGCGCGGATATCGTGATCCGCGACGTAACCGCGCGCAATTACAACGGCGACGGCATTTCCTGGCAGATCTGCCATGACGTGGTGGTTGAGCGCTGCCGGACCCTGGACAATACCATGCTCGGTATGCATCCCGGTTCGGGCTCGCAGCGCCCGGTCATCCGGGAATGCGAGGCCGCGGGCAATTCCATCGGCCTATTCTTCTGCTGGGGCGTACAGTTCGGCCTGGTGGAGCAGTGCGATATCCACGACAACGCCGATACCGGAATATCCATCGGACATCGCGACCATGGCAACACCATCCGCGGCTGCCGCATCCGGAACAACGGGAAACAGGGCATCCTTTTCCGGGCGGAGCGGGGAAAAGATTTTACCGCGACCGCCAATACCATTGAATCCTGCCATTTCACGGATAATGGGGACGAACAGGGGGCGGCCGTTGAAATCACAGGCCAAACCGAGGGCAACCGGTTCGTCCGGAATATTTTCGAGGAAACCCGCGGCGCGGCAAAACGTGTGGCAATCCGCCTGGCGGCGGAATCCGGGGAACAGCACCTGGAGAAAAACCGTTTCCGGGGATTCCACAAAGAGATCGAACGCGCAGAGAACCGATAATGACCGTTGATGTGTCCACCAGTCCGGGAATCGGTCCGAAGGCCATGCAGAAAATAAGCGAAGACCTGCGCTATCTGGCCGGTTTCCTGCCGCATCGCGTGGCCAGAACCGTGGAAGAGGCCGAGGCCGCCGATTATATAGAGTCCCGCCTGCGGGAAATCCTTGGAACGGAAGCGGTGGAATCAGAGCCGTTTGAAGCGCCCGAGAACGCGTTTCTGGTTCGGGGATCCATCATGCTGGAGTTCGTGGTGGTCTCGCTGATAGCCACCTGGTGGCCGCTGGTGGGCGCTGCGTACGGGGCGGTGGTCGCGCTGCTGCTGGTGGCGGACCTGATGGGGTTTCCAATGCTGGAAGGGCTGGTGCCCACTTTTACGTCCAGGAATATCATGGGAATACAGCGCGCGCCGGCGCCCCGCCGCATGCTCGTTTTCACGGCGCACTATGATTCCGGCATGCTGACCCCCATTCAGCGCCTGGCTGAAACGGTCGGCACGCGGCGGCTGTACCTGCTGACGGTTGGGCTGGCGGTGCAGGTGGTTGGCGCGTGCCTGGTCGAAGGTATTTTCCAGTATCGCGGTGGAACCGTGTCGGCGTTGGCGGCGTATCGGTGGGCCATGACCTGGGGGCTGGCTGCCGTGGGTATCCTGCACTTTATGTCAGGGCGGGGAGAACCCAGCCGGGGGGCCAACTTTAACGCGTCCGGCGTTGCGGCCGTGCTCGCGCTGGCGGCCCGCCTCCGGGAACATCCCCTCCGGCATTGCGACGCGCTTTTTCTGTTTCCCGGCGCGCACCGGGAAGGCATGGCCGGACTGCGCGCTTTCCTCGCGCGGTATAAAGCGTGGAAACCGGTAATCCAGCTTGTCCATGTAGAAGGGGTGGGCATGGGCGTGCCCGCCTACGTCACCGCGGAAGGGGAACTCTCCCGGAGAGCTGATCCGGACCTGGTTTCAGCCGCGGAACGCGCCGCCTGTTCACGGCAGGCTGTCGCGGTGGAATTGCATCGCCCGGCGGGTGCCTGGTCTGCCCGGGCCCGAGGGTATGCCGCGATTACGATAACCAGCGCGGATTCCATGAATAGGACGGACCTGCCCTCCTCTGGAGAAGATTCCCTGGGTGCGGTCAGTGAACAGCGCATCCTGGACGCGGCCTGTTTTATTGAAACCATGGCGCGCCTGCTGGATGATGCCGCCGGCGCGTCTGCTGGCGAAACGTTTTCAGGAATTGGTCAAACGGATGAAAATAACCCCTGAATTGCTGCGGCGCTATGACCGGCCGGGGCCTCGGTACACCAGTTATCCCACGGCGGTGGAATGGACCGCGGAGGTTACCGGTGACCATGCGGCTGCTGCGTTGCGGGAAGCCTCCGGCAGGAGCAGTGAGCCCCTATCCCTCTACGCGCACCTTCCGTTTTGCGCGTCCAGATGCCTGTACTGCGGCTGTAACGCCGTGGTGCCTGCTGCCGAAACCGACCTGCCCGCGTACCTGGAAGCGCTGGTCCGCGAACTGCGGGATACCGCCGCGTTGCTGGACCGGCGCAGGACTTTGGCTCAGATGCACTGGGGCGGCGGCACGCCGAATTTTCTGACGGATGAGCAGCTCCGGTTTCTGTTCAGCGCTGTCATGGAACATTTTTCCTTTACTCCGGATGCGGAAATTGCCATAGAAATCAATCCCTGTTTGGCGTCGCCGGTGCAGTTGCGGACCCTGCGCGCGCTGGGATTCAACCGGATCAGCCTGGGGGTGCAGGATTTTTCCCCTGAGGTCCAGCGCGCCATCGCGCGCAATCAGACCTTTGAACAGACCCGCGAGGTATTCCAAACCTGCCGTGATTTGGGGTTTCAGGGGATCAACATCGACCTGATCTACGGCCTGCCGCTGCAGCGCGCGGAAGACTGGGAAAATACCCTCAACCGGGTCTGTGAGCTCAGGCCGGACCGCATTGCCCTGTACAGTTTCGCGTGGCTGCCAGACCGGCTGCCCCATCAGCGCGCGCTGGCGGCGTATCCCATGCCGGAACCCGGCGAAAAACTCGCCCTGTTTACCGCCGCCCGAAACCGGTTTATTGCCGAGGGCTACCGGCCTATCGGCATGGACCATTTCGCCGTGCCCGAAGATGAACTGTCCCGGGCGCTGGATGCCGGCCGCCTGAACCGGAATTTCATGGGCTATACTGTGCAGTCCGCGGCGGAACAGATTGGTATCGGCGCGTCGGCCATCAGCGAATTCACCTCCCTGTACGCGCAGAACATTAAAGACCCGGCCGCGTATACCCAGGCAGCCGGACAGGGGAAACCGCCTGTGGCCTGCGGGGTTATCCTGGACGCGGATGACCGACTGTGCCGGAGGATCATCCGGGACCTCATGTGCCGGTTCAGGGTCCGGTGGAGCGATCTGGCGGAATATGTTCCTGATTTAGCCGACCCGGGTGCCGCCCGAACCATTTTTGCGGATGCCTGGCCGGATCTTCTGGGGATGCAACAGGATGGGTTGATCGTGTTGGATGAAGAAGGATTGGAAGTGACGCCGCTTGGCCAGGTGTTTGTCCGGGTGGTCTGCATGGCCTTTGACCGTCGGTTGCGCCGGTCCCGCAACCAGGCCGTTTTTTCGAGGACCGTCTGATGGGCCGGATCGATGTGGACAGCGCCGTTATTGGCGGGGGGGTTACCGGCCTCTGCGTGGGGTGGGAACTCTCCAAACGCTTGCCGCCGGACGCCTTTATCATTCTTGAATCCGCGTCTCGGCCGGGCGGCACGGCCCTGACCGACCGTTTTGACGGATGGGCCGTGGATCACGGTCCCAACGGTTTTTTGGATCGGGAACCCCTTACCCTGAATTGGGCGCGGGAACTGGGCCTGGAAAGCCGTCTGGTCCGCGCGTCCCAATCCGCCGCCAGGCGTTTCCTCTACCGGGACGGTATCCTTCATGAATTGCTGCCCCCGCCGCGGTTTCTGCTGTCGCCGGTGCTTTCCCCGCGGGGAAGGATCCGCCTTTGCATGGAGCCGCTGATTCCTCCCCGAAAATCAGAAAAATCATCTGAGACCGTCTATGAATTTGCCGCGCGCCGTATCGGTCGGGAGGCGGCTCAGAAACTGGTCGGAGCCATGGTCCTTGGCGTTTATGGCGGCGATGCGGAACAGTTGGAGATGGTGTCTTGCTTCCCCCGCCTGGCTGAGATGGAAGCCCGTTATGGGTCTCTGTTCCGGGCGCTTCGGGCGCGCCGCCGGGAGAATCCGGGGGCTTCGCCCATGGGACTCGGGGGATGGCTGACGTCTTTTTCGGGAGGCGTGGAAACCCTGGCCGAAACCGCGGCTGGGAAGTTGAAAAACGCCCTGCGCCCAGGCG
>JAKOTZ010000084.1 GCA_029776995.1 Candidatus Hydrogenedentota bacterium
CGAAACTGTACGATCTGGCGCCCAAATACGCCCAGCTGATGGCCAGACAGTACGACAAAACCCGAACGGTACAGGCCATACGGGTCACTCCGGACACCCTTGAATACCGGTCTCTGGGGCTGGATGGCGCGCTGCTGGACCAGTTTTCACTGGTCCGGTCTGCCGATGGAACGGCCACTGAACTCCGGGAAATGTGAAGTAATCAGGTTGTCCAGGAAACTGCGCCGGCGCAATAAGATCGAGTTATGCGGTACACCGATGGATCGAACCCTCCGGCAACCGTGCCCGCCGCGGTGGTTATTGCCGTGGACGGGGATGGACGCATCCTGCTGGCCCGGCGGGATGAATCCCTGGCCTTTCTGGGCGGGCACCATGCGTTTCCCGGTGGCCGGCTCGATGAGGATGACAGCCTGGCGCCTGTTGACGCGGCCGAGCCGGATATTGCGCCGTTTATTGCGGCGGCCTGCCGGGAGTTTCTGGAGGAAACCGGCATCCTGCTGGGCGTTGAAGGCATACCTCAGAACGAGTGGCCGATTCTGCGAACGGAGCTGCTGGCGAGCCGTTTAACCTTTTCCCGCATGCTGTCGGAAAGAGGACTGCGGATTGATGGCAGCCAATTCCGGCTGACCGCGCGGTGGGTAACCCCTGTTTTTGTGCCCCGGCGTTTTGACACGGCTTATTTTCTGGTGAAGCGGGAGCATTTTCCGGTGGTGTCCCCTCCGATGGTGTCCCCGCCGGAACTGACGGCGGTGGAGTGGTTGTATCCGGACGAGGCGCTCCAAAAATGGCGCAGCGGAGAAATCCGGTTGTCCACCCCGGTTTCTTATGTGCTGCGAAGCTATGCCCAGCTGCCGCAGGAGGAAGCCTATCAGCGGATCTGCCATCCGCCGGAAGGGAATGATGGACGGGCCGCGTTCATAGAGCCCCGGCCGGGAATAACCATTATTCCCCTGAAGACAGACACCCTTCCCCCGGCTACGCATACCACTTGCGTGACCGTGGGCTGGGAGCAGCTGGCGGTGATCGATCCGGGCCCAGCAGATCCGGAACAGCAGGCGCTGCTGCTGAACCGGCTGGAAGATTTCCAGCGGCTGGGGTGCCGCCCTGCCATGATCCTGCTGACCCATGGACACGGCGATCATACCGGAGCGGTTGCCATGCTGGCGGAAAAATACCGGATTCCTGTCTATGGCCATCCTTTGCTGGCAGGCCGGTTCTCCGCGCATGAATTTCACTCCGTGGAAGATGGCGGCCTCATCGAAGTACCCGCGTCTGTCGCCTGGAAATTGCGCGTCTTATACACGCCGGGGCACTGCCCGGACCACGTGTGCTATCTGGAAGAAACCACGGAAACCCTGGCAGCCGGAGATCTGGTAAGCAATCCCGGAACCGTGCTGATCGTCCCGGAATACGGCGGCGACATGACGGCGTATCTGGACAGCCTGGAGAAGCTGCTGGCGCTGCCGGCTTTTACCATGCTGGTGCCGGCCCATGGCTGGCCGCTGAGCGAACCTGAAGGCCGGGAGCTGGTCGCGCGGACCCGGGACCACCGGCTGGAGCGGGAAGCGAAAATTCAGGCCGCTTTGCGGGAGGGGGTTCGCACCATGCAGGAACTTCTGGCCCGCGCGTATGACGACGTGCCGCCCCATAAATGGCCGCTGGCCGAGGCGCAGGCCCGGGCCCATCTCATCCGATTGGGCAAAAGCCTGCCCTGATGCCGCTGTTACACGCCGGCGCGTGTAATTACTTCGAGCAGTTTTTCTTTCCCCCGTGCCGCAACTTCCATGGGCGGCATTTCCCAGTAATCCCGTTTGAAAATTTCCAGGGACAGGGTGCGCTGATAGCCGATGTTTTTCAGGTCCCGGAACAGTTTTTCCAGGGGGAGAATACCATCGCCGGGATACAGGCGGTGTTCGTCGCCCTGTTCCTCCCGGGGGATATCGCCCGGCACGTCGTTGACATGGAAATTGGCGATAAAGTCTCCCTGAACGTGCCGGACGCAGTTGAAGCCGGAACCGCCGCGGAACAGGTGGAAGGTATCCATAATCAGGCAGGCGTTTTCGTCGTTGGTGTCCAGCGCGATGCCGGCCGCTTCACCGAACCGGTAGATGCCTTTCATGAAGCCGACAAACTCAAAGGCCACCCGCAGGTTGTAGTCCTCGCGGCCGATCCGCATCAGTTCCCGGTAACAGTGCACCGCCCATTTGGGGTCAAACCCCGCCCGATCGGGCGCGGGGATGGCCGCGACGAACTGAGCCCCGGCTTCCGAACAGCGCCGCATGCGTTCCCGCGTGGCGGGCAGGGACGCCTGAAAAGCTTCCTCTCCCTCGGGCATACAGTCCCACAGGCCAATCACATTATTGATAAACAGTCCCAGGTCCGCGGCGCGCCGAGCGAACTCTTTCAGAGAACCGTGCTCCGCTTCGTACTTTTCCAGATCGTTAATCCAGGGTTCGAAGGCGTCCCAGCCGGTTTTGGCCGCGATTTCCAGCTTTTCCGCGATGTCGGTGGGACGGATCGTGCTGGCATTCAGGGCGAGCGGCCAGGGGGATTGTCCTCCCTGCCACCGTTTCGCGCCGGAGGCAGGCTTATCAGCGGCATCGCCGAATGTGTTTCCGGTATACGTCGCTCCTCCCAGGGCGACTACACTGCCCGCGCTTTTCAGAAAACCCCTTCTGGACCATTGTTTCCGCTCCATGTTCAGTTCCTTTCCCATTTTCCGGTCAATCCAAATCCAATGTTTCACCGATGATGCGCACTTCCGGTTCGAGTTCTATGCCATACCGGTCCCGGACCGTCCGGCGTATCAGCCGGATAAGGTACAGGACATCCCGGCAGGTCGCCTGATGCTCATTCATAATAAAGTTGGTGTGCACGGGACTGATCACGGCGCCGCCGCGCCGCACGCCTTTGAGCCCGCAGGATTCGATGAGCCGTCCGGCGTGGTCTCCGGGGGGATTTTTGAACACGCTGCCGCAACACCATCCTCCCGGCTGTTTTTCCTTTCGCCGCTGAATATAGTGGTCATATATCTCCTGCTGATTCTCGGATGCCGGCGTGAAATGGAAAGAACCTTCGGCGATTATCTCATCCGGCATCAGGAAGCTTTGCTGGCGGTAGCCGTACAGGCTGGGCTCCATGGTTACGGTTCTCGGTCCGGACGGACCGAACAGCAGGACCGACTCCAGAAAATCACAGATCGCCCCGTTAACGGTGCCCGCATTCATGAAAACGGCTCCGCCGACGGTGCCGGGAATTCCGGTCAGCGCGCCAACACCCGCATAATTATTACGGAGCATCACTTCGCGCACCAGCCGGTCCAGCGGTTCTCCCGCGGATACCAGAAAGCGGTGGTTTCCCCGGTCCCGGATGCCCCGCAGCTCCGTAGTGACCAGGACCACGCCGGGGAAGCCCGCATCGGATATCAGCACGTTGGAACCTCCCCCCAGAATCAGGCGGGGAACAGGCTGTCCCACGGCCCACGCCCAGGCCGCCTGCAGTTCCTCGGTGGACCTGGGGAAAAGAGCCAGGCGGGCCGGCCCGCCGATACGGTACCGCGTGGCAGGGGCCAGTAGCCAGTTTTCCCGGAAAGGGCAGGGGATGGCGCCGGTTCCGGGGAGGGGGATCGTTGTCTCGTCGCCGGTCTTCATTGGAATTTCAGTATGGCAAAAATATAAAGAAACCGCCAAGTTTCAGCAAGAATCGCGCGGAACCATTCATTTTGAACAGTCCCGCGCGACATGAAAGGAAACAGAAAGGAGGAGCAAACTTAATTGGAAGATTTTTTGTGCATGAAGCCTTCAGACCAGTCTCCAGGCTTGGGCGGATCAAAGGGCATAGTCTCCGGGACCACCTGGGTGGGCGTGGTTACCACGAACTGTTCCTCACCCGGTCCCGGGAAGGTCAGTTCAATGAAGAACGCTGTCCATCCTTTTTCGGGCGTTTCCACGCGGGCGCGCCAGGATCCGTCGGCTTCAGGCTGAAGATCCGTGTTGGTCCAGTTTCTGCCGAAGGTATCCACTTTGAAATCCCGCCGTTCCGGATTGGTTGCCTGCCAAAGTTTTACGGCAGCCGGCGGCGTATCCGCGGTTACCCGGACGGTGTTGGCGTCTTCAAAGGTCCACTTATAGGTTGGAACAGGCTTGTTTTCCGCGATAAACCGCAGGAAAGCCGTTGCGGCCTCGTATGGTTTGGCGTTTTCAAGGCCGTGCCCGGAATTCGGGCAGTAGCGGATCCATGTCGGCCCCTGCAGGTCATGCAGGTAAAATTTCCAGGAATCGTTGAGGAAAAACTGGTCTCCGGCGCCGTTAACGATGTATTTCGGCATGGTCAGCCGGTCGCGGTAGCTGTAAGGCTCGACAATGCGGCAAAGCGCGTCCATCTCGGGGGAGTTCATCCAGTCCATAACGCCTTCTTTGACGTAGTCGAATACGGCCGGGGCCCAGTTCCCGTAGGCCTGGTAGTGGTGGATAAACGAAGGAACGAGATTAAGCAGGTCAATAACGGCGGGCATGCAGGCTACGACCCGGTTGTCAACCGCCGCAGTGGTCCATGTGGTCCATCCGCGCTTGGAGCCTCCGACCACGACGAAACCGTTCACGGCCACCGGGCGTTCCAGCTGGGCGCACATGGCCTGGACAGTATCCATCGCGCGAACCGCGGCTTTGGTCATGGGCAGCCGAAGCAGCCAGAGCGGGTCCCCGGACCGCATGAATTTCGCCCAGCCGTACGCGATAATAGAGTCTTCGGAACGTTTTCTTCCATCCGGTTCGAAAACGGTCGGCTGATTGGGAACCTGCCCCAGTTCCGCGCAGATGGAACCGCTGGAGATGGCCGCGTTTCGAACGATGGCAGAAGCCGCTTTCGGGGCTTCTGATTTATTGCTTCCCCCTCCGATGAGAAGCAGGGCTTTGTCTGAACGGACCTGTTTGGGTACTACCACGGTGAGCCAGTGCTTCCAGATGGTTGGATCCACCTTTTCGGGAGGCTGCCATGCCTGGGAGGTCATATTGATGGTGTAACTGCTGAAATCATCACCCTCAAAAGAGGATACGATTTCCCAGGCATAGTTAGGATCCGGTTTGGCCACGTATTCGTCCAGCGGCGTGCGCGCCCCTTCCGGCGCCCGCATGTAGTCCGCGCCGGCGGCTGCCCAGGACATGACCAAAATTGCCAGAATGACTGTTACCCATCGAAAACGCTGAAATCTAGTAAACATTTTGGTTCTCCAGTGCGTTGCTCTCTATCCACTACGTTAAAAACTGTATCTTCAGACATGCATTACCTGGAGTTGGTTTCAACGTTTACGACGATTGGTCGGCGCAAAGAAAGCAAATCTCCCGCATCACCATCAGGATGCGGGGGTAATTTGCACGCGTCAATTTACAGGTAAGACTTTACCAGGTCTTGCAGTTCCTCTTTGCTGATGCTGCCAACCCATGGTTTTGCCGGTTTACCTTCCCTGCTGTACACAATGGTAGTGGGGATGGCTCCTTCCAGCGTCACGCCCAGTTTTTTGGACAAATCTTCCAAATCGGGGTCTTTGAGAATATAGACCGGAAATGCCAGTTTTTGTTTGGCCGCAAAAGGTTTTACGGTTTTTTCCATCTCCTCTGGATCATCGACAGAAAAAGATAGAAAAACCAGCTTTTCCCGGTCTGTTTCCTTATAAAAAGCATTCAGGTCCGGCAGTTCCGCCCGGCAGGGAGGGCACCACGTAGCCCAGAGGTTCACCACCACCACCTTGCCTTTGGCGTCCTGCAGCATTTTTTCGGCGGCCGCAGCAGTAATGGCTTCCACTTTTACTTTACTGAGTTCCTCCGGGGTGGGAGGCTGTTCCTGGGCTTTACAGGAAAACCCGGACAGCAAAACACACAGGCACAGTGAAACGGAAATTCCTGGAAACCGGCAAGTTAAAAAGTTCATGAGTGGGTCCTTATTTGCGTTTAATGGTGCAACCCCACGCTTTGGCAGTGGGCGTTTCTACGGGTTTCCCTTCGATCAGGGCCTTCACCGCGTTTTCCACATAAGGCGTTTCACCGGTTTTTTCCGGATTCTTCCGGTCATCGAACGCGCCGTGGTAGGCTACTTTCCCCTCTTTATCCACCACGAAGACCTCCGGAGTCCGGGTAGCGCCCACTTCATCGGCATAGGCGTTGCCTTCATCTTTCAGGATTGGATAGTTTTTTCCCTTTTCTTCTGCGTATTTACGGATCGACTCGATGTCGTTCGGGGTATTGGAGTCGATGCCCAGCACCACCACGCCCTGATCCGCGTATTTTTTGGCCAGCTCAATCAGCTGGGGATCCGCGCCGCGGAAATAGGGGCAGTTGTGCGAGCAGAATTCGATCACCACGATTTTGCCTTTGTAATCTGCAAGGCTGTGCTCTTTCCCGTTGAGGTCCTTGAGTTTAAAGTCCGGCATGGCCTGCCCGGGCTCCACCTGCGCGGTGGCAGTTCCGCCGCAACCCAGCAGCATGACACCGGTCAACAGAAGCGCAACCATACCGAAACACCGCTCCAGAACGCGTTTTCCTTTCACCTGTTTCATCTCGTGTTCTCCTTTCGGTTGCCGGAACAATCGTTTAAAGGAAACCAGGCGCAGCCGGCCGTCATTCCCTGGATTCCGCGGATCCATTTCCACCGTTACGTTTTGAAAAAATCCTGTAAAAACAAAACACGTTCAGGCCGATGATGGCGGCCCAGGTGGCCAGCATATAACACCAGGAGATCAGGCTCACGGTTCAATGGGCTCCTTTTCGACAGTTTCAAAGAATTTAGGGTGCGTTTTCCACGCGCGGTGAATGCCGGCCAGCAGGAAAATCAGCATGCCGACCATCATGATCCGCGCCAGCCACAGGAAAGGCCTGCTTTCCGGCGGTACGCCGGCCATCATCAGTTTGTCCTTAAAGCTGCCTCCCAGCCACCACACCACTATAAGCAACACAAAAGTGGAGGTTACCCACTGGATTATGTAATAGAAAATTTTCGGCAGCCGAATGTCTGCCCCCTGGTGCATCTCTTCCCACCCCTGTTTCATGCCGAAAATCCAGGCGAATACCATCGATTCAATGGCTACGAACAGCACCAGACAGGCTTCGCCCATCCAGTAATCCAGCTCGTCCACCAGGCCGTGCTTCATGAACAGGATCACCGGCTGCATCATGGCGAAAACCATGACTGCCACCAGGGCAACCCCTTTTCTGCGGGGGAGCTGGAGCTCATCTTCCAGAAACACCAGCAGGGGGGTAAACATAGCCATCGAAGAGGTCAGGCCGGCCAGAAACAGCAGCAGAAACCAGATCGTCCCAAAGAACTGCCCCCCGGGCATCTGCTGGAAAATGACCGGAAGCGCGAAAAAGCCGATGGAGAACGTGCCGCCCTCGGCAATCTGCTGCGCCTGGGCAACGCCGAAAAAAAGCACCGCCGCCGGGATGGCGATGCTCGCGCCGATAACCACCTCAACCAGCTCATTGGTCGCGCAGGCAGTAAGGCCGCTCAGCACCACGTCCTCATGCTTGCGCAGGTAGCTCGCGTAAGTGTGTATCATGCCCAGCCCCACGCTCAGGGTAAAGAAAATCTGCCCTGACGCGGCCAACCAGATATCGGGCTTCAGGAGTACGGACCAGTCCCTGACGGACCAGATCTGCGCCAGGCCATCACCTATGGTGCGGCCGTCCATGGGCGGAAGCGTCAGCACGCGGACCATCAGCACCACCCCCAGCACCACCAGGGTGGGCATGCAGTATTTCGCGACCACCTCGATCCCTTTGGATATGCCCAGCGCGAAGATGGTGATGTTGATCACAAAGGTAATCAGGAAAAACGTATACGCCTGCAGGGGAAATGAAACCGGCCCTTCCCCCCCGATGCCCAGATAAGTGGTAAACACATCTTTCATTGCGTCATTGGAAGTTCGGCCCCAGTATTGTCCTGTCGCGGTAAGCCAGGCGTAACCCAGCGACCAGGATTCGATATAGACGTAGTAAACGCCTACCATGGCAGGAATCAGTACTCCGAAAACGCCCAGATATTTAGAGATCGGATGCTTCCAGAGCCGGTGAAACATGCCGGGCGTGGTGCCGTGCCCGAAGCCGCCGCCGTGTCGCCCGATCGTCCATTCCACCCACATCAGGGGAATGCCCACCAGCAGCAGCGCCAGAAAATATGGGATCATAAACGCGCCGCCATAAGGGGCGGCTTTGCCCGGAAACCGCAAAAAATTGCCCAGGCCGACAGCGTTACCCGCCATGGCCATGATCAGTCCAAATCGGGTTACCCACCCGTCGCCTCGGGATCCCTTCATGAACACCTTCCAATAATCTTTAGGCCAGTTTTTACAAAACAAACGGGATTTCCCGTAATTATAAAGTCCACAGCCGCCAAAATGAAATTTATGCCAATACCTGGACTTTTTGGCGGGAGGTCTCCATCAGGGAAACGGGGTGAAGGCGTGGCGGAAACCTTTGGCGGATGGGACCGTTTTCTGATAGAATATATCGCCTTCGATGGCAAGCCCCGGAAGATGTCTGTTTTGTCCGGGACCGGGGTTTCATCTGTTATTGCTGAGAAAAATTGCAATCACTTAAGAAGGACAGTGTCATGAGAAAACCGATCGTTGCCGGTAACTGGAAAATGAATAATACGATTCGTGAATCCGTTGCGTTGGCCCAGGGCGTCAGGGAACTGGTCGGTTCGCTGACGTCGGTGGATGTCGTGGTTTGCCCGACGTACGTGTCGCTGCATGCGGTGGCGGAAGCCGTTAAAGGGTCTAATATCGCGGTGGGCGCGCAGGACGCTTACGTGAAAGACAGCGGCGCGTATACAGGCGAGATATCTCCCCGAATGATCCTGGATGCCGGCGCGGCGTGGACAATTATCGGCCACAGCGAGCGGCGACATATCATCGGGGAAACGGATGCTCTCCTGAACGAAAAATGCCGTTTTGCCCTCGACTGCGGGTTGAAGGTTATGTTCTGCATCGGCGAACTGCTCGAAGAGCGCAAGGCCGGCAAAATGCAGGATGTGCTGCGCAGGCAGGTGGAAGAGGGACTGAAGGGACTGCCGGCCGCGCTGCTGGAGAACCTGGTCATTGCCTACGAGCCGGTTTGGGCCATCGGCACCGGCGAGACGGCAACTCCGGAACAGGCGGAAGAGGCGCATGTTTTTACCCGTGAAGTGCTTGCCGGAATGTTTGGCCGGGACGCGGCTCAGGCCATGCGGATCCAGTACGGCGGCAGCGTTAAACCCGACAACGCGGCCGAGCTGTTCTCGAAAGAAAATGTGGACGGTTTTCTGGTTGGTGGCGCATCGCTTAAAGCGGACAGCTTCGCGGCTATCGTCAAAGCGGCATGCTGAATCTACCAAACAAGGTGTAACGCTATGCTTTGGACAGTTTTGTGGTGGTTTATCCTGATTCCTTACCTGATCGCCTGCGTGGGACTGATCGTCATTGTGCTGCTGCAGCGCGGCAAGGGAGTGGGCTTTGCGGGCGCTTTCGGCGTTGGCGCGGGCAGTGATACCATTTTCGGGCCCCGGTCGTCCAAGAGCCTTCCGCAGAAGATCACGTATGTTTCGGCGGGGCTTTTCATGGGGCTGGCGCTGCTGATGTCCATGATTTCCGGACGGGTGGGCCGGGCGGCCGCGCCGGAGCTGGTGACAGAGGAAGCGCCTGCCGCTTCGGAACTGAACACCCTGTTTGAGGATGCCTCGGGGCAGACGCCGGAGGGACAGACGTCCGAATCTGTTACAACACCGGCTGTTTCGACAGATGCCGGAGCGCCGGCCGCGGTGGCACCCGTGCAGGTGCAGACGGAATCGGGGCCGGTCAACGTGATTACGCTGGATCCCGCCACCGGCCAGCCGCTGGAGCAGGTTCCGGCCGGGACGATTCCGGCGCCGCAGGCGAATACGGAAACGCCGCCGTCTCAATAACAACAAAGCTGTAACAGCCCGAGGGTTATCATACCCCGGGCTTTTTATATACAGGCCGGCCAGTGTTTCCGGTAATCGGCACGCCGGGGGAAAGCCATGGACAGGATCATCATACGGGGCGGCAGGCCGCTTAAAGGAACTGTTCCGGTACGGGGCGCAAAAAACGCGGTGCTGCCGCTGATGGCGGCGGCGATCCTTGCGGAAAGCCCGTGCACGCTGCATAACGTGCCCTGCCTGCATGACGTGTTCTCCATGGACAAGCTGTTGTCCTGGATGGGGATGTCCATTGAATTTACCGGCCGGTATATGACCCTGGACGCGTCCACGCTGAACCGGCCTGAGGCGCCCTATGACCTGGTGCGCAAGATGCGCGCGTCTTTTTTCGTGCTGGGGCCGCTGCTGGCGCGGCACAACCGGGCTCGGGTGTCTTTGCCGGGAGGGTGCGCCATTGGGGCAAGGCCGGTGGACATTCACCTCAAGGGGCTGGCGGCGCTGGGCGCGGATATCCGTCTGGACGAGGGATATGTCGAAGCGACGGGTCCGCTGACGGGGGCGACCGTCACGCTTGATTTTCCCAGTGTCGGCGCTACGGAAAACATCATGATGGCTGCCGTTCGGGCAAAGGGGCTTACCCGCATCGTGAATGCCGCGCGGGAACCGGAAATCGAAGACCTGGCGGTATTTCTCAATGCCATGGGCGCCCAGATTTCGGGCGCCGGAACCGATCTGATCTCGATTGTGGGCGTGGACAGCCTGAAAGGCGTGGAACATGAAACCATCCCGGACCGCATTGAGGCCGGGACGTTTCTGGCTGCCGGCGCGGCCACTGGGGGAGACGTCACGGTGACGGACGTGCGGCCGGCGCACCTGTCGGCGTTTTTGGAAAAGATGCGCGAGGCGGGCGCGGAGGTTGAGATCGGAGACAGGCGTGTTCGCCTGGCCGCGCCCGACGGGCTGAGGGGGGTGGATATCACCACCAATCCTTATCCCGGCTTTGCCACCGATCTGCAGGCGCAGATGATGGCATGCCTGACCTGCGCGCGGGGCGCCAGCGTTATCCGGGAAACGGTTTTTGAGAACCGGTTCATGCAGGCGGCTGAGCTGCGCCGCATGGGAGCGGACATTGAAGTTGACGGGAACACGGCGGTTGTTCGAGGGGTGGAGGCGCTGACCGGAGCCCCGGTTATGGCGTCAGACCTTCGGGCCAGCGCGGCCCTGGTGATTGCAGGGCTGATGGCGAAACGGGGGGAGACCATGATTTCTCGGGTGTACCACATAGACCGTGGATATGAACGCATTGAGAACCGTCTGGCCATGCTGGGCGCGGACATTTACCGCGCGCGGGAATAGAATTGACATGGCGGGATGGTATCAATTGACGGGTGGACAGGATTATGTTGCAGCGAATTAACGTCACGGATGACCGTAAGTTTCAGGAACTGCTCCGGGCTTATCGGACTCGGGGCATGGTTGACCGCGCCGGCCAGGATGAACGGCGGGCTGCTGTCGCGGAAATTCTGGACGCGGTGCGTACGCGCGGGGACCAGGCGGTCGCGGAATATACCCGCCGGTTTGATGGGGTTGACCTCACGCCAGACCAGTTTGAGATTCCCCGGCGTGAATTGGAAAAAGCCAGCCGGGATCTCCCGCGGGAAACCTATGACCTGATTCAGCGCGCCCATGAGCGCATCCGCGCGTTCCACAGCCAGGGGTTGCGGGAGTCATGGGACATCCAGTATGAAGACGGATCTTTCGTGGGGCAGCGGATTATTCCCCTCGACCGCGTGGGGGTCTATGTTCCCGGTGGCAAGGCTTTTTACCCTTCTTCGGTTCTGATGAATATCGTTCCCGCCAAGGTGGCCGGGGTGCGGGAAGTGATTATGGTTTCGCCGCCATCCTGGAATGGCACGGTGCATCCGGCGGTACTTGCGGCCGCCCATATCGCCGGAGCGGACCGGGTGTTCCGCGTAGGTGGCGTGCAAGCCGTGGCGGCTTTGGCTTACGGCACGCAGACTGTTCCGCCTGTTTCAAAAATTACCGGTCCGGGAAACGCGTACGTGACGTTAGCCAAAGCTATGGTCCGGGGATTGGTGGAAATCGACAGCGAGGCCGGCCCGTCGGAGGTGGTGGTTTTGGCGGACGGGGAGGCCAATCCGGAACAGGTGGCCGCAGAACTGTTCGCCCAGGCGGAACATGATGAAGAGGCCGTATGCGTGTTGATTACGCCAGACGAAAAAATACTTGCCGCGGTCCAGGAGGTGGTGGCGTCTAAAGTGTCCGCGCTGTCCCGCGCGCGAATTGCCGCGGCCGCGCTGGAACGGTTCGGGCAGGCGGTGCTCACCCGTTCCATGGACGAAGCGGTCGAACTGGTCAATGCTTTCGCGCCCGAGCACCTCAGCGTGCAGGTGAAATATCCGACGCGTCTGCTGGACCAGATACGCAACGCCGGGGCCATCATGCTGGGAGCCATGACGCCCGTGGCCCTGGGAGATTATGGCGCCGGCCCCAACCATATTCTGCCAACCATGGGCCGCGCGCGATTTGCTTCTCCCCTTACGGCCGAAGATTTCAGGAAGGTTTCCAGTGTGCTGTGTTTTTCCCGCATGCGCCTGGCGGCGGAGGCTGAACAGTATGTTGCGTTTGCGGAACTGGAGGGGCTTGAGGCGCACGCCCAGTCGATTCGGGTCCGCCTGGAAAGGGGGAGGGGATGAAATATCAGCGAAAACTTTTGGCCGGTATCACGGGTTATGTTCCGGGTGAACAGCCTGAAATCCCGGGCGTGATAAAACTGAACACCAATGAAAACCCGTATCCGCCATCGCCCCGGGTGCTGGAAGCCCTGCGCAATTTGGATACGGAGCATATCCGCCGGTATCCGGATCCGGCCTGTTCACGGCTGCGTCGCGCGTGGGCCGAACGGTTCAATCTGCCTGGTCCGGAATGGGTCATTGTTGGCAACGGGATGGATGACCTGCTGTCGCTGGCCGTGCGGGCGTTCGTGGATCCGGGAGACGCTGTTGCCGCCACGTATCCTACGTATTCCCTGTACGAGGTGCTCTGCGGGTTGCATGGCGCGCGGATGGAGTACCACGACCTGGATGATCGGTTCGGCACGCCCGAATCCCTACTTTCATCCCGGGCCCGATTGTGTTTTCTGACCCGGCCGAACGCGCCCACGGGCGTTTCCGCCACCCGGGAAGAAACGGCGCAACTCTGTGAACGGTTTCCCGGGATCGTGGTGATAGACGAAGCCTATGTTGACTTCGCGGACGACCACTGTATGGATTACGCCGCGCGCTATGAAAACGCGCTGGTCATGCGGACCTTTTCCAAATCGTTCAGCCTGGCCGGCATGCGCGTGGGGGTTGCCGCGGGCCACCCGGACCTGATCGCTGAAATGATGAAGGTGAAGGACTCATACAACGTGAACGCCTTCAGCCAGGCCGCCGCGCTGGCCGCCCTGGAGGACTGGGCGTATATGCGCGCGTGCGCGGAACGGGTTCGGATATCCCGCGATCGGCTTCGCGAACAGCTGACAGGACTTGGATTTTCGGTTCCGCGGTCCCAGACGAATTTCCTGCTGGCCGTATGGGATGGCCGCCCTTCCGCGCGGGAGTTGTTTGAGGCATTGCGGGAGCGGAATATTTTCGTGCGATATTTTCCGGTCCGCCGTCTGGAAAACGCCCTGCGCATTACGGTGGGGGATGATTCCCAGTGTGACGCGCTGGTGGCGGCGCTTCGGGACCTGTTGTGTAAATGAACCTGTCCGTCCGTGTCCGGGAGTTGTATTGGGGACTGTGGCGGCGTCCGGGCAGGGGCAGTCCACCCGTGCTCATGTTTGATTTCGACGGCGTTATCGCGGACAGCCTGGAGATCTATCTCGAGGCATTTCTGGAAGCGTGCGGTGAAATCGGCGCGAAACATCTGCAGTCCCGGGAAGCGTTTCTCTCGCTGATGGACGGCAATTTCGCGGTGCAGCTGATGCGGCAGGGATTTCCACTGCGTAAACTGCGCACGCTGGCCGCCATTTACGAACCCAGGATTCGCGACATCTTCAAAAGCGTGCGGCCCTTTCCTGAAATGCCGGATATAATGCGCGCCCTGGCGGAGCGTTATCGGGTTTACATCATTACCAGCAACCGAACCGATTTCGTGCTGCAGTTTCTCGAGGAGTATGGCATCCAGGGTATACGGGGGGTTATCGGATCGGACGTGGATACCAGCAAGGTCCGGAAGATTCTGCGGGTTCGCCGCATGGAATCTTCCCGTTTTCCGTGGTATATCGGGGATACGCTGGGAGACATGCTGGAGGGGAAACGGGCCGGCGCGTATACCGCGGCGGTTACCTGGGGCTGGCACACCGAAGATCGGCTGCTCAAAGGGCAGCCGGACGCGGTTTTTCGGAGCCCGGGTGAAATGCCGAAATTCAGCTGGTGAGCGGCGCGGGGAAAGGGTAGAGCCGGCATGACCTCCGCGGTTGACCGATATGAAATTGGACTGAACGATGCCCAGCGCGCGGCAGTAAACCATGTCACGGGTCCGCTTCTCGTGATCGCGGGCGCGGGAAGCGGTAAAACCCGCGTGATTACCCACCGGGCGGCCGCGCTGATCGGACGGGGACACGCCCGGCCGGATGAGGTGCTGGCGGTGACCTTTACCAACAAGGCGGCCGCGGAGATGCGGGAACGGATACATCAGCTGGCGGGAGAGGACGCCCGAAAAATCTGTATCGAAACCTTCCATGCCTATTGCGTGCGCGAACTCCGAAAGTTTGCCGACCGTTTGGGATGGCGCAGGGATTTCTCAATCGCGTCGGAAAGCGACACGCGGGCCCTGATCCGGCGGGTAACCGAGGATATCGCGCTGGGCGGTGACGGGCTGAGCCTGGATATCGTCCGGGACTGTTTCAGCAGGATGAAGAACAACGGACAGGCCGAATCTGATGAAGCCGAACCCGAACTGCCCGATACGCTGGCCGCGAGCGAGCGGGGCGCGAAATACCGCCAGCATCTTCGCCTGATTTTCGAGCGGTACCAGTCCGCCTTACGCGCGGCCAACAGCATGGATTTCGACGACCTTCTGCTTATGACGCTTCGCCTGTGGAAAGCCTTTCCGGAGACCCTCGAAGATGCCCGCCGCAGGGCCCGATTTATCCTGGTGGACGAATACCAGGACACCAACCGCGTCCAGCTCGACCTGATCCGGACCTTGGCGGGAGAGGAAAGGAATGTCTGTGTCGTCGGGGATGACGACCAGGCCATTTACGGCTGGCGCGGCGCGGACGTGCGCAATATCCTGCAGTTTGAACGGCACTTCCCAGGCGCGAAAGTGGTTACGCTGGATATCAGCTACAGGTCGTCCGGAACCATCATTGAAGCGGCCAACCATGTTGTCCGGAATAACCGGCAGCGGCGCGACAAAACCCTGAAGACCCATAATCCCCGGGGGCGCAAAATTGACCTGTTTACCGTCGCGGATGAAGAGCAGGAGGCCCGGGAAGCGGCGAAATGGCTGCTGCACGTAAAGAATAAAACCGGGGCGCCGTGGTCCGCCTTCGCCATGCTCTACCGAACCGGGGCGCAGTCCCGTCCGCTGGAACTGGCGCTGAGGGCTCATGAGATCCCCTACGAGGTTTTCGGAAGCCAGGAGTTTTTTGACCGGGTGGAGGTGCGGGATATCATCGCCTATCTTCGCCTTATGGTTAACCCCCGGGATGAACAGGCATTCCTGCGGGTGGTCAACGTGCCGCGCCGCGGCATCGGCGACGCTACCCTGGAACTGGCCCACGAGATATGCAGGCGGGAAAACAAGTCCCTGGGCATGGCGCTGGCCGCCATCCTGGAACGAGGCTCCGCCCCGCGGGCTGCCGTCTCGGGAATACGGTCGTTTTTGAACCTGCTCATGTCCTACCGGAAACAGTTTCGGGAAGCGCGCCGAAACCTGCCTGATATCGCCCGGGATCTGATCTCCAGGATTGGATATCTGGAATTCCTGAAAACGACCAGCCGCAGTCAGGAACAGTATGAAAACAGGGCGGAGGGCGTTAACGTCGTTTTGCAGGCTCTGAGCAGATATGCCGCTGAGGCGGAAAATCCCTCGCTGTATGATTTCCTGGACAGAACCCACCTGAATGCCGAACGCTTTGGAAACGGTCGGACGCCATCGGGCGATGCGGTATCCCTGATGACCGTGCACAGCGCGAAAGGCCTTGAGTTTCCTTATGTGTTTGTTCTGGGCCTTGAGGAAGGTCTGTTTCCGCACGCCCGCAGCGTGGAAGAAAATGGCATCGAAGAAGAACGGCGGCTTTTTTATGTGGCCCTGACCCGGGGGATGAAGATGGTCAGCCTGTTTCACGCGCTCGAGCGCCGGCAGGGCGAAAAATCCCGTCCCGCGGATCCCAGCCGATTCCTGGCCGAGATTCCGGAAACGCTGATTGTCTGCCAGCGGCGCGTGGCCTTGCCGGCAGCTCCGGAGAAAACCGATTCCGCGAAAAGGGGCCGCCGGCGCCGGAAATGATCCATGTTTTGGGCGTCGGGATCAGGAGCCGCCCCGGCGTTTTCGGGGACCCCGCCGGGTCGCGTGGGGACGTTTTTTACGGGCGGGATTGCGCCGGCTTTCCTGTTTTTCTCCGTCGGATAAGGATTCCGCGTCCGTTTTGGATGCTTCCGCGGCCAGTGCTTTTTTCCGGCTGACCAGGGGATCCTGGCCTTCAGCGGGCACGTTGATGCTTTCGCAGCGGGGGCAGGTAGAGTAAGTGGCCATGCCCTCGTCCAGGTATACGTAACCGCAGTAGGCGCAACGCCAGCACGATTGTTTCTCCAGGGCCCGGCGTATGCGGCCTCCCGTCCATTCCGTGTATCCCCACAGCAGGACCGCCAAGACCAGGATGGCCATCCCGTACAGCCACAAAGCCGTGGTAAGCGTGATGGTGATCATGCGCCTTCACTCCGGGTACGGCGCAGAATAAGCGTTCCCATCCTGGAATGGGCGATGCCGCCTGCGGTATCCGTTATGGGCGCAAACCGGTACTGCAGCAGCTTCAGCTGCAGAGGCTCCAGCACGTCGGCCGGTTCGCTGTCCGGTGTCCAGACGTCCGTGACCCGCCCCGAATCGTCCACGGTGAGGGTAAACTCAAAGCGCGACGGTCCATCTGGCGGGATGTTCCACAGCGGATCAAGGGGAGGTGTGAACAGCAGTTCCCGGTCCTCAGGCGGATCCCTCCAGATGATTACGCCCTCCCAGCCCGGAGCGGGACGGTGCGCCGCCGCCAGAACCGGCCTTTCCGGAGCCGGTTCTGCTTGCCCCGCCAGCCGGTCGCGCAGGCGCGCTCCCAGTTCCTGAAGCCCTCCGGCGAAGCGGCTCCAGCTGTCATCCGGCCGATACCCGGACAGTGCGTCCAAAGATTCGAAATCTTCCGGAAGCGCCCGGCGTATCTGCAGACGGTTCAGTTCCGCGAAATTCAGCACGGGCAGTTCCACATCGAGGCCGTCATCCAGGCGGCCTCCGCTCAGGGTCAACCCTCCGGACCTCCTGGGTTCGGCCGGAGCGGAAACGTCCTTTACAATCCGCAGGCTGTAATAGTCCACCGGGTATTCCGGAAAGGCTACCACGATGCGGAATACCGTGACCATGGAAATGTGGAAAAAAGCGGAAAGGATCATGGCCCCTTTCAGGCGGCGGCGAACACGCTGGCTGCTGACTTGAGGGTGCCCCGCGGGTAACAGCGCGGGACCGGCATCGTTATCCCGCGTTGTCGGCAACATGGAGGTCAGGGCCCCTGTCCCGGGGATGCCGGATTGGCCGATTCAGGCGCCGGGGTGCCGCTGGCAGGCTCGTCCGGTCCGGTCAGCATATCCGGGGCAATCTCCTTGGCGGCAATGCTGTACTGGGTTATTCCGCAGACATTCGCAATGCCCAACACCCGCAGCAACCGTTCCGTGGGAACCGCGCGGTCCGGCCGGATCAGCAGCTGGGCCTCCGCGTCCCGCTCCCGCAGGGCCTGCAGGATGCCCCTCAGCTCGGACCAGCTTTTGATCTCCGCCTCATCAGCGTATACGCCTCCCTGGCCGTCAAATCCTCCGGGACCGGTCTGCAGGGTAATGGTAAGCTGCTTTTTCTCGTGGGTGACGGTCCCTTCCGTTTCGGGCATGTCTATGTCTATGGGCACCGAGCTCTGTACCACAAAAGTAGAAGAAAGCAGAAAGAAAATGATCAGCTGGAAAGTGACGTCGATCATCGGCGTCATATCCAGCGTGGCTTTAACCTTTCTGGTGGTACGTTTGCGAAGCTGCATATCAGATCTTGGTGTCGCCGCGGTGGCGGGTCAGCATGTCCACCAGTTCCACCGAACTGGCTTCCATTTCCACCAGCATGTTTTCGACCCGGCTGGTAAAGTAGTTGTACAGGATCAGCAGCGGGATGGCCACCGCCAGCCCCGCGGCCGTGGTCACCAGGGCATTGCCGATACCCTCGGCCAGGTCAGACGGATTGACCTGCCCGCGTTTGTTCTGAATCTGGGCGAACGCCAGAATCATGCCCTGGACGGTTCCCAGGAGCCCCAGCATGGGGGCAATGGTGGCGCAGGTCGCCAGGCCGGAGAGATACCGTTCCAGCCGCGGAATTTCGAACCGGCCCGCGTCTTCTATGGCCTCGCGGATGATTTCACGGGATTGGCGGTGCTTGAGCAGTCCGGCCTTGATGATCCGGGCAACCGGAGCATCCGTCTCGTCACAGATGTTGATGGCTTCCTGGATACGGTTCTGGCGGATGACCTGCCGCATGGTGTCCATGAATTCGCGGGTGTCAATGTCCGCCCGGCGCAGGGTCAGCCAGCGCTCGATCACGATTGCCATGCCCACCACCGAGGTAAACATGATGGGCCACATCAGAATGCCGCCCTGGCGGATAATTTCAATGATATTCAGGTTCATGATTCATCTCCCATGCCCGCGGGGACGTCATGGCTAACCAGGGTTCCCAACCCTTTTCGGGTGAAAATTTCCAGCAGCAGGCTGTGCGGAACCCGGCCATCTATGATATGCGTCCGGCGGACACCAAAATCCAGCGCTTTCAGGCAGGCATCGATTTTTGGCGCCATGCCGCCCGAAATAACGCCCTGGGCCTTCAGCCTTTCCACGTCTTTTGAGTGCAGCCGGTGGATCAGGGTCTCGGGATCATTTTTATCCTGGAGCAGCCCCGGCGTGTCTGTCAGGAAAACCAGTTTTTCCGCGGCCAGCGCCGCCGCGATATCTCCGGCGGCCGTATCCGCGTTGATGTTCCACGCGCCGCCGTCCCGGTCGGTGGCCACCGGAGCAATTACCGGAATCATTCCCGCGTCGCAGACGGCCTTCAGCACGCGTGTGTTCACGCTGATGATTTCTCCGACCCTTCCGATGTCTTCCCCGTCCTGGGCGCCGATTTTCCGGGCCATCAGCAGATTGCCGTCCTTGCCGCTTAACCCGACCGCCTCGCCACCGGCCCGGTTCAGCAGCGCGACGATTTCCTTGTTAACCTGGCCGCACAGCATCATTTCAACCACTTCCATGGTGGCTTCGTCTGTTACCCGGAGGCCGTTGCGGGTAAAGCGGGACGCTATGTTCAGCCGTTTCAGCATCTGGTTGATGGCCGGCCCGCCCCCGTGCACCACAACAGGGTTCATGCCCACGTAACGCATCAGGACAATGTCCTGGGCGGTCATTACGCGCAGTTCGGGGTCCAGCATGGCCGCGCCGCCGTACTTTATAACGACAGTTTTTCCCTCAAACGCGCGGATGTAGGGCAGCGCCTCGATGAGCACTTCCGCTTTTTCTATGAGTTGCTGCATATTTCAACGTGCTCCGGTGAGTCGTCCGTCAGGTTCGATAGTCGGCATTGATCCGGATATACTCCTGGCTGAGGTCGGATGTCCAGCAGACTGCCCGCCCCGGACCGTCCCCCAATGTGATCCCGATATGAATATCCCGTTCCTTCATGGCGGCGGCCGCGTCTTCTTCCCGGTAATCGGTTGGAAGCCCTTCCGCCATGACCGTGACATCGCCAATCCGGACGCTGATGCGGTCCGGTTCGAAATGGATGCCGCTGTAGCCGACCGCGCAGGCAATGCGTCCCCAATTCGGGTCGCCCCCGTGGAAAGCGGTCTTGCACAGCATGGACCGGGCTACGGACTGGGCCACGGTCCGGGCCGCCTGGTTGTCGGAGGCCCCGGTTACCTCGATCGTGACGAATCGGGTCGCCCCTTCGCCATCCCGTACCAGCGCCTGGGCGGTGGTTATGCATATTTGCTTCAATCCCTCGGCAAAAATGCGTCCCGCCGCGCTGTTCGGATCCGTAATCTCCACGCCCGAAGCCCCGTTCGCAAAAAACAGGACCGTGTCATTGGTGCTCATGTCGTTATCCACGCAGATGCAATTAAAAGACACGTCCACCGCGTCCGCCAGCATGCGGCGCAACAGGTCAGGCGGTACTGCCGCGTCAGTGGTAATGAAACAGAGCATGGTGGCCATATTGGGCGCGATCATCCCCGCGCCCTTGGCAATGGCGCCGATCCGTACTGTTTTCCCTCCCAGGCTGATCTCGGCGGCAAACTCTTTAGGGACTGTATCGGTGGTCATAATCGCCCGGGCGGCGTCTCCGCTTCCGGACGCGGAAAGCGCGGCCGCGCAGGCGTCGACGCCGGCCAGGATCCGGTCCATGGGCAAAGGCACGCCAATAACGCCGGTACTGGCCACGCAAACTTCCGTGACCGGAATACTCATGCGATCCGCGACGCGCGCCGCGGTTTCCTGGGCGTCCAGTATGCCCCGTTCACCTGTACAGGCATTAGCGTTTCCGCTGTTGGCGAATACGGCCCGCGCCGCGCCCCGCACGCATACCCCCTGGTCCCAGAGTACCGGCGCGGCTTTAAACCGATTGGTGG
Organism: Candidatus Hydrogenedentota bacterium; assembly: GCA_029776995.1. GTDB lineage: Bacteria > Hydrogenedentota > Hydrogenedentia > Hydrogenedentales > CAITNO01 > JAGPFE01. The sequence goes on from JAKOTZ010000084.1 coordinate 20,849, forward strand.
TAAAAACGCCCGCGACGGAAGCAGGACACTCGCTGAATATCAGAGCGCAGTCCAGCCGTTTAACCGCGGGGTTCTTGATGCCCATCGCGGCGGCGCCTGCCAGAAACCCGCGGGGTGCGCATACGCCGCCGCCAACCGGTTCCCATGAACTCATGGCGCCATTCCTCCAAACCAGATTCCGGTTCGTTCATCCAATCCAAACATGACATTCAGGCACTGGACCGCCATGCCCGCGGTGCCGCCCATGAGATTATCTATCGCGCTGACGATCACGAGGTTCCCGGTCCGCGGATCCATTACCCATCCAAAATCACAGAAATTGGACGCGCGGACGTATTTGATTTCGGGCAGGATTCCGCTACCCAGCACGCGGACGAACGGTTCGTTCTGCCACTGCCCGTACCATGGCGCGGGATCAAAGGGCTTCTGTACCCGCAGGGTGATGGTGGTGAGGATGCCGCGCGTGATGGGCGCCACGTGGGGGGTGAACTGGACTCGGGTTCGTCCCTGCAGTTCCTGCTCAATCTCGGGGATGTGTTGATGTCCGCCGACCTGGTAGGCTTTCAGATTTTCATTCATTTCCGGGAAGTGATACGCCTCGCTGGGGGTGCGTCCGGCGCCGGAAATCCCGGAAATGCTGTCAATTACCGGCGGGACAGACCAGTCAACCGGCGCGTCCAGCAGCGGAATGAGCGGGATTAGGATACTGATGGGGTAACACCCCGGAACCGCAACCAATTTGGCATTTCGGATTGCGTCGCGGTACTGCGGTACCAGGCCGTACACGCTTTCCGCAAGCAAATGGGCGGCGGTGTGGTCCACCCCATAGTACTGCCGGAACGCGGCAGGATCCTTCAGCCGAAAATCAGGGCCGATGTCCAACACGGTCGCGCCCGCCGCGCGAAGGGCCGCTACGGGTTCCATGGACGCCTTGCCCGGAACGCCAACAAACACCGCATCGCACGACTGGGCCAGCGCGGCGGCGTCAAAAGGTTCAAAAGCCAGGTCGTATATGCCTCGAAACGCCGGCAACACCTCGCTGATGTGTTCGCCGGCAGCGCTGGTTGACGCCAGGGCTGCGACTTCCACGCCCGGATGCGCCGCCAGCAGACGCAACAGTTCCCGCCCGCCGTAACCGGTGGCGCCTACCAGGCCGATCCGTATTTTTTTCACGTTCAGATCCCCCGCGCGGAATTTGTCCCGTCCGAAATAGAAAAATAGCGGACGTCAGGCGCGTCCGCAAGAACCACTCACTGATTATTATATGCCCCCTGCCCGAAAAGCCGCAAACCGCTTTCCGCGCGGATCCAAAAAATTGCCGCGGCTGTCATCACGGGACAGCCGCGGCGTTGCGCCCGAAGGGGCTTACCCTGTTGTCATCATCAGATCAGCTGGCGAACAGCGCGCCCAGGAAGGTGGCCACTGTCGGCAGGATCGGCGCCTCACAGCCGTACATTTTCTGGGTCGCCGTGGCGGCATCCAGATTTTCAATGCCCGGCACGGAGATGTAGCGCTTGAATTCCACGTGGCCGTCCATGTACAGCACGTTGGACCCGCCGGGGATGTGGTTGAACAGGTTCGCTGAAGCGCCGGTGCCGAACCCGTCGAACATGATGAACACTGTGCTCTAGGCCATGTTGCTGGCCGACGGATTGTTGATGTCCGTGATCAGGAACCGTTCGATGCCTTCGCGCAACCGGTAGATCGTGTTGCCGCCGCCATTGCCGTAGCCGTAAAAAGCGCTGTCCAGGTTCACATCGCTCTGCGCGGCATTCAGGACGCTGTTCAGCTGGGAAGCGTCATTGTTCGCGATGAGCTGCACAACCCCGGGAGTTGCGGCGAATTTTTCAAGTGCGGCGCCAACCTGGGCCGGCATCGGAGCCGTAGCCGGGATGGTGCTGAAATTACCGATGGTCAGCAGCTGGATGAAGGGGAACTGGTTAAGGGGCAGGCAGATTTCCGGCCGGTCAATTACCCAGCCCAGGTAGAAATAGGAATTATCCATCTCTTCAGGATAACAGGGGATGCGGGGATTGCCTTCCGGCTGGCCTTCCGGGTTGCCCGCCTGGTAGTACATATTCCGCTGATGGGTGCTCAGCTCGGGATCCGAGGGACACAGAACAATGTTCAAGTCAGTCAGGTATTCAGGATAGATTGCCGACAGTTGCGGACCGGCCGCAAGACCATTGCCGATCTGCGGTGAGCGGAACACGCAGTCGTAATGCACCTGCAGCGGCGGGAAGGCGCCCTGGGCTTCGTTGTTGTACATCTTGAACACCAGGCCCCACTGTTTCAGGTTGTTCTGGCAGGACGAACGGCGGGCCGCTTTCCGGGCGCGGGCCAGGGCGGGAAGCAGGATGGCCGCCAGGATACCGATGATGGCGATGACGACGAGGAGTTCGATGAGTGTGAAACCTTTTTTGCGCATCTTGAGTCTTCTTATAGTTTAGATGCCACACACCTAATGTTTACCACTAATGAAAGTATATAGAAAAAGACGCCGAAAATCAAGAAATTTATTGGTTGGACAAGTTCGGTCCAGTGAAGACATGCCGGGGCATTGAGAGGGAGCCGGGACTCATTTTTCTGCGCTGCCGGCTTACAGTGGGGGCGTGATTGGGATCGGGTGTACAGGAAAAGCGGGTCTGTGTGTTCGATCTCAGTTGTCGGCTTTTTTTCGACACTACTCCGGAGCCTTGGCATAGAATACAGGTGTGGGGAGTAGTGGCCATGAAAATATGGCAGCGGATATGGCGGCGAGGTAAACGATGGAAGAAATATCTCGCCGGAAAATTAAATCGAAAGGTAATTTTTCACTGGTGGGTGCGGATCGTACTGTCCTGGGTGTCGGGAGCGGTGGTGTATGAAATTTTATTTACCAACGAAGATGCCCGTTTATTTTTGGCCGTAATGGCAGGAGGCGTGACGTTTCTGCTCTTTTCCTGGTGGCTGCTGATCCCGGCGGTTCCCCTGTTAGCCTATGTGATGCTCGAACTGATGTTTACGGATGCTGAAAGTTATGGCGGTATATTGCGGGTGATCTACCCCGTGGTGGTCTGTTCCATGCTGATCGGTGTTCCGCCGCTTCTGGGTGCCTGGTTTCATTATCGCAAGCTGCTCCACCGCAAAGAACAGGACCCGCTCAGATAATTG
>JAKOTZ010000116.1 GCA_029776995.1 Candidatus Hydrogenedentota bacterium
AAATTACACCGTTCCACTGTTACCGGCGGCAGGGCGGATTCCAGCACATGCACTGCCGTCAGGCCCTGACCGTTTCCCTGGAACCATACATTCCGAACTCTGGTACGGGATCCAGTGATCTGCACCATTGGGACATCAGGACCCAACAGGTCATCTGCCGATTCCATCATCGTGACATTTGCCAGATCGGTACGCTCTGCCAAAGTCAGGCGCAGTGTTAACATTGCGGCAGGTGGCTCACCGGCAAGCGGCGGCGCCCCCAACCCAAGCACCCGAACATTGGCGGGAACATTCAGCAGACCTGTTTCAACGTAATCTCCCGGGCGGAGCAATACCCTTCCGGGAAGATCCGGCGTGCCGGCGATAACGGACAACGCGTAGGCGAGCGTACGCAGAGGTGTTGTGCGGCTGCCCCTGCCGGAAGCATCCGCGCCATTTACCGGGTCCACAAAAACGCACAGACCCGGACTGGCTGGATCAAACGGATGAGACCGGTGCAGAAATTCTTCCAGATTGTTCAGCCCGTCTTCATCTGGATCCAGCAACCCATCCAGTGGATTCTGCGGCTGCATGAGATAACGCAATTCCCAGCCATCCGGCATACCGTCACCGTCCGTGTCCGTCTGATTCGGGTCAGTGGCTACACATGCTTCCTGGCAGTCGGTGAGACCATCCCCATCCGTGTCCACCGGTGGAGATGCCTGGGTCGCCAGCGCGTCGCATCCCGAAAAACAGGCCGCCCACGGTAGGGGTACCCCTGAAGGGACTGGGCTGAATACGGGAATGACCAGCGTGGTTTGGTTCAGGGTAACGGTCAAAGTCTGCTGTGTACTGTTGATATCTCTGCGCCACGCGCTGAATGCATATCCGCCGGCCGGCTGCGCGGTCAGAGTAACCGCGGTCCCCGAAGCGTACGTGCCATCCGGACCGGGTGGCGGCGTAACACTTACAGTTCCTCCCTGGGATTCCCCGATCACCAGACGGACAGCGGGATCCGGTTCGAATATTGCCCCCAGAGAACTAGGGCCTAACAGCAAAAACTGCTCACGGGGGCTGGTTCTGTTCGATAATACGCCTGTCCATGAGCTCAGACGGTATCCCCGCGCCGGAACGGCCACAGCGCTCAGCCAGGTATTGGCCTCCCATGTGCCGTCAGGCGCAGGGCGGGGAAACAGAAAAATTTGTCCATTCTGCGGCGGGTCCACGGTAATGGTATACCGGGCCGGAGGGATGCCGTAGATCCATACTTCCGGCAGGAACTGATAACGGTACGTCGGCACCTGCAAAGTTAAGAAAGTGTAGGACACGCCTCCCACGATCCAGAGTTCCGGTCCCTGCAGGCCATCAACTACGGTGGCGGCGTGGTATTGCCGGGGCAACCAGGGAATGTTGAGTTCCTGGATCCAATTTTCACCATTCGTGGTCGTCCAGACGTCGTTCAAAGAGTTACCGGATTCAAAATCCTGTCCCCCAATGAGCCAGAGGTGATTATCGTAGACAACGCAGGCGTGTCCCATTCGCGGAGACCACGGCGGATCGGTTTGAGCGGAAACCCATTCTAGGCCGTCAGCGCTGGACCAAACATCTGTAGATGCCGCTTTATAGCCTATGGATCCTCCAGTAAAGAGTCCTCCGATCAGCCAAATGCGGCCGTTAAATACAACTGCCCGGGAACCATAGCACCCGCCCCATGGCGCAGACTCGTTTACCAGCTCCCAGTTTGCGCCATCCGAACTGCGCCAGATATCAGTCGGCAGATAGTCGGTTTGACCGGTTATTTCGGATCCTGGGTCAGATACTGACGCCATACCTCCGATAAGCCATAGGTTACCGTTGAATGCGGCAACAGCCATTTCCTGGCGTCCGCCCCATGGAGGTGTATCCGTCAGTAAGTTTCAGGATAAACCATCTGTACTGGTCCAGACCTGTCCCGTGGAGTATGCATCTTCCCCGATGCCTCCAATGAAATAGAGACGACTGTTCAGCTCCACAAGATTGGCGTTGATGCGGGATGAAGCGCTGTCGGGCAATCCAGCACGAAACCACTGGCTCCCGTTCAGTGATGTCCACGCGTCATAGCCCACAAATCCCCCCCCATCTTCAACAGCAGGGGATGCTGATGGAATATCAATTATCCCTGGAAAACCATACCCCCCTATCATCAGCACCGAGGCGTTGTCGTACTGAAAAGGAATGACGCTGTGATATGCCCTTCCGGCCTGGGGTACGAAGTATGAACGCCATACCCGCTCTGCGCCGGTCTGAGCAGGAACCCAGCCGCTCAGCATCAGGACAAGAGCCGGGATCACGGTCCAGTGTTTGCCGCGCATGTCCATATCTCCTAAGCCCGTGAAATATTCGCGCTGCTGGCGTAAGGGATGGGGTCTTCAATTCCGCATCCCGAAAACGCGTTCAGGCGTTCAACGCAGGTTGGGCAGGTCCCGCAGGCCGGAAGCGCCCCCCGATAACAGCTCCAGGTCCGTGAAAAATCCACGCCCAGCTCCAGCCCAAGCCGGACATTGTCCAACTTACTGTGACGGACCAGCGGGGCGTGGACTGTTACCGGTTGCCGGCGGTTCAGCGAGAGAACTGTATTCAGGCGTTCCACGAATTTCGGGGTACAGTCCCAGTAGCCGTATTCATCCTGGGCCTGAGCCCCGTAATATATCTCGGTTATACCCATGCTTTCGGCTGCTGCTGCCGCGATCGAAAGCAGTACCATATTCCGGTTGGGCACATAGGTTGGCGGCTGGGAACGGTTTTGGTCCGAGAGGTCTTTCAGGTCCGGAACCTCTTTCCCCCCCTTTACGAGCGCGGTACCTTCCCGCACAAGCTCTCCAAAAAAATCCAAACGCACGATCCTGAACGCAGCGCCAACCTGCTCCGCCTGCCATCGCGCGCATTCCAGTTCCCGGGTGTGCCGCTGGCCGTAGTCGAACGCCAGTGCTGTCAGGAAGCCTCCTCCCCGCTCCCGGGCCAATTTGTGCAACAGCACAGTAGAATCAATACCGCCACTTACAAGTACGAGACATCTACTCAATCGAACACCCTCTGTTTGTTGTGCGCAGCCCGCGAAAGAGAAATTTCTTTATTCTTTAATTCATTTTACCATTGAATCCTGGATTTGTAACTGAAAAAACTGAAAAAACGCTTATATTTTTTGTATTCCGATATGAAATCTGATGTTTGCAGAGTAAGCGCCGTACACTATCCCGGCCTACCTTCCCGTTCAGGAGTGTCCCACGCCGGGCTGACAGAATCAAGTGGACCTCTGTCGTGCAGATATCGTATATTGAATCGTAGCAGTAAATCCGATCGGATCCGCCGGGCGGAGATTATGGTGGATTCGGAGGGCGGCAAGTAACGAAACAGGCGAACCGGCGTCCCGGGAATATTCTGTGTTAAGAAAGGATTAGGTCATGACGCCTGAATGGCGGCCGAACGTGGAATCCCTTGTAGTTATGGACCGATCCGCAATGGCTGCCACATTGCGCAGTCTGGCCGTTTCCATTGCGGCGGAGAACGCGGACAATATCCACGAACTGGCCCTGCTGGGCATTCTTCGAAGAGGGCGTCCCATAGCGGACCGTCTGGCCGGAATCATCGAGCATTTTACCGGTGTCCGTCCCCCGGTGGGAAGCCTGGCTACCACGCTTTATCGGGACGATGTCCGCAGCGGGGCTATCCCTGAGTTTAAAGGGGAAACCCATTTTGATTTCTCTGTAGAAGATCGAACGATTGTTCTGGTGGACGACGTATTGGCTGCCGGCCGGACTATCCGCGCGGCCATGGATGAAGTTATGGATTACGGCCGTCCCCGCCGTATTCAGCTCGCCTGCCTGATCGACCGCGGCGGACGTGAACTTCCTATCCAGGCGGACTACCTGGGGTATCCCATCTCTACCGGCAAGCACGAATGGGTTTTCGTGCGCTTGGAGGAAGTTGACGGCGAAGATGTAGTTTTGGTGCAGCGCCTGCCGGACAGGCCGGAATCGTCAGAAACAACACCCATATCCAGTGGAGATTGCCAAGTATGACCAGCATTGTTACCGGAACCCAGTGGGTCCGAAAAGATCTGGTAGCTATCGCCGACCTGTCTCGGGAAGAAATAGAACTGGTTCTCGACACTACCCCACAATTTGTTGCGGTATCCCAGCGCGCAAGCGGCATCAAAAAAGTGCCTCTCCTGCAGGGACGGCTGGTGGTGCTCTGGTTCCACGAACCAAGCACCCGCACAAGATCATCCTTCGAGCTCGCGGCTAAGCGGTTGAGCGCGGATACCCTGGCTATTGCGGCTTCTACTTCGAGTTCCGTAAAGGGCGAGACCCTGCATGATACCCTTGCCAATATTGAGGCCATGACGGCTGACATTATCGTGATCCGCCACAGTTGCGCCGGCGCGGCGCATCTGCTTGCCGCCGGGCATGCCTCCCATATCATCAACGCGGGCGACGGGCGCCACGAACATCCGACTCAGGCGCTGCTGGACTGTTACACCCTGCGCGAGGCCATACGAAAACGCACGGGGAACCCGCAGGCAGGTTTGGAAGGCGTACGCATTGCGATAGTTGGCGATATTGCGCACAGCCGGGTTGCCCGCAGTGACATTCACGCGTTCCGGAAACTGGGTGCGGAAGTTACCGTGTGCGGGCCTTCCACGCTCCTGCCCGCCGCGATTGACAGGATGGGCATCCGGGTAACCACCTGTCTGCGCAGCGCGCTGGAAGACGTGGACGCGGTATATGCCCTCCGGTTGCAGCTCGAACGCCAGAGCAGCGGGCTGTTCCCCACCATCCGGGAATACGTGCGGCTGTTCCGGATTGATGAGGAATCCCTGAAATGGGCGCCGGATCATGCGTTCATCATGCATCCAGGGCCCATCAACCGGGATGTTGAACTGTCAACCAGTGTTGCGGATTGTCCGCGAAGCCTTATTCTTCGACAGGTTACCAACGGTGTCGCCACGCGTATGGCGGTCATGCACCTGCTGGCGAACAGCCCTTCCACGTCCCGGACTCGTGTTGCCAACTGACCCAGACAAGGAAACCGCACCATGGCGCTTGCATTGATAAACGGCCATCTGATCGAACCGGCCAGCGGATTGTCCGAAGTTATGGATCTTGTGATCGCGGACGGAAAAATCCGCGAAATCGGCAGGGGACTTCGGGCAGACGAAACTTTGGATCTGAATGGGCTGGTTGTTTGTCCGGGGCTTGTCGATATACAGGTTCATTTCCGTGAGCCTGGCTTTGAATCCAAGGAAACTATCGCCACGGGAAGCCGGGCCGCTGCCGCGGGCGGTGTCACGTCCGTGGTCATGATGCCGAATACCAACCCTCCAATTGACAACTCGGGTATCCTGGAGCTGGTTACCCGGCGGGCTGCGGCCACCGCGTGCATCCGGGTTTACTCCACCGCGTGCGCCACCAAAGGTCGCAAGGGAGAAGAGATTACTGAAATGGCCGACCTTAAAGCGGCTGGCGCGGTTGCCGTTACGGACGACGGCAGCGACATTCCCAGCAGCGCGGTTATGCGACGGGTGCTCGAGTATGCCGCTATGGTCGGGTTGCCCTACCTTGCCCACTGCCAGGATGAAGCCCTCAGCGCAGGAGGCGCCATGAACGAAGGCTACACCGCCACAAGGCTGGGCATCCCCGGCATTCCCCGGGAGGCTGAAGATATCCGGGTAGACCGAAACATCCGTTTAGCTAACCTGGCCGGCGCCCATATCCACATCCAGCATATTTCCACGGCGGGAGCCATTGAAATCGTGCGCCAGGCAAAAAAACGGGGCATGCGGGTTACAGCTGAAACCGCGCCCCATTATTTCAGCCTGACCGATGAGGCGGTTGACGGTTTTAACACCAATGCCAAAATGTACCCCCCGCTGCGGGGCGAGGAAGACATTGAAGCCATCATCGTCGGCATTCAGGACGGCACCATTGATAACATTGCCACGGATCACGCTCCCCATACGGCCACAGAAAAAAACGTAGAGTTCCAGCAGGCGCCCTTTGGCATCATCGGTCTGGAAACGATGCTGGCCGTGACAATAACCAGTCTCGTCAGGCCCGGACATATCTCTCTTGAAAAGGCCGTTGAACTTATGACTGTTGGACCCGCGCGTATATGCGGATTGCCAGCCGGGACAGTCGTGCTGGACCAGCCGGCGGACCTCTGTGTTTTTGATCCCAATGAAGCGTGGACGGTTACCCGAAACGATATTGCGTCAAAAAGTCATAATTCTCCCTACCTGGGCAAAACGCTTTACGGTCGGGTCCGCTATACTTTCTGCGGGGGTAAACTGGTCTATCAGTGTTCTTAAGATAAATCATCGCCTTATCAACTCGGGAGCACAAATATGAAATTCACGCGGAGTGGATGGACAGCCCTTGTGGGCAGCCTTTTGCTTTTTAGCGGTCTGACGGCATCGGCATCCTGGGAAGTACCTCTGCATTTTGAGCTGGACCCGGATCCCGTTGCGGTGCTTCCGGAAACAGACGGATTTCTTCGCTCTCAAGATATGCGACACTGGACTCCCCTGCCGGATGAGCCGTTTCTCCAGGATTGGGTAATCCGAATTCCTACTCAACATCCAGTGGATTCCACGGCTGTCATAGGTCAGACTGTGTTCGCCGCGATAGACGGAAAACTTTTTCAGCTTGATAATTCCGACCGTCTGATACCTGTTGAAAATGCGCCGGAAGAAATTATCCGTCTGTTCACGCCCGATAAGACCCTTTGGATTTCCACGAAGAACGCGCTGTACCACCGCAATACCGATGGATCTTGGGCGCAGCCTGCTGACCGGCCCGCCTCCGCAATGACCGTACACCGGGGCATTATCCATGCTTCCCTGGGAGATGCCGTATGCCGGTGGAACGGAGAAATGTTTCAGGACATTGCCCCGGAAAAAGGCTACCGCCATCAGGATATTACCTATATGCTCGAAGATGGCACCCAGATTCTCCCTCAACCGCTGAAATTTGGGCCTCATATTGCGCTGGCCTCTTACAGTGAAACCATATACGGCCTTAAAGAGGGAGGCCCCGAACTTTTTGATGGCGAAGCCATTATTACCGCGGTATATGACTGGGGACAGTGGCCTCCGGGCGCGCGGTTCCGGGATATGGCGGCCGTGGGAAATCGCCTGTTCCTGGCCACATCGCGGGGACTGGCGGTTTTGAGGGGCATGATGATTGAGACGTTTCGGGGTGTTGACGGCCTGCCCGTTGAGGAGCTCACCTGCCTGGCTCCCGGATTTGATCGGGATCTCTGGATCGGTTCCGAACGGGGACTGATCAGGTTCTTTATTGACGATAACCGTTGCCACTATTACGGCGCATCTCACTGGCTCCCCGACAACCGGGTCAATTATGTGGCGGTTGGGGATCGGACTGTATCGGTTGCGACCCGGGGCGGCTTGGCGGTGATCCGATTTACCCCCACTACCCTTGCCGATAAGGCTGAGTATTACGAAAAACGCATGGAGGAGCTTGGTTTCAAGCGGATGGGATTCGTGCACACCCTTTACAAGCCATCCTCCGAAGGCAGTTGGATCCGGGAAATCAGTGACAATGACGGCGGGTGGACTGCCCACTACCTGGCCGCCATGAGTTTCAAGTACGCCGCCACGGGCGATGAAGCCGCCCGAAAAGAAGCGCTCAACAGTTTTGAGGCCATGGCATGGCTTGAAGAAATTACCGGTGTCCCCGGACTGATCGCCCGCGCCATATGGTCTCCCGCGGATGAGGACCGGAAAGCGGAACTGGGATCCGGAGGGCAGCCCGCGCGCTGGTATAAGGCCGCGCAGGAACCCTGGGAATGGAAAGGGGACGTATCCAGCGACGAGGTTTCCGCGCACTTTTACGCGGTTACCGTGTTTCATCATCTTGCGGCGCGGGGCCCTGAGAAGGACCGAGCCGCGGCCCATCTCGAACGGATCTGCCGCCACATTATCACAAACGGCTGGAAAGTAATTGACGCGAATGGTAAAACTACCCGCTGGGCCCGCTGGGATCCTGAATATCTGCAACGCCCCTACGGCATGTATGCCCGCGGGCTGAACGGCATGGAAGCGCAGGCCTACACCATCACGGCGTATGCCCTTACCGGGGATCCATTTTTTCTGGATGGCCTGCGGCAGCTGATCGACTGGGGCTATCACCGGTATACGGTTCGCCAGAAACTGACTTTTCCGCCGGATGATATTACTCCCTGGGATGATGAACTGGCCTTTTTCTGCTATTTCCCGCTCATGTGGCACACCAAGGATCCCGTCCTGCGCGGTATTTATGCCCGGAGCCTTGAACGCAGCTGGGCCGTGAAACGCATGGAAAAGACCGCCTGGTTCAATTTTTCTTATGGCGTTATGACCGGTAACGACTGCGACCTCCAGGATGCGGTTGATGATCTGCGGAGCTGGCCGCTGGATCTTATCGAACATCGCTACGACAATACCCACCGGGATGATCTCTATCCTGAA
>JAKOTZ010000125.1 GCA_029776995.1 Candidatus Hydrogenedentota bacterium
ACTTGATTACCAGGGTAACCAGCGCCAGCAGGGTAAGCAGTGAGGCGGCCGCGAATGAGGCGGCAAAATTGTATTCGTTGAAAAGAATTTCCACGTGCAGCGGAAGGGTATTCGTGACCCCGCGGATGTGGCCGGAAACCACGGATACCGCGCCGAATTCGCCCATGGCCCGGGCGTTGCACAGGATCATGCCGTAGAGCAGTCCCCACTTGATATTCGGCAGGGTTACGCGCCAAAAAATCTGCAGTCCGCTGGCGCCCAGCATCATGGCCGCCAGCTCTTCCTCCTCACCCTGCTCCTGCATCAGGGAAATAAGTTCCCGGGCCACAAAAGGCAGGGTGACAAACATGGTGGCCAACACAATACCGAGCACGGCGAAAAGGATCTGAAGGCCCGTCCAGCGGGTCAGGGCGGCCAGCAATCCCCCTGAACCAAACAGTAGCACGAATAACAGTCCCGCCACTACGGGCGAAACGGAAAACGGCAGATCAATCAGCGCCACCAGCACGTTCCTGCCGGGAAATCGGAACCTGGCGATACACCATGCCGCAGCCACGCCGAATACCGTGTTCAGGGGTACGGCTATGCCCGCAGCCACCAGCGTCAGCCGGATGGCAGCCCGCGCGTCCGGTTCCGTAATGGCAGCCAGGTAAACCTGAATGCCCCGGCGGAAGGCTTCCGTGAAAACAACCGCCAGCGGCAGCAGCAGCATCAGCGCGATAAATCCCAGGGTCAGACCGATACAGGTCCACTGAACCCACCCGGGATCACGGAGGGCATAATCACGGGACAGTGAAACCGTATTTTTTCCCGATTCCTGCCGTTTCATTTCATGCTCTCCTGGGCATACCGGGTGATGCGTCCCTGAATCAGGTTGGTGATCACCAGAAGGGTGAAAGATGCCGCCAGCATGGCAACCGCCAGTACGGTGGCGCCCGCGTAATCAAACTGTTCCAGCCGCGTGATAATGAGCAGCGGCAGAATTTCTGTCCGGTACGGCATGTTCCCCGATATGAACACAATAGACCCGTATTCACCCAGCGCGCGGGCAAAAGCCATGGTGGTTCCGGTCAGCAGCGCGGGCAGCACCGCGGGAAAAATAACCCGGATGAAGGTCTGCCAGCGGTTGGCGCCCAGGCTCGCCGCCGCCTCTTCGTACTCGTCCTCCAGATCCGCGATGGCCGGCTGCAGGGTGCGGACTACAAAAGGGAACCCGATAAATACCAGGGCCAATACAATACCGGCCGGGGTGTAGGCAACCTGGATGCCCAGTTTCGCCAGAAAATGGCCAAGCCAGCCGTTGGGCGCGTACAGCGCTGTAAGCGCGATACCGGAAACGGCAGTGGGCAGCGCGAAGGGCAGATCGATAACCGCGTCCACGACGCGCCGGCCGGGAAAACTGTAACGGGTAAGGGTCCATGCCACCAGAAAACCGAAAGCCGCGTTTATGAAAGCGGCGACCAGCGCCGTAAGGAAGGTCAGCCGAAATGAGGACGTGATTCTAGGACTGGCAAGAATCTCCCAAAACTTTTCGGGAGAGATCTGGAGGGTCCTGAGAGTGAGAGCGGTAAAGGGCAGCAGGACAAGCAGCCCCAGAAAACTCAGCGTAATGCCCAGTGTTAAGCCGAAACCGGGCAGTAAGCCGAACCGGTTGAACCTGAAGCGTTTCATTAAGGGGAATTCCTGTCTGAAACCTGCCGGGCGTTAAATATCTGGTCAAACACGCCGCCTTCCGAGAAATGGATGGTATGTGCAGTTTTCCAGTCCCCGTGAAGGTCCCGCAGGGTAAAGAGGCGGATTTCCGGAAAAACAGGGATGTTGTCTTTGTCGGGTAACTCGGCAGTCGGGCGAAAATGATGCTTCGCGGCCAGCTGCTGCGCCTCGGGGGTGTACAGGAATTCCAGGTAGGCGGTGGCAACGTCACGGGTTCCGCGGGAATCCACGACTTTGTCCACGACTGTGACCGGCGGTTCTGCAAGTATGCTGTGGCTGGGATAGATGATTTCAAACTGGTCAGGCCCCAGTTCCTGGACGGCCAGGATGGCCTCATTTTCCCAGGTCAAAAGCACGTCTCCGATATGGCGTTGCACAAATGTCGTCGTGGCCCCTCTCGCCCCGGAGTCCAGGACAGGTACCCGCTGAAACAGATCCGCGAGAAACGCCCGCGCGGCCGCCTGGGCTTCTTTGACAGCCGGGCTGTCGGGTTCCTTTACCGCCAGAGCCGGGTCTCCCAGGCGTTCGGTAAGCACGTGTCCCCAGGCTGCCAGATAGTTCCACCGGGCACCGCCGGATGTTTTGGGGTTGGGCGTAATGACCGATACGTCAGGCCGTATGAGGTCATTCCAGTCCCGGATATTTTTCGGGTTGCCTTTACGGACCAGAAACACGATGGTGGAATAAAACGGGACACTGTTGTGGGGTAACCGGGTGGCCCAGTCCGGCGCCACCAGCCCGCCGTGTTCCACGAGAGCGTCGATGTCATAGCCCAGCGCCAGGGTGACCACGTCGGCCTGCAACCCTTCGATGACCGCCCGGGCCTGTTTTCCGGAACCGCCGTGAGACTGGTTGATGGTAAGCGGTATGCCTGTTTTTTCCTGCCACTGTCTGGTGAACAGCGCGTTAATATCCCGGTACAGTTCACGGGTAGGGTCGTATGACACGTTCAGCAGCGTAATGCCCGGCTGGGAATTGCCGCCGCATCCGGGAAGAGCGGTTGCCAGCACGGCAACGAGTATGGGCAGGCATGCCAGTTTCCGGCAAGCCGGCGAAAAGGAGGTTAAAAATAAGGCATAATGGTTCATATCCCGGCTCCCTCTGAAAATTCAGTGATAAATACCTCCCGGTTTTCGACCGGTTTCTGTTTCACCAGGTCTTCCAGGGTAGTGGCCTCCAGCAGACGGGCTGTGTGATTCCGCACGTCGAGGAAAATCCGCCGAAAGGAGCAGACGGATTCCTGTGAGCAGGGTTCGTACTGGGTGATGGAAACGCACCCGATCGGCGCTAGCACACCGTCAAAGTGGCGGACAATTTCGCCCATGGTCAGGGAATCCGGAGGGATGGCGAGTTCATACCCTCCGTCCCGGCCGGGATAGCCGGTGACCCAGCCGGTTTCCCTGAGGTCCAGCATGATCTGCTGCAGGAAATTATAGGGGATATCGCATGACCGGGCGATATGGCGCAGGCTGAGGGTTTGCCCCGGTTTCAGTCTGGCGAGGGCGACGATAGCCCGCAAGGCGTAATCGGTTTTCTTAGAGACGCGCATATTAAATTCCTACTAAGTAAGTATTATAACGTCGCCGGTATGGCGTTGTCAAGATCGTAATATGAAAAAAAATACCGGATCGGATATGATTTCCCAAGAATTCCCCGTTTAGGGTGGCAGGGGGCGGAGTAATCACATGGTGGAAAATTTACGTCGTATGTTTGGACGGCTTATTCTGATTTGCATTGGAATCAGTTGTATTCATTATGCTGCGGCG
>JAKOTZ010000157.1 GCA_029776995.1 Candidatus Hydrogenedentota bacterium
CTTAACGGCGACGGCATGGCGGATATCGCGTGCGCCCACAACGGCGGGTACGTGTCGGTCCGGCTGAGCCGGGGCGAATACAAGTTCGACGCGCCCATGTATTTCCAGTGCGGCGACGATGTGCAGGGGATGATGATCCAGGACCTGACCGGAGACGGGCTGCCCGAGCTGGTCACCTTCAACCGGCGCACGTCAGACGTCTCCATTATCCGGGGTCTGCGGGCGCCCTGAACCGAGTTCAGTCCAACCGGAACACTTCGGTAAGGGGCGCTTCCATCGGCGCATGGTCAGGGTGGGTTTCCATGATATCGGCCATGTAGTCCCACCACAGGCGGACCACCGGGTGCGACGCCAAGGCGGCCAGCCTTCCCTCATCCTCAAACTTATGCACCGCGAAAAGGGTCCCCGTGGCTTCGTCAAGCCAGATGCTGTAATCGGAAATCCCCGCTTCCTTGAGGACTTTCGCCATCTCGGGCCAGAGTTCATCGTGCCTGCGGCGGTATTCCGCCGCGCAGCCGGGCTTCAGGCGCATCAGATAGGCGCGGCGTTTCATCCGTTGGCCTCCTGTTTGGCGTCAGGCCGGCTGCTGCCGGCGGGCTCCCGGAAAAACAGCAGGAAAAAGACCAGCGTGCCGATGGCCAGGGCGGTGGGCGTCATCCATACCCTGAACCAGTTGACCACGGCGGCATCGCCGGTTCCGGACGTGAACCAGCTGACCGTCTGTCCGGCGGCGTTCTGGCCGAGGGTCATGCCGATGCCGTAGGTCACCAGGGCCAGCAGCCCCTGGGCGCTGCCGCGGATGTCAGACGGCGCGGCCTTCTCCACGTAAATCTGGCCGGTGACAAAGAAGAAATCGTAACAGATGCCGTGCAGGGCGATCGCCAGGATCCACAGGGCCAGGCCGGGCATCTCGGCTCCCCCGAACGCGAAACAGAGATACCGCACGGCCCAGGCCAGCATCCCCACGCCCAGCATGTATTTGACCCCCAAAAACGCGAAACAGACCGGAATGGTCAGCATGAAAAAGGTCTCGGAAACCTGCCCGATGGTCATGACGCCGGTGATGTTCTGAACGCCGCCCTGGGACAGGTAGGCGGACCCGAAACTGTAATAAAAAGACAGCGGGATGCAGATCAGCAGGGATGCGGCAAGGAACACCGCAAAAGAAGGATTGCGGAGCAACCGCAGGGCGTCCAGGCCGAAGATTTCGCCCAGGGAAACGGTCTGGCCGCGCTTCTGGGGCGGCGTGTCGGGCAGGAGAAAGGCGTAAAAGCCCAGGGCCACCGAAACCAGCGCGCCCATCAGGAAGGGCAGGCGCGTGGTGTCGGCTTTCAGCACGAAACTGACCACGAGCCCCGCCGCGATCCAGCCCAGGGTTCCCATGACCCGGATGTAGGGGAACTGCTTTTCGGCGTTTTTCATCTGGGCGAAGGCCACGGCGTTGCTGAGCGCGATGGTGGGCATGTAACAGATGGTGTGCGCCATGAGCATGGCGAAATACAGGGGGAACGATTCGGCCTTGGACAGCCGCCACAGGAAAAGGCCGCCCAGCAGATGCAGCGCGCCCAGGACCTTCTGCGCGGAAAAGAACCGGTCCGCCACCATGCCCATGAACAGGGGGGCGATAATGGCGGCGATGCCGGTGGTGCTGTAAGCGAGGCCGATCTGCCCGCCCGTGAAATGCAGGGTCTGGGCCATATAGGGTCCCATGGACACGTACCACGAGCCCCAGACGTAATACTGCAGAAACATCATGGCCATCAGCTGAAACCAGGTAACCGGCGACATGAGACATCCTCCCATTTATATAGGCGTTTTGTTGCGCGGGGTCCGCGGAGGCTCCGCGCGGACGGTACATAGTGTAGACCAAAACGGGCAGATGAAAACAATCCAGACGGCGTTTTGAGATGCGCGCAGGTTCTAACAATACATGCAACACATGTTAAGTTCTGGCGTGGATAAGATGGGCGGCCGAGACGCGGGACTTCCGGATGCGCGTGATGCGGTACGTTCATCATGGAGTCAGCGCGCCGGCTTCCATGATCAATCGGCTGGTTCGGATTTGAACAGCAAGGTAAAGCATCGAAAAATGAGGATATGAAAAATTTTTATTGACCAAAATGCTGAACATACGTTAAGATGTACTTAAAGATGAAGGGAAGGGCGCTGACCGTCCGGAAAATCATCGCGGGACATTACCCGGCGATCTGAGTGGTCGCTGAAGAAGGAACGTAAAATGCGCGACCGTTGGGTTCTTTTCTGGCACATTTTTGGGTTCACGGCGTTTTTCGCGCTGATTGCCCTGCTGATCGGGGCGCTGGTCAGCCCCCGCAACACGCGGGTTCCGACGGTTACCGGCATGCCTGAAGGCGCCGCGCAAACCGTTCTGGCCGACGCATCACTCCGGGTGGGCAACGTCTCCAGGGTGTGCAGTGACACGGTTGCCGCCGGACTGGTCATCAGCCAGGACCCGCCCGCCAACGCCCGGGTGCGACGCAACAGCACGGTAGACCTGACTGTTTCAACCGGCCCGTGCACCGTGGCTGTTCCGGACCTGACCGGACTGTCTCGGGCAGACGCGGAAACCGTCCTTGCGGCGGCGGGGCTGGGCGTCGGACCCGTGACTGAATTGTGCAGTGACACCGTGGCGGCGGGATTTGTTATCGGCCAGTCGCCCGCCGGTGGTACCCGGGTTCAACCCGGTTCGGCAGTGCTGCTTCAGGTTTCCTCCGGACCGTGTCCGCCGGTATCCATTGCCGTGCCGAACGTAACAGGAACAGAGCAGGCCGATGCGGTTGCGGCCATTCTTGGCGTCGGACTCAGTGTGGGGAATATCACCGAAGCATGCAGTGACACCGTTCCGGC
This sequence comes from Candidatus Hydrogenedentota bacterium, assembly GCA_029776995.1. Taxonomy (GTDB): domain Bacteria; phylum Hydrogenedentota; class Hydrogenedentia; order Hydrogenedentales; family CAITNO01; genus JAGPFE01. Next base: position 2,866 of record JAKOTZ010000157.1, read on the forward strand.
GGGGAACGTGGTCAGCCAGTCGCCGGAGGGCGGAGCCATGGTGCAGCCCGGAACGGGTGTGGATTTGGTGGTATCGAGCGGCCCGTGCCCGGTGGCGGTACCGGATGTGACGGGCCTGACGCAGTCAGAGGCGGAACAGTCGATCGTATCTGCCGGCCTGGCGGTAGGCGAAGTAACCCAGGCATGCAGTGATACCGTCCCGGCGGGGAATGTGGTCAGCCAGTCGCCGGAAGGCGGCGCACTGGTCCAGCCCGGCACGGATGTGGATCTGGTGGTATCGAGCGGCCCGTGCCCGGTGGCGGTACCGGATGTGACGGGCATGATGCAGTCGGAGGCGGAACAGTCGATCGTATCTGCCGGCCTGGCGGTAGGCGAAGTAACCCAGGCATGCAGTGATACCGTCCCGGCGGGGAATGTGGCCAGCCAGTCGCCGGAGGGCGGGGCCATGGTTCAGCCTGGTACGGCAGTGGATCTGGTGGTATCGACGGGTCAGCCCACGGTGCCGGATGTGACGGGTCTCGCTGAACCCGATGCGCTATCGGCGATCCTGGCAGTGCCCGGGCTGGGAGTGTCTGTTACGCTCCAGTGCAGCGATACGGTTGCCGCGGGGCTGGTGGCCGGCCAGAGCGTTTCCGGCGGAACCGTGGCGGCCTGCGGTACTGTGGTAATCCTGACGGTGTCCACCGGTGTGTGCCCGGTGGCGGTGCCGGACGTTACCGGGTTGACGCTGGAAGCCGCCGGCCTGGCCCTGGAACAGGCGTCACTGCTCTACACGACCCTGGAGGATTGCTCCGACACCACGCCGGCAGGTTCCGTAGCGGCTCAGGCGCCGGAGCCCGGAAGCCTGGTTCCGCCCGCCAGCACAGTGGCACTGGTAGTGTCCACGGGACCCTGCCCGGTCACCGTACCCAACGTGCTGGGCCTGGAGGAGGATGCGGCATTGGCCGCTCTGCGCGAAGCCTCGCTGCTGTACGAAGTGCTGCAGGACTGCAGCGACACCGTGCCCGCGGGGCAGGTGGCGGCGCAGGATCCCGCAGGGGGCGCGGTGGTCCCACCGGGCACTACTGTGACGGTGACCGTGTCTGTTGGGATGTGCGTGACCGTACCGGACGTGACGGGTCTGCCTGTGCTGAACGCGGCGCTGCAGCTGGACGAAGCAGGCCTGACACTTGGGACCAGGACTGATGATTGCGACGGATCCGTTCCCCAGGGGCAGGTTCGGGCCCAGGATCCTGCCGCGGGCTCCCGGGTGCTGGCCGGCACGGCCGTGAACATTTCGGTTTCCACGGGACCTTGTCCGCCGGATAACGACCTGTGCGAAAACGCATATCCGCTGATTACCGGCGTAGAGACTTACGGGAATCTGTTCAACGCCACCCCGACCGAAGGGGTGTCCTGGGACTTTGCGGATATCTACGATGTGTGGTACTCTTGGACACCGGAAACATCGGGCAACGCGGTCATTACCACGTGCGGACCGGGTACCACATTTGATACGGTGCTCAGGGTGTTTGACAACTGCAACGACCTGACGCAGCTCACTTCAAACGAAGACAGCGACCAGTGCGATGAAAATCCGACGCATTCGCGGCTGACCTATCCGGTTACCGCCGGCAACACGTACCTGATCCGGGTATCGGGGTACGCGCAGACCGTGGGCCAGTTCCAGGTTCAGGCCTATATGGAAGGCGGGCTGTAACAGGTTTACCTCCCTCCCGGATAACCGGAACACCCGATGCGGTATAACCGCGCGGGCAGACCGTGGATTTTTCGGCAGTGCCCTCCAGTCGCGCGCGGCGCGGCCGGGGGACGGCACGGCTGAAAAGGGCTCAGGCGCGCCGAAATGGGGCAGCCGCGCGGCAAATGGCATGTCTTCCGAATTTTTACTATATGTAATACTTTTATAAAAAACATAGTAAAAAAGTTGTTTTTTGGTACAGGGATGTGGTACCTTACTGACAGTGGGCCGCCCGGACAGGCCCGCCGGAAAACGTCGATCAGATCCTATTGGCGCTCGTGAGTGTTTCGATCCCGCATAGGCCTGGCTGACACAAGAAAAGAAAATGCGGGAAGCCGGACTCGCGAACAACCAAAAAGGAAATGGTTGATGAACATTTACGTAGGCAATCTGTCTTACACCACCACCGACGAATCCCTCCGGGAAGTCTTTGAAGCCTTTGGCGAGGTTTCTTCCGCCCGGGTGGTCACGGACCGGGAAACCGGCCGTTCCCGCGGATTCGGCTTCGTCGAAATGCCCTCCAGCGACGAGGGCCACGCGGGCATCGCCGCGCTGAACGGACAGGACCTGGACGGCCGGTCCATCACGGTCAATGAAGCCCGCCCAAAAGAAGACAGCCGCGGACCCCGCGGGGGCGAATTCCGTGACCGCGGCGGACGGAGTGAATATCGCTCCCGGCGGTACTGATCGCTGTATCCCCTGAAGAACGCCCATCCGGCCTGTCGGTATCCCCGGCAGGCCGGCCTTCTTTTTTACACAGAGGCGTTCCATGCCCTTAAAAGAGCGGGGCCCGACCGGGCGGATGCTTCCGCGCGCGGCCGGGCCTCGGAATTTACGTACCAGGCGGTCAGGTCATGAGCGCCGTCGCACCGACGCCGCGCCCAGCAGCGCCAGGCCGAAACCGGCCAGCGCCAGCCCAACCGGTCCGGCCAGGGGCACGCCGGAACCGATAACCAGGGTGAACACCGGCGAGGATACCGAAGTAACCGCGTCGCTCACCTCGCACTGGTACTGTCCGGCATCGGTTTCAGCGACCGGGTCAATAACCAGCGACGGGCCGTTTTCTCCGGCCAGGGGCACCCAGGCCTTGGAACCGTCATCGCGGAACCACTGGTAGGACACCGATCCGATCGCGCCGCTGACCGATACCGAAAACTCAGCCCGTCCGCCAACGGGAACGGTCAGGGTGGCGCTTTCGGCCGTAACGTTCAGGGGGCAGTTATCCTGGACCACGACAGTCCGCGTTTCCGTGGCGGTATTGCTGCTGCCGTCGGTGGCGGTATAGGTGACCGTCCATGAGCCGGGCGCCAGCGGACCCGCCGGAGGCTGTCCGGTAATCACGATGGAGCTGCTGACGTCTCCGTCTATGTCATCCAGGGCGGTGGCGCCGGGTTCAGTGTAGGTGTCGCCGCAGGCCAGCACCAGCGGATTGTCGCCCAGCAGGGTGATGACCGGCGGGGTAACGTCATTGGTGACGTTCACCGTGAGGGTCACAACGGCCGTGTTGGCCTGCGCGTCGATGGCGGTGTAGGTCAGGGTATACGTTCCGACCGTGTTGGTGTCTACGGTACCGCTTACCGCGTATCCGGCCGACGGATCACAGCTGTCAGTGACTGTCGCGGTCGGAGCGGAGAAGGCGCTGCCTACCAGCACATTCAGCGGGTTGGGGCCGCTGACCACCAGTACCGGGGCGGTGGTATCAACAACGTTGACCGTCCGGGTGGCCGTGGCGGTGTTATTACTGCCGTCAGTGGCGGTGTAGGTGATCATGTAGACGCCGGGCACGGCGGTGTCGACCGAACCGGAAGTAGTGACCGTGGCCGAGCCCGAACACAGGTCGGAGGCGATAACGCCCGGATCGGTGAAGGCGGTTCCGCATTCAACGGTCATGGGGTTGTCGCCGTTCAGGAAGATGTCCGGCGCGGTGGTGTCCGTCACCGTAACGGTGAGGGTCGCCGTGCCGGTGTTGCCGTTGCCGTCACTGGCGCTGTACACCACGCTGTAGACGCCCAGGGCGGGGTTGGCAGGATTCAGCCCGCCAAGGCTGGAGACGGACGCCGATCCGGAACCGGCGCAGGCGTCGGTCCAGGAGGCCGTCGGCAGGGTGAAGGGCACGCCGCATTCCACCGTGCGGGTGTTGCCGCCGGAGATGGTGACCACCGGGGCAGTGGTATCAACAACGTTAACCGTCCGGGTGGCCGTGGCGGTGTTATTGCTGCTGTCGGTGGCGGTGTAGGTGATCGTGTAGGCGCCGGGCACGGCGGTGTTGACCGAGCCGGAAGTGGTGACGGTAGCCGAGCCCGAGCACAGGTCGGAAGCGATGACGCCCGGATCGGTGAAGGCGGTTCCGCATTCAACGGTCATGGGGTTGGCGCCGTTCAGGAAGATGTCCGGCGCGGTGGTGTCCGTAACGGTAACCGTGAGGGTCGCCGTGCCGGTGTTGCCGTTGCCGTCGCTGGCGCTGTACACCACGCTGTAGACGCCCAGGGCGGGGTTGGCAGTATTCAGCCCGCCAAGGCTGGAGACGGACGCCGACCCGGAACCGGCGCAGGCGTCGGTCCAGGAGGCCGTCGGCAGGGTGAAGGGCACGCCGCATTCCACCGTGCGGGTGTTGCCGCCGGAGATGGTGACCACCGGGGCAGTGGTATCAACAACGTTAACCGTCCGGGTGGCCGTGGCGGTGTTATTGCTGCTGTCGGTGGCAGTGTAGGTGACCGTGTAGGCGCCGGGCACGGCGGTGTCGACCGAGCCGGAAGTGGTGACGGAAGCCGAGCCCGCGCACAGGTCGGCAGCGATGACGCCCGGATCGGTGAAGGCGGTTCCGCATTCAACGGTCATGGGGTTGTCGCCGTTCAGGAAGATGTCCGGCGCGGTGGTGTCCGTAACGGTAACCGTGAGGGTCGCCGTGCCGGTGTTGCCGTTGCCGTCGCTGGCGCTGTACACCACGCGGTAGACGCCCAGGGCGGGGTTGGCAGTATTCAGCCCGCCAAGGCTGGAGACGGACGCCGACCCGGAACCGGCGCAGGCGTCGGTCCAGGAGGCCGTCGGCAGGGTGAAGGGTACGCCGCATTCCACCGTGCGGGTGTTGCCGCCGGAGATGGTGACCACCGGGGCAGTGGTATCAACAACGTTAACCGTCCGGGTGGCCGTGGCGGTGTTATTGCTGCTGTCGGTGGCGGTGTAGGTGATCGTGTAGGCGCCGGGCACGGCGGTGTCGACCGAGCCGGAAGTGGTAACGGACACGCTGCCATCAACATTGTCGACGGCGGTGGCCCCGGCATCGGTGTAGGTGGAGCCGCACTCGACGGTGGCCGGGTTGGCGCCGTTGACGGTGATTACGGGAGGCGTCGCGTCCGTAACCGTGATCACCCAGGTCTCATCATCCTGTCCGGCCGCATTGGAAGCCCGGATGGTTACCGTGTGGGGACTGCCCGACACGGTGGGAGCAGGCCAGCTGACCGCGCCGGTGGAGGAATTGACGGTGAGTCCGGCGGGGCCGGCGATTTTGGTCCAGGTAATCGGGGATGTTCCCGCCGCAAGGGAGGGAGATTTCGCGTACGGCGCGTTGTCGGGGATGGTTTCGTTTTCGATGAAATCAATCTGTGGCGGCGCCGTGGAAAGCAGGCCGACGTTATAGACTTTGACGTTGGTCAGATCCGCGGTATCCCCCTGCAGTCCGAAGGCCAGCAGGAGCCCGTGCACGTAGCTGTCGTTGGCGGATGCGCCGTGATCCCAGGCGGCATTGAAGCCGGCGCCCTGGGGGGTGCCGAGGTCAAACACGTAGCGGTTGACGCCCTGGTTGGTGCGGATGACGGCATAGCGGCGCTGCATGTTGCCGTTGATGCCCTCATCGCCGATACCGCGCCCGTTTACCGCCCACTGGACGGTCAGGGGCAGGTCATTTCGCGTTGTGCCTGAGGTTGCCTCTACGTCCAGGTAGAGATAGCGGTTGGCGTTTCCGTCGGTATTGATAATGAAATCCAGGTTCTGGATGGCGAAGACGTTATTGGTGACGGTCTGGGTGATGGTGGCGGCTCCGCCGGAGATAGAAACCTGGCTGCCGGCGGAGGCGCCGTGTTTCGCGGCCTGCCACAGGCCGTCGCCGGCCATGGCGGTCCACTGACGGCTGATGGAAGTCGCGGGGAGCGCCGAGGACGGCCAGAGGGCAATCCGGTCGTACTTGAAGGTTGCGCCGGTTGCGGCAGTTGACGGGTCAATCCGGAAGGACGTAATACTGCCTGATGCCCCGGGCCAGACGCTGGAACTGTAGGCAATCGGCAGGTTATGCATGTCCATCACGACCGTGACGAAACCGGAAAGGTTGGGATAAAAATACCAGGGGCGTCCCACATAGCCGCTCGGACCGGTTCCGGGAAATGCGAAGGTCTCCGCAGCATTGCCGTTGTCATTGCCGAAGCCAGCCACGTTATACCGCACCACGAGGTACCGGAAAGAGTTCGGATCAAAGGAGAGGTCGGCCACCTGGAAATGGGGATC
>JAKOTZ010000160.1 GCA_029776995.1 Candidatus Hydrogenedentota bacterium
GGCGGCGAACCTGTGTTTCTCGCGGAAGTTCATTCTGGGCGGCTTCGGCAACCAGCACCAGAAAACCCGGTCCGCCGCCATCGAGGAGGGGCGCAAAGCGGTGGATATCGCCCGGGCTCTGGGCGCCACCGAAGTCACCCTGCGCCTCTACACGGACGGGTATGACTATCCGTTTCAGGTTGATTACGTCAGCCAGTGGAACACCATCATCTCGTCAATTAAGACTATTGCCAAGTATGCCGCCGGCGACGTGAACATCGCGGTGGCCTACAAGCCCCGGGAGCCGCGCAAGCGCCTGAGCATCTCTTCGGTGGGCAAAGCCCTGTCCATGTGCCAGGAGATTGCCATGAAGAACGTGGGCGTCGCTTTCACCTTTTCCCACGCGCTTATGGCCGGTGAAAATCCCGCGGAGTCCATCGCGTTCCTGAACCGTTCAGCCAAGCTGTTCCAGGTATATTTCAATGACTGCCACGGCATGTGGGACGATGCCATGATGCCGGGGTCCATACACCTGTGGGAAACCCTGGAAGCCCTGTTCTACCTCAAGACAGCCAGGTATCCGGGCTACATCACCATCGACATCGTCCCGCCGCGGATGGACCCGGCTAACGCGCTGCAGATTGCGGCCGGCAACCTCGCCGTACTCTGGAAAAAGGTCGAGAAAATCGACATTGCTGAAATGCGCAAAATCCAGAAAACCATGGACGCCACCGAAAGCCAGAAAGCCATCCGCCGCGCCATGCTGCTGTAAGCGGCAGTTCGGCCGTTCATTCCTGCCGGGTTCATACGGATTTCCGGCCAGACACAGTGGATTATGTCTGCGGGTTTTCACGAAAGTGATCTGATATGATTTACTTTCCCCGGAGCGCAGCAACAAAAGGAGGATGCGGTATGCGGCGCAAATGGTGGTTCGCGATAGGGGTGGCTGTGGTTCTGGCGACAGTAACAGGCATAACCGGATGCGGGGGGAGTGGGTCTTCCGCACCCGGCGCGAAATCGGCGAATGAGGCGGGCAGTCCAGCCGCGGCCGCCCCGGCGAAGGCAGGCGCCATACAGGTAGCCGTGATCCCCAAAGGGCTGACCCACCAGTTCTGGGTCAGCGTGCACCAGGGGGCCGAGAAGGCCGGCCGGGAAGCGGGAGCCGAAATCCTCTGGCAGGGTCCCGCGAAAGAAACTGACATCGACAAGCAGATCTCCATTATTCAGGACATGCTGACCCGCAAGGTAAACGCCATGGTGCTGGCCGCGTGTGACGCGGATGCCCTGGTGGGCATCGTTGAGCAGGTTGCGGCGTCCGGCATACCGGTGGTGATGATCGATTCTGGCGTCAACTCGGACGCCCCGGTGGCCACCGCCGCCACGGATAACGTGGCCGGCGCCAGGCTGGCCGCGAAAACCCTGGCGGATCTGATCGGCGGACAGGGGGATGTCGGCCTGATTCCCTTCGTGGCGGGTTCGGCCACTTCAGAAGCCCGGGAGAAGGGGTTCCGCGAGGGCCTGGAAGCCTACCCCGGAATCCGGCTGGTTTCCGTGCAGTACAGCCAGAGCGATGCGGCAATCGGCATGAATGTTACTTCAGATATGCTGTCGGCCAATCCCGGACTGAAAGGAATTTTCGCGGCCAACGAAGCAGGGGCCATCGGCGCCGCGCAGGCCCTGCGGGGCGCGGGAAGAGCCGGCGAGGTTAAACTGGTGGCTTTTGACGCGTCCGAAGAAGAGATTGCCGCCCTGAAGGAAGGGGTTATCCAGGCGCTGATCGTGCAGAATCCCTTCCGGATGGGATACGAGGGCGTTAAAGCGGCCCTGGCTGCCCTGCGGGGAGAACAGGTTCCGAAAATTATCGATACCGGCGTGACGGTCGTGACCAAAGACAACCTCGACACGCCGGAAGTGCAGGCGATCCTGAACCCGAATCCATGATCGGCCCGGACCGCAACGTCCGGAAAGGAGGCGCGATGAAGTACTGGACC
>JAKOTZ010000183.1 GCA_029776995.1 Candidatus Hydrogenedentota bacterium
CGCGCAGGTTATAGATCTTGTTGAATTCCATCGCGTCCACCACGCCTTCGGCATTTTCGCCCGGGATGCCCATTTTGGCTCCCTGGGGCGCGCCGACGCCAAGGAAGACCGCCTCATAACCTTCATCGCGCAGCTGCTGCAGGGTGAAGTCGCGGCCCAGCTTCATGCCCGTGCGGATTTCCACGCCCATCCGTTCGATCATCCGCACTTCGCGCGCCAGAATTTCCCTGGGCAGCCGGTAGGCCGGAATGGCCTGGACCAGCATGCCGCCCGGCCGTTCTTCAGCTTCAAATACCACCGGCTTGTAGCCGAGGCGCGCAAGGAAGTATCCGCAGGAAAGCCCCGCCGGTCCCGCGCCGATAATGGCGATTTTGCGTTTCGCGTTCTCCGGATTCTCCCGGATCTCGGGAAGCTGGATGACAATTTCCTGGTCCGCCATGAAACGTTTGACGCCGCGGATGGCAACCGCCGTGCCGTCGAGCGCCGCGTGGCGGCACTTGGTTTCGCAGCTGTGGAAGCACACCCGGGCACAAACGGCCGCGAAGGGGTTGCGTTCACGGTGCAGCCGCAACGCCTCGGCAATGCGGCCTTCGCCCACCAGCGCGAGGTAACCGGGGATGTCCACGTTCGCGGGGCAGGCGCTCCGGCACGGGGAATCCACCAGCGCCGGACAGATGCCCGGGGTGCATTTCTTTTCACGAATATGTTCCTCGTATTCGTGACGGAAATGGCGAATAGTCGACAGCACGGGGTTGGGCGCGGTCTGGCCCAGGCCACACAGCGAGGTGTCTTTAATCTGGCGTCCCAGTTCCTCCAGCTTTTCAATATCGCCCTCTTCCCCTTTCCCTTCGCAGATGCGGGTCAGGATTTCCAGCATGCGCTTGGTGCCCACCCGGCAGGGGACGCATTTGCCGCAGGATTCATCCTGAACGAATTCGAGGAAAAACCGGGCCACGTCGACCATACAGTTGTCCTCGTCCATTACGATGACCCCGCCGGATCCCATGATCGCGCCCAGCTCCTGCAGGGATTCATAGTCCAGCGGCGTATCCAGGTATTCCTTGGGAACGCATCCGCCCGAAGGTCCTCCCAGCTGGGCGGCCTTGAAGGGCTTCCCGCCCGGGATCCCGCCGCCGACGTCGTAAATCAGGTCGCCCAGCGGCATGCCGACCGGAACTTCAACCAGTCCCGCGTTGTTGATATTGCCCGCCAGCGCGAAGACCTTGGTGCCCTTGCTCTTTTCCGTCCCGTATTTCGCGTACTCGGCGCCGCCGTTGAGGATGATGAACGGCACGTTCGCGTAGGTTTCCACATTGTTGAGCAGCGTGGGTTTCCCCCAGAGCCCTTTGATCGCCGGGAACGGCGGGCGCGGACGGGGCTCGCCCCGTTTGCCCTCGATCGACGTCATGAGCGCGGTTTCTTCGCCGCACACGAACGCGCCGGAGCCCATGCGGATTTCCAGGTCGAAACTGAAGGATGAACCGAGAATATTTTCTCCGAGCAGTCCGGCTTCCCGGGCCTGTTCAATGGCCCGGCGCAGCCGTTCCACGGCCAGGGGGTATTCCGCCCGGACATAGACGTAGCCCTGCTTCGCGCCAATCACGTACGCGGCGATGGCCATGCCCTCGATCAGGCTGTGGGGATCGCCTTCGAGCACGCTGCGGTCCATAAACGCGCCCGGGTCGCCTTCATCGCCGTTGCACACCACATACTTGACCTCGCCCGGCGCGTTCCGGGTGAAATTCCATTTCATCCAGGTCGGGAAGCCCGCGCCCCCGCGGCCGCGCAGCCCGGAAATTTTCATCTCTTCCACGACCTTTTCCGGATCCATTTCCGTCAGGGCTCTGGCGAGGGCCTGATAGCCCTCGACCCGGATATAGTCCTCGAGGGACAGGGGGTCAATCTTGCCGCAGTTGCGCAGGACCACGCGGGTTTGCTTGGCAAAGAAAGGAATTTCGGAACGTTTCGTGATCGGCCAGCCGTCGGAACGTTTGGGCAGCAGCCGGTCCACCAGCTCTCCTCCGATCAGATGGCGCTGCACGATTTCCACCGCGTCTTCGGGGCACACGTGCTCATAAAAAGCATCCTCGATTACGACAAGCGGACCCTTGACGCAGGGGCCCATACAGCCGGTATAGACCAGCCGCACCCGGGTATTGCCCAGTCCCGCCGCGTCGATATGCTTATTGAGGGCTTCGACCACTTTCATGGATCCCGAGGCCAGGCATCCACCGCCGGCGCACACGTACACGGTGCGCCCGCTGAAAGAAGCTTCCGCTTCCTGTGCCGCCTGTTTAATCTTGTCCAGATCCGATTTGCTTCTGATCACCATGCTCATGACTGCTGACCTCCCTGACCTGCCGCGTTATCCCGGTATTTGTCCAGTATTTCATTGATCTTCGCGGGCTGCACGCCCTGATGCACGTTGTCATCCACCATGATGACCGGCGCCAGGCCACAGGCCCCGAAGCAGCGCCCGACTTCCAGAGTGAACAGCCGGTCTTGGGTCGTCTTACCCACGTCGGTGTTCAGGGCGCCCTTAAGGGCCTGCAGTACGTCTTTGCCGCCGCGGACGTAACACGCCGTGCCGAGACAGACCCGAACCAGGTGTTTGCCCCGAGGCTCGGTGGAGAAGAAAGAATAAAATCCCACCACGCCGGCCACTTCGCTGTAAGGTTTGTCGAGCCCTTCAGCGATACGTTTGAGGGCGGATTCCGGCAGATAACCGAAGATGCCCTGGGCGATCTGCAGCACAGGAATCAGCCCGCCGGGAACTTCGCGGTACTCCCGGATGGCCTCGTCCAATCGGGCCATCAATTCTTCTTCGCTGGCGGTTTCACCGCACGCGCACGTGTGTTGTAAGGCTTCTGTCATTGCACACCTCCCGCCGATCCCAACATCGGCATTTTCAGACCTTGTTCAAATATGATTGGAGGTTTCAGCGCCGCAGGGGACGCATCCATCCCCGTTCCTGCGCTGTAACCGAATTAGATATTAGCACAATTCACGATCAAATCAAAGAAAATAATCTTTATTTATCCCGTTTTTGCTCGAGAAAAAATAGGTTTTAATATAATTATTATTAAAAAATACTAAATTTTTTCTCGATAACCCCCATTGAAATGCAACTCGCGGAATAAAAAAACCAGCAAAAGCGTTTAGAAGCTTTTAAAGAGTATATTTTTGAGGGGAACTCAAAAAAGGGCACAGCCAGATCGGTGTTCGTCCCAGTCCGAGTGCGCCAGGAAAATCTTCGCGCATCCGTGATGCGGGTCTGTTGGGAATGGACCGGCTGACAGCGCCTGGAATTAGCCCTCAGCGGCAAATAAATGGTATCATACCCTCTGTTACTCTAAAAGCGTATTTCACCGCCGCCAGGCTGCTGCCTGACGGCGGTTTTGACAACCGGGAGAAAACCGTCATGGGCCGAATGTACCTTTCAGCCGAAGGACTTCAAAAGCTTCATGAGCGTCTGGAGGAACTCCGCAAGCGGATGACGGAGGTGGTGGCGGAAATCGAGCATGCCCGGGGATTGGGAGACCTGCGCGAGAACGCCGAGTATCATGCCGCCAAAGAGGAACAGGCACTGCTGCATGCCCGCATCAGAGACCTGGAAGATCAGATCGCCCGTGCGGAAGTGCTGGATCCGAACAAGGTGGATATGACCAAGGCATATGTGGGAGCAAGGGTCCGTGTGCGGAACGTTGCCATGAATACGGAAGAAGAATGGACCCTGGTCAGTCCGGTGGAATCGGATATTCAGCAGCGCCGGCTTTCCGTGCAGTCGCCGGTGGGTTCCGCCCTGCTGGGCAAGGGGGTGGGGGAAATCGCGGTGGCCAAGGTGCCGGCCGGTGAAATTCAGTTTGAAATTCTGGAGATTACGTACGACGTTTGACCTCGGAAAACTAAACCTGTGGCCGCAGTGTGACAGGCGCGCGGTATAAGGAGTCGAGCATGCCCAAGCGCACAGACATCAAGAAAGTCATGATCATTGGCGCAGGTCCCATTATTATCGGTCAGGCCTGCGAATTTGACTACTCGGGAACCCAGGCGTGCAAGGCTCTCCGGGAGGAAGGCTACAGCGTGGTGCTGGTCAACAGCAATCCCGCCACGATTATGACGGATCCGGAAATGGCGGACCGGGTATACATAGAGCCGCTGACCGTCGATTTCCTGGAGCGGGTGATTGAACGGGAACGCCCCGACGCGCTGCTGCCAACGGTAGGCGGGCAGACCGGCCTGAACCTGGCGGTGGCCCTGTCCGAACAGGGTATCCTGCACCGGTACGGCGTGGAACTGATCGGCGCGAAACTGGGTGCGATCAAGAAAGCGGAAGACCGGGGACTGTTCAAAGAAGCGATGCTCCGCTGCGGTCTGGACGTGCCTCGCAGCAAGGTGGTGCACTCGATGGATGAGGCCTGGGATTTCGGCGCGGAGATCAACTATCAGGCGGTAATCCGTCCCGCGTTCACGCTGGGAGGCACCGGCGCAGGGCTTTCATTCAACCGGGAGGAATTCGAGAAGGCCGTGCAGTTCGGACTCAATGCCAGTCCGGTCACGGAAGTGCTCATTGAAGAATCCGTGCTCAACTGGAAAGAGTTCGAACTGGAAGTGATGCGGGATCTTCATGACAACGTGGTTATCATCTGCTCCATCGAAAATTTTGATCCGATGGGCGTTCACACGGGAGACAGCATCACCGTGGCGCCCGCGCAGACGCTGACGGACAAAGAATACCAGGCGATGCGGGACGCGGCAATCAAGATCATGCGGGAAATCGGCGTGGACACGGGCGGGTCCAACGTGCAGTTTGCGGTGCACCCGGAAACAGGTCGGATGGTGGTGATCGAGATGAATCCGCGCGTCTCGCGCAGTTCCGCGCTGGCGTCCAAGGCAACCGGCTTCCCGATCGCCAAGATCGCGGCCAAGCTGGCGGTGGGCTATTCGCTGGACGAAATCCGCAATGACATCACCCGGGAGACGCCGGCGTCCTTTGAGCCGACGATTGACTACGTGGTGACCAAAATCCCCAGATGGGCCTTCGAAAAGTTCCCCGGCGCGGAGGATCGCCTGACAGTACAGATGAAGAGCGTTGGGGAGACCATGAGCATTGGGCGGACGTTTAAAGAATCGCTGCAGAAAGCACTGCGCGGCCTTGAGATCGGCCGGGCCGGGCTCGGCGCGGACGGGAAAGACAAACCGCAGGCGGGGGCCGGCAGTTCTGCCCAGGAAAAAGACGCGCTGATCCGCGCGATGCGGACCCCCAACCGCGAGCGGCTGTTTCAGATCGCCCAGGCGTTCCGCCTCGGGGCATCTGTGGAAGAAATAAACGAAGCGACCGGAATAGATCCGTGGTTCCTGCGCCAGATGCGCGAGATTATCCAGATGGAAGGAGAAATCCGCAGCGCGGCGCCCGAGAAACGCTTTGAGCCGGTTTTCCTGCGGCGGGTAAAACAGTACGGTTTTTCTGACCGCCAGTTGGGATGGATGTGGGGGCTGAGCGAAGACGAGGTCCGCGCCCGGCGCAAGGCGGCGGGGGTTATCCCGGGGTACCGCCTTGTGGATACCTGCGCGGCAGAATTTGAAGCGTACACGCCATATTACTACTCGACCTACGACGCCACGGAAGATGAAACGCGGCTTGACAAATCTCGGGAGCAGGTCATCATCCTGGGCGGGGGCCCGAACCGAATCGGACAGGGGATTGAGTTTGACTACTGCTGCGTGCATGCGGTGTTCGCGCTGCGGGAACTCGGCTATGAAACCATCATGGTCAACTGCAACCCGGAAACGGTCTCCACGGACTACGACACGGCCGACCGCCTGTTTTTTGAGCCGGTCACCTTCGAAGATGTGATGAACATAGTGGACCGGGTAAAACCGAAAGGCGTCATCGTCCAGTTCGGCGGCCAGACGCCGCTGAATCTGGCGCTTCGGCTGAAAGCGGCGGGAGCCCCCATAGTCGGCACATCCCCGGAAAACATCGCGCGGGCGGAAGACCGGGAACTGTTCCGGGAAGCCGTGGAGCGTCTTGGCCTGCGCCAGCCGTGCAACGCCACGGCAACTTCATTTGAAGAGGCCGCCGTTATCGCGGATCAGATCGGATATCCGGTGGTGGTCCGGCCGTCGTTCGTGCTGGGCGGCAGGGCCATGGAGATCGTGTATGACCGGGATTCGCTGGCCCATTACATGGCCCACGCGGTGGAAGCGTCCCCGGAACACCCCATCCTGATAGATAAGTTCCTTGAGGCGGCGATTGAAATCGATGTGGACGCGATATCAGACGGCGAAACAGTGGTGGTGGCCGGCATTATGCAGCACATTGAGGAAGCAGGGGTGCATTCGGGGGACAGCGCCTGCATACTTCCGCCGTATGAACTGCCGGAAGAAATCATCGAAGAAATCAAAGACCAGACCCGAAAACTGGCCCGGGAACTTGAGGTGGTGGGCCTGATGAATGTTCAGTTCGCGGTCCGGGACCGGGAGATCTACCTGCTGGAGGTCAATCCCCGCGCGTCGCGGACCATCCCCTTTGTCAGCAAAGCCATCGGCGTGCCGGTGGCCAAGCTCGCGGCAAAAGTCATGCTGGGCAAAAAACTGACGGAACTGGGCTTCACGAAAGATCCCGTACCGCCGTACCTGTCCGCGAAAGAGGTGGTGCTGCCTTTCATTAAATTCCCGAACGTCGACATCCTGCTGGGGCCGGAAATGCGGAGCACGGGGGAAGTGATGGGGATAGACCTGTCCATGGGCATGGCCTACGCGAAGAGCCAGATCGCCGCGGGGAATCGGCTGCCTACCAAGGGCGTGATTTTCCTGAGCCTGAACCGGCGTGACCAGCAGGAAATCGAATCTGTCGCGCGCCCGCTGGCGGACCTGGGGTTCAGGTTCCTGGCCACCGAAGGCACCGCGGACCGGCTGAAGGCCATGGGCATTCCCGCCGAACGGGTATTCAAAGTCGGCGAGGGGCGTCCGAACATCGTGGATAAAATCATCAACCGCGAAGTGGACTGGATCATCAATACGCCCATGGGACAGGAAGCCAAGGAAGACGAAAAAGCCATTCGCCGGGCGGCGCTGGAACGCGGGTTGCCGATTATGACCACGCTGGCGGCAGCCAAGGCCGGGATCGCCGCCATCCGGGCGCTGCGTCAGGAGACACCGCAGATCCTGTCCCTGCAGGAATACCACCAACTGGCCGCGCAGGCGCGTCAGGGCTGACCGTGCCTTTCAGCTTTTTTGCGGGCGAATGCGGGTGAAATAGAGCCCTGCCGCCAGCGCCAGGCACGGGGTATACAGGGAAAGCAGCACAAGGGTGCCCAGCCTCAACTCCGCGAAAGAGGAGGGCATCGTTACGGCATACCCGCACAGGATGATCAGCCCCAGCAGGAGCAGGCAGGCCTGTTCTCCCGGATAGGGAATCGAGACCGCAGGCTCGCGCTTAAGCCAGCGGATGGCCCACGGCAGGGCGGCCAGCAGCGCCAGCAATGCGTAACCGGCAGCCCGGGGTTCAAACTTCCAGATCTGGCCGAGCCCGTCGTATGCCCCCTGAAGCACCGGCAGAGAACAGAACCACAGGGCAATTCCCGTGGCGAACAGGCGATGCGTCCAGGGACCGGCCTGCCAGGCAGGTCTAGGCTGAGGCCGGTTGAACAGCCAGTAGGCCAGGCCAATTGTTGCGCCTCCCCCGAAACCGATGGACATTTCCCAATTTTTCCACCAGTCGATACGCAACGGGACGACCTCTCCAAGGGCATGCCAGATGCCGCCAACGGCAAAAGGCACCGCAAACCCGAAGGCCATCAGCAGGATTACCTGAACCGCCCGCCGATCCTTTCTGAATATTTCATAAGCCAGAAACCCTGCCAGCGTGCCAATGTGCGGAGCAATGGTCCACAGGGAGTTGATGGCGCGGATACAGGTTTTGTTTTCCGGATTCTGGTACAGCCCTTCGGCGTAGAACGGCAGAAACCACTGGGGCCAGAGTTTTGTTATGCCCAGCACAATCGCCGCGCCCGCGACGCCTGAGATGATCCGCAGAATCCAGTCCCGGCCACGCGTCGGCTTTTCCGGCGCGCACCACGCCAGGAAAACGCCCGCGTTTCCGCCCCAGTGCAGGCCGCACAGGAACAGCGCGGCATACCCCCAGAGCGGGCTGATCGGCCGCGCGCCATGCGGATAATCCAGGTAAAACATACCTTTGACCCATCCGACGTAAACCCCATATCCCGTGAACCCTCCGTAGGCAATGCCCAAAGCTATCGCCAGCAGTGCCCAGGGGGAGCCGTATGGCCGGTGCCGTTCCCGCCCGTCCGCGCGGCTGAGGAGCCACCACAGCAGCCCCCAGCCGAAACCGGCCAGCATGCCGCCCGTTTCGCCCCCGTAGCCGGTAGTGCCTCGGATAGCCCAGAAAAAGAGTCCTGCGGCGCTCATTATGGCGACAGGAACTATCCACGAGGGTTCGCGTTGCGCTGGGTTCATTCCCAATTCTCCTCCACATACCATGGCGTGGGACGGATTCTATGTCGCGTCCGGTCGGAATAAAACTCAGTTTATTCGGACCGATAGTTTCGGATAAAGGTTTCCAGCGCCTGGATGCGCTGTTTCGGGTCAGGGTGCGTGGAAAACATATACGCCCACGACGGCAGCTGATCCCGTTCGGCAAGTTGACGCAGGAACCGGTCGAAGCCTTCTGCCTGGCCCAGGGTATCTATGGCCACCCGGGCACCGAACAGGTCCGCCTGTTCTTCCTGCTTTCGGGAGTAACGGAGGTGGACAAGGTCAACGGCCATGTTTCCCAGTAGGCCAAAATCGCTTCCTCCCAGCAGGGTAGAGATGAGCAGGCCAATCACGACGCCCCGTCCCAGGCTTCGAAGGTGGTCTCGGTGCGCGAAATGGCCGAGCTCATGCCCCAGAATCATGGCAATGGCCATCCGGTCCTCCCCAACAGCCTGGACCAGGGATGACGTGACGGCGATGATCCCTCCCGGGATTGCGAAAGCATTGGGCTGGTCCCAGTCAACCAGCGCCAGCCGGTAGTCTAAACGCGGCACCGCCGGGTGGATGCGCAGGCGCTCCAGCGTGTCCTGCCACACCCGCCAGGCTGGATGGCCGGAAGGGTCCGCCTGTTTGAGGGGAATCAGCGTTTCCGGCGGAACAGAGGAAAATACCTGCGCTTCCGTCTCGGGCGGGATGCGGGTAACCAGCCAGTCAACCGCCCAGATTGCCGCAAAGAAACAGGCTGTCCCGATCGCCAGCAGGCTTGCCAGCAGCAACACCGCGTCCCGGAACTGTTGCCTGGCATCAGGGGCGTTGACTTCCGCCGCATCGCCCATGTCCCGGGTCACCAGTCGCACCGGTTACCTCAGCCGTTTCCGGACATCCCGGGTTGGGGGGCGTCATACCGAATAGCGGTGGCATAAGCGAAGAGTTCGACCGAACCCACCGAAGCCTTTTTTCCTTTGTTGCCGTATATGGAAGAGGTTTCCATCCGCAGGTTAACCAGCAGATCGGCGTTGCGCGCGGCGGCAGATTCCTTAAGGCGAAGCAGCGCTTCCCGGCGCGCCCGGTCCAGCAGAGGCTCAATGGAAAGAACCCGCCCTCCAAAAATGTTCCGCAGCGCCAGTGCAATCCGTTTGAAATAATCGATGGAAATTACCACGCAGGCCGTTTCGAGCCAGGCTTCCCGGACCGGCCTGCTTTTATCCCAGTCGTCAGCCGCGATCACCGGCAGCGCGGCAAGCTGGCCTTCCCGTTTTCGGATGCTGGCATAGTGCCTGGCTTCGTTCCGGCGGCCGATAAAGAATCCCAGCGAAAGCAGAACCAGAAAAACGAATAGGTTTATCAGCGTGTCCATATTCTTATTCCGATTCAACCCGGACGGCCGTGCCGTACACGTACAGTTCGGCCGCGCCGGGCGCTACCGCGGACGTGGCAAACCGGACATTAATAATGGCGTTGGCGCCAAGGGCTTTGGCCTGCGCGACCATGCGGTTGATCGCGTCCTTGCGGGAGTCGTTAAGCAGTTCGGTATACCCCTTCAGCTCGCCGCCCACGATGTTCTTCAGTCCCGCCATGATGTCCCTGCCGATGTGCTTGGCCCGCACGGTACTCCCCGAAACCAGCCCATAGTGTTCCACGATACGCATGTTGGGAACGGTGTCGATATTGGTCAGAATCATAACGGCATCCTTTTGTCCGAGACGTTTTGATTCCCCGTCGCCAGTCTATTTCGTGTTCATCTTAGCACATCCGGCGCGGACGCGCGGGATCGAAATTGCATTTAGGACAGCGCAAATAAAAATGGCGCCACAGGCTGGGACGACAAGTGGCGCACACTCAAGGAGGACTGCCCGGCCTGTCCGGACGGGGATGGGACGTTCCCCGGGATGTGTCCGGCTGCCGGATCGTGGGACTCAACTTTGCCTGCCGCGTCGCGGCGTACTCATGAAATCGGCAGAAAGAGAAAAAAACTTTAACCGACGGATTATTTCCCGATACAGAATTGGCTGAAAATCCGGTCCAGCAGGTCGTCAGGCGTTGTCTCCCCCGTGATCTCGCCCAGGGCGCGCAGGGCCTCCCGAAGTTCAAAGGCGAGCAGTTCGGGCTGAAGCGCGGCGGTGCCCGCCGGACCATATTGCCGCAGCGCGGCATCCAGCGCGTCCATGGCCCGCCGCAGGCTGTGGGCCTGGTGCGCGTGCGAGAGCAGGGGTTCATCGGGAGAACGGTTTCCGGCCAGCTCCCGCAACCGGGCGGCAATGCAGTCCCGCAAGCCGGGGAGCCCGTCGCCACTGTGGGCGGATACGCGGAGCAATTCCGGCAAACCAATATCGGCCGGGCGCATATCCGATTTGTTCCCGACGCACAGCACGTTTCCGACCTGGCGCCGGACAAACTCTTCCCATTCCTCCCGCAGCGTATGGTCCGGCAGGCTCAGGTCCATAACCCACAGCACCAGGTCGGCCCGATCCACCGCATCCCGGGCCCGGTTTACCCCTTCGCGCTCTATGGGCTCCGCCGTATCGCGCATGCCGGCCGTATCCAGCAGCCGCGCGGGAATGCCGCCGAAAGCCGTCCACCCCTCCAGGATGTCGCGGGTGGTTCCCGGAATATCCGTCACGATGGCGCGCTCCTCATCCAGCAGGCGATTAAAAAGGGTTGATTTCCCCGCGTTCGGCCGGCCCGCGATAACCACGGTTGCCCCTTCGCGGAACAGGCGTCCGGCCCGGTAGGCGTCGAGGTGTTCAGCCATACTCTTCCGGGTGGCGCGCAGGGCATCAAACCAGGCGTCCGTCACCAGCTCAGGCAGGTCTTCTTCCGGAAAATCCACGGTAGCTTCTGCCCGGGCAAGCAGTTCGGCGACCTGGTCGGAAAGGGCTTCGATCGCCCGGCGCAGGACGCCTCCCGCGGCGGCAGTTGCGGCGCGCAGGGCGGCGTCCGTACGCGCGCGGATAAGATCGATGACGGCTTCCGCCTGGGTCAGGTCAATCTTGCCGTTCAGCAGGGCCCGCCGGGTAAACTCACCCGGCTCCGCCGGACGGGCGCCCGCGGCCATGACCGCCTCCAGAATGGCGCCCAGAACGGCCGGCCCGCCGTGCCCGTGTATTTCACCCATGGGTTCACCGGTATAGGTGCGGGGGGCAGGCATGAAGACGGCCAGAACCTCGTCCAGGACCTGACCCGAGGGATCCGTGATGTAGCCATGCCGCAGGCGCCACGGGGTTCTCTCCGGGGGCTGTTTTCCGTGAAGCGGACGAAACACCGCGCCAAGGATGTCGGTAACCCGCGGACCGCTGATCCGGATGATGGCGACCGCGCCTTCGCCTGGCGGGGTGGCAATGGCGGCAATGGTATCTTCGCCCCTGTCGCGCATGGCGGCGCCTTCC
This sequence comes from Candidatus Hydrogenedentota bacterium, assembly GCA_029776995.1. Taxonomy (GTDB): domain Bacteria; phylum Hydrogenedentota; class Hydrogenedentia; order Hydrogenedentales; family CAITNO01; genus JAGPFE01. The sequence goes on from JAKOTZ010000183.1 coordinate 11,886, forward strand.
GGGAGAATCAGTCTGGATTCTGTTGCGTCGGGGCCGGGCCGGAAGGACGCTGCCCCCCGGGTCGGCGCCTCTTATGACGGTTTTTGCGTTTTGGGGCAGACTGCTGGGTATCCGGACGGGGCTGCCTGGGAATAACCCGGACGGACCGGAGATAACCGTTCCCTTCGCTGGAAGTGGTTACGTCCGCGCGGTCCCGGAGGGTGATATGGATTATCCGCCGCTCCTGGGGCGGAAGAGGTTTGATGCGCTGGATTTTTCCACTGGAGACGGCCATCCGGGCGAATTTCTCGGCCATGTCGCGCAGCACCCGCCGTTTCCTTTCGAGGTATCCCTGGCAGTCGACCGCGATCCGGTCCCGCAGATCCAGCGCGGACTCCGGCGCGATCAGGCGGTTAAGCAGGTACTGCAGGGATTCCAGGGTGCGTCCGTTTTTACCGATAACCTGGCCGCTTTGGGAGGTCTCGATGATGAGCCGGGGAATCCCGTCAAACATTCCCCCTTGAACAATCCGCGCGTCGAAGCCCATTCTGGTCACCAGTTCCGTCAGCAGGGTTTCGGCGCGCTGAAGTTCCGTTTCACTGAGCGGCGCTTCCGCGGGGTCTTGGTTTTCACCTGCCGCCTCGTTTTCATCTGCCGGAGGAACCGGTATTTCCCCTTTCTCAAATTTCTCAAACATTTCCGCCCGCCGCAGGGCTTCCAGGGCTTCGTGGTGCACGGAAGACGGCGGGGTCTGCTCCGCGGACGCCGTGTTCGGGGAAACAGCGGCGGCTTCAACACCGGAAACGGCAACCGGCTGCGGATGGGCTTCCGGTTTGGCCGGCGGACGGGTCGGAGCGTTTTGCTGTTTCCGGTTCCCGGACGCCTTCAGGAACGCCGGAGGATCGTTTCTGCGCTTATCCTGTTGCGGCCGGGTCTGCTGTTTTTTGTTTTTCTGCTGTTGCTGCTGCGGCGTGTTAGCTCCGGGTTTCCCGGACGGCATGCCGCCTCTCGCGGAGGGATGGCTCTTCCCGGCATGCTGCGGTGAGGATTTCGGTCCCCCGCCCCCTTCCTTTTGCCTGGGCTGCTGGGCCGTCTGGGGCCTGGATGGACGGGGCGGCGGGCTTTCCAGATGCTCAACGGTCAGTCGAACGCGTACCGGGCGCGCCCCCCAGCCGAAAATCCCCCGGCTGCCGGAGTCCAGCACCTCGATCCGATCCACCTCATACATTTCAACGCCCAGTTCTTTCAGGGCTTTTTCCACCGCTTCTTCGCGGGTTTTTCCTTCAGCTTCAACCTGGCGCATAGGTCATGCTCCTGTAGAACGGCCTTCCCGGATCAGGGGAAGTCGGTGCATGGCCCGAACCTCAGCGGTCTGACCTGGCGCGCTTTTCTTTTTCACGGCGCATCTCCCGGGCCAGTTCCCGTTTTCGGGCCTGGGCCTCGTCATAGAAGTGCCGGCGCCGGACGGCAGGCTTCTTTGGGGCCACGGGTTTCGGTTCAATCTTCACGCGCTGGATGACCACGTTTTGCGCGATGCCGATCAGGGAACTCACCAGGAAATAGAGGTTTAACCCCGCGGCAAGGTTGTACATGAACAGGGTAAAAATGACGGGCATGATCCGCATGATCATTTTCTGCTGCGGCGTTTGGGTGGGACCCGACGTGGGCATGAGCTCCTGGCTGAACAGGATGGCGACGGCCCCGAGGATCGGCAGCAGATTGACGGCGTCGATGCCCTGTGCGGAGAAGGGGATGGGGATCGTGAACGGAAGGGTGATCAGCCGGTCCGGCTCGGACAGGTCCGTGATCCACAGGAACGGCGCCCGGCGCAGCTCAAAAGCCTGCCAAAGCATGCGGTACAGGGCGAAAAACACCGGAAGCTGCAGAAAAATGGGCAGGCATCCTCCCAGCGGATTGATGCCCCGTTCCCGGTACAGCTCCATGGTGCGCCGCTGCAGTTCCTGGGGATCATCTCCCACTTCCTGCTTGATCTTTTCCAACTCCGGCGCGAGTTGGCTCATCCGCTTCATGCTGACCATGCTTTTCCAGGTAAGCGGAAACACCGCCACGCGAACCAGAATGGTCAGGAAAATGATGGCCAGTCCGTAATTGGGAAAAACGTGGTCGTAAAACCAGTTGAGCAGGTTCAGCAGAAACTTGGCGAACCAGTCCATAAAATCGAAACTGGTAAAGAACCGCTGAACCGTGTCCAGTCCGGGCCAGGCCGCCGCCAGGGCGCGGCGGGCGGTAGGCCCAATGTAGACGTCAAAGGTCCACGAGGCGCGTTCACCGGACAAGACTTCCCGGCGGGGGGCGCCTACCCCCATCGTCAGGCGGGATTTGTCCGGCGCGGCGGTTATCCATCCGTCCGGACGGGCTTGGCTGTCTTCAGGCGCCTCAAATGTCGGCCGGAAAGCCACCACGAAATAGGCGCTGCTCAGCGCAACCCATTCGGGGTCAAGTTCCCGAATGGAATACAGGCTGTCCGTTTTGGGCGGCGCGATGGAGGATACCGCGGTGAAACTGTTCTGGCCGCCTTTGCGCGTGACAAACTGCTGGGATAGCCCTTTCCCGAAGTCCCCGGAATTGACCTGGGGCTCCCAGAGAAGCGCCACGGACGGCTCCCGCGTGTCAATGCCCAGCGCCATATCGGTTTGGGACAGGTTTTCCCACGTGACCTCTACGCGCACCACGTGCTTTCCGGCTTCAGCGGTGAAGCGCTTGTAGAGTTTCGCCTTTCCGGGTATGGTCAGACTGAACGCCGCCACATGGGGACCGGTGTCAGGCTCCACGTCCCAGCGTCGCCGGTTGACTTCATCCCGCCATAGGTTCGAGTCAAACCGCAACCCCAGGGGCAGTGGCGCCCATGCGTCCGGCTGTTCAGGCAGCGGCACGAGCTGGGCGGAATCCTCCCCGGCTTTCCCCAGTACGACCCGCGCCTCCCGGAGTCGCGCGCCTATCCGGGTGAACGCCAGCTCCAGGCGCGGCGCCGGATCCGACGGGTCCACAGGAGAAGCGATCCGGATTACGTCGTCCGCCGTCTCCTCTTCCGGATTGACAGGGGGCGGCAGCCACGCGATCGGCCCATCAGCCGGCGTCTGTCCCGAACCGGCCGGCAGCGCTTCATTTGCCGTTTCCGCCGGCTGGTCCTGGACTGGGGAGGGCAGGGTCTCCTGCTGCTCTGCGGGGGGAGTGACCGGCGTCTGGCTGCTGGTGTAGAAAATCCACACCCCGACCACCAGCAGCATGAGCACCGTGGCGATCAGCTGGTTCCGCTGCAGTTCCCTGTCGTCATCAAACTGCACAGCCGGCGTCGCTCCTGTCGATGGGGCCGCGGGACTTCCGGGACGGAGGCACCGGGTCATATCCTCCTTTGCACAGCGGCTGGCACCGCAGCAGCCGCCATACCGCCAGGGCCGTTCCCCGGAACAGCCCGTGGGCGTCCAGCGCCTCCAGCGCATACTGGGAACAGGAAGGGTAAAAACGGCACCGCTCGCCCAGCAGCGGGGAAATATACCGCTGATACAGGCGAATGAGCCGTTTAAGTGTCCTCACGATCACGCAGTATGCCCTTTCGGTTCAGCATCCGGGATATTTCGCGCCACATTTCGCGTCCCGTCATGTCCGCCGCGCCTTTGTAGGCCACCACCACGAGGTCTACCGGCCGGGTAAATCCGGAACGGTGCAGCCGGAAAAATTCACGGATACAGCGCTTGACCCGGTTTCGTGAAACCGCGCCGCCCACTTTTCGGGATACCGCCAGTCCCAGCCTGGATTCCGTGTCCTGCGCCCTGGGAAGCAGGTAACACGCAAATCCCTGGCCGCTGATGCGCTCTCCCTGTTTAAAGACCAGATCGAACTCCGCGCGGCGGCGGATCCTGGCCGAGGGGGGAAAGGCATACCGCAGCCTGCCGGACTCCGGGGCTTCCCGACCGGAAACCATCAGACCGTGAGGCGCTTGCGTCCCTTGCGGCGCCGGGCTGACAGCACCGCGCGGCCGCCCGGAGTGGCCATGCGGGCCCGGAAGCCGTGGGTGCGCTTCCGGCGCAGATTGGAAGGCTGAAATGTCCGTTTCATGGTCACGAGCTCCTAAACTACACCAAAATACCAGTTTCTCCCCCGCCTCCACTGCCGGCGATACGCCCGCCAGACCCAAATGGTGGCACACCTCTCCCCCTTGGAGGAAAGAACAGTTTACACAATTTGCCCGCCCCGGATCAATTTATATATCGTAAGCGCAAACCGCACGCGGGGCGGATATTGAAAATTAGGATGCTTTATGAGCAAGCATATAATATGACTCTAGGTATCAGGGTGGTTTGTCCCCTGGCAGTTCGCTATTAATAAATCTCTTGTACGGGACGAGTCTGACCTTTTGATGCCTCCGGAGAAAATTCGATGAGAGTAACCCAATTCCCATGTGGCACGGCGGTCAACGAGAGTGAACTCAAGGCCTTCGAGCATCTGAAAAACCAATTGGAGTCCCTCCCTGGGGACGACGAATGGATCCTTCTGACGAACCTAGCTTTCTCCGTCTCCCATCAGCTGTACTCGGACGAGATAGACATCGTAGTCCTAGGTCCGCCAGGGATTCGCGTGGTAGAGGTCAAGCATTGGAATCCCAAGTGGATAAAAGAGCATTCCGAGATCGTTGAACATGAAGCTGACCGAGCAGCCAATAAGGCACGCAAGATTGGAACGACGCTTCGCAAGATTATACAAAATTTACCTCGCGTGGATGCCGTTATTTTGCTGACCTGGAAGCCATCGGAAATCCGCGGCGATATTCAAGGTAAGAAAGTTCGTGGAGTCGCTCTACTCTCGCTTGACGATTGGAAGGCCGCATTAGGCATAGAGGATGAGGAGGTATTGTCCCGAAATGATATCCGTAGACTGGCTCGAGCCCTAGAACCACGTTCGGTTGTCAGTCTCACAGGCAACCTCACCAGATTCGGTGGATTGGTAAACCTGAGGCTCGAGACACCGAAGGATGAACGTTTTCATCGCGTATATCACGGGATCCGCTCCGTCCAGCAGGATAAAGTCGTTCTCCACCTTTATGATCTTTCGGCTGCGGCGGAGAAAAATGCACGCCGTAAAGCTCAGCGGGAATTTGACGCCATTCATGCGTTGCAGCAGTTCCATTGGGCACCGCGGATACTTGATTCATTCCAAGATGCGCCTGGTTATCCCGGAGAAATGTGCTTTTTTACAGTCGTAGACCCCGCCGCACCAACCCTCTCTGAACGCGCTAAGGATTCCTTCTGGGACATAATGCAACGCATGGATTTTGCGCGCAAGACCATCCATGCCCTTGCGGAAATGCATACGGCTGAAGTGGGAGAGTCTCGTATTGTTCACCGTAATCTTACGGCTTGCACAATTCGTGTTCGCCATGACGGTACGCCCATCTTCACGGGTTTTCATCTGGCCCGGATCCCTTCAGATATCAGTGTAGGTTCTACTATCCCTACGGCAAAAGAGTGGGAGGATTCTGCGGCTCCGGAAGTACGCGCGCAGGGATTAGCCGCGGCTGACCAACGGTCAGATGTTTATTCCCTCTGCGCGTCACTTCGCTTGCTGTTTGAAAATCTTGATGATGCAAAATCCGCTGAGGCTTTAGAAATCTTGTCCAAGGGTATGGCAGATTCTCCTGAGGATCGCATTTCCCTCGATGCGCTAGAAAAAGAATTTGCTGAATTGCTGGGAGAATCTGTTCCGCCTCCTCCGCCACCTCCCGCGCGTTTCTGGTCAGAGGACCAACTGGTCCGGTTTCGAAATAAAGACTACCGGATTGTAACGCGACTCGGAACCGGAGGTGTGGGCGCCACGTTCAAAGTAATTGAATTGGACCGTACAACAAAAGAAGAACTGGGAACCTACGTTGCAAAGGTCGTGTACGATATGGACCGCGGTGAACGCGTTTTGAAGGCCTACAACCTTGCTCGTTCACATCTGGGGCGCCATGCTGGCCTCTCTGCGATTTACGAGGTCGCAACCGAGTGGCGGGAAAACGATTTCGTATCGCTCATGACATGGGTTGAAGGCACACCATTGGCTGACTTCATTGGCGTCTTTCCTCTTCTTGCGGAGGAAATGCAGGAGGTGAGTGCCGAGGCATTGGGCGTACGCTGGCTCCGCAGTCTGTGCGACGCTTTGGATACGCTTCATAAGAATGGGCTTATCCACGGCGATGTCAGCCCGCGCAACATCATTATTTCAGAGGGAAACGCGGTACTGACCGACTACGATTTCGTATCAAAAATCGGTCAGGTACGGAAAGAGTCAGGGACAATCTTATATTGTTCTCCATCGCGCTTGACTGGGGACAAAGCGTCTCCTTCCGATGACATCTATGCCCTTGCGGCAAGCTTTTTCCACGTGCTTTTTGAGCGTGAGCCGTTTCAATACGGTGGTGACCGCGCCAAAGAACGGGGAATCAATTGGCAAGGTATTAACAGAGACGAATACCCGATTCTAGGTCCCTTTTTTGATCGAGCGACCCACCCGAACCCTGGTCAGCGATTTCAGTCCGTCGCGGAAGCCTTTGAGGCTCTGAATCCGACGGGAACCGTAAAGGAGGCGGCGGAGCATCTACCCAAAACACCAGGACCTACTGGCAAAATTGCCAACCTTATGCCCCCTGAAAACCTTCGCGAAGAGCAGGTAGATTGGCTGCTGTCTCTTTTACAGTCTTACCCAGGTTCGCTGAAGGGCAATCGCGAAACGCGCGGTTTAGATACTCCGTTCGCGACCCAAACGTATGTGGAAACGGGTCTAGAGGAAGTGCTCTGCAAGGCTATTCGGGAACGCCGTGCTCGGCTGATCATTCTCTGTGGCAATGCGGGTGACGGTAAGACAGCGCTCTTACAGCATCTTGCAAAGTGTCTCGGCTTCGGAGAACATCAATCAGCAGAACGAGTGCTCAAGCACCGCCTGGAGGATGGCCTAATCGTACGCATGAATCTCGACGGTTCAGCCGCTTGGTGCGGGCGCTCCTCAGATCAGCTTCTGGATGATTTTTTGGCCCCCTTCCAGCAGGGGCCGCCCACTGAAGATATTGCCCATTTGCTCGCCATTAACGACGGACGGCTGCTTGAATGGATAGCGTCTGTCGAGGGAAGGGCGGGCGGTGCCACACCGTTGACGGAAGCTCTGTATGATTACCTGGAAGAGGAAGAAACGCCACCAGAGTCTTATATTCGATTTATCAATCTCAATCGGCGTTCGCTTGTTGGCGGACTTACAGACGATCGTTCATCAATTCAGACGCACTTCGTGGATCGGCTTCTAGATCGTTTATATGGCGGGGAGCGTGCAGGAGAATTATGGGCCCCATGTTTGACTTGCTCCGCCCTGACGCATTGCGAGGTGTTTCGGGCAATGAAGATATTCGGACCAGATACCGTTCCCGTAAAAGCCCCGGAAGATATCCGACGAAGAGCGCGGAAACGTCTCATCGAAGCCTTGCAGGCAGTCCACCTTCGAGGTGAAGTGCACATTACAGCGCGCGAATTGCGTGCCGCGCTGGTTTTCATTCTCTTCGGATTGCACTCTTGCGCGGAGTATCATGAGGGATCAAAGACGAGACCACTGCCATACTGGGATTTGGTCTTCGACCCGACAGCACCGGCGCGTCAGGGCGAAGTGTTGCGAGAGTTAGCACGCTTTGATCCAGCGCTTGAAGCTCACCCGCAGATAGACAGGTATCTCTTGAGTGAGCAGAGAGATGACTCCAGGAAGACCGCTCCTTGCTACGGGCCTCAAATGCCACTGGCTTCAGCACGAAGGCGCGCATTTTTCGAATGGACGACTACGCATTTGGAGGAAGTAGCACAAGATACCCATGCGCTGGACCTCGCCCGCGGCCGCCATCTGAGGCTGTTCCGCCAACTCCCGTTAAAAGAGATGGAGGGCGATCTGCGTGCTGACGTCTGTCGACGGCTCTGCCTGGGCATTTCGCGGCTGGAAGATCTGCCTCCGAAAGCACTTGATCGGCCGGGTGTCGTACCGCTCAGGATTATGCCGCGGACACCTACTGAGACGGTCTTCTGGGTTGAGAAGCCGTTCGACGCTTTCCGGCTGGAGGCAGACATGCCGCCCGCATCTGAGGGGTTAGATCGCCTTCATCGCCAAGCGTGGCTTATCTACCGCTACCGCAATGGCCGTGATGAGGAACGGTTGCGCCTGGGCGCTGAACTGTTTCACCTGTTGCTCGAACTAAGCGAGGGCTACCAACTGGGTGATGTGTCCAGTGACGATACGTTCGCCCAACTTTCTATCTTTGTTCAGCGGTTGGCGCGCGAGGACGAACGCGAGATGCTGGCATGGAATCCCATTGAAGACGAAGTTGTGTTCAGAATTGCCGCACACATGGAGCATGCAGGTGACGGGGTTGTGCAGAAACTAATTCTTAGCCGACTTGCAGATGGAGGGCAAGCATGAGCCGTCAGATCGTCGAAGATGTTCTAGGTCGAGACATGACGCGTGAGATATGGACCGGGAATTATGAGAAGGTTTTTCCGGTCTCAATTCAAGATTTCGACCTTTCTGCTGTCTTGCCAGCTGTATTCTATATGTTCCGCTTTGGCCGGCGGCGTGGTAAAGGAAAGTTCCTCCAAACGTTTGCGCCGGCTGGTGAAATAAAGAACGAAAAACGCAGAGTCGCAACCATTGAGACTGTGGCTGCAAGACTGAGCCAGACGCCTTCGCTCGAAGGATTTCATGGGGAAGCCGAGTTGGCTGTACTCGGAGATTTGCTCCTCTGCTATTGTCTTGAAAATACCAACCGCGCCTTGGGCCGAACTGTGCCGATTCAGCGTGTTGCTCCGGCCCACTATATGGCGTCCTGGATAGACCTTCCGGAACATGTAGGGAATCTTCGATATGTTCCAGAGATGATCGTCGCAATGCTGGCAGATCAACGCGGCGGCACGATAGAGCAAAACCGCGCAGAAGATCGCACGTGGTTTGCCGTAGGGCGTGGTTTCGACAAAAATTTACTCCTGAGCGCGTTCCATACGGGAGTACAGATTCAAGGAGAGTTAGCGAGCCTTACTGCCGACAAGTTCGACGAAGGAGTTCCTGTCGGGATTGATCAATTGCTGATGATCCGCCTGGCGCAGGAATTAGGCGCCGCCCCGGAAAAGTTGCGCGGCAATGAGGGTGAGTATATCTCTAATCAACGGCCTATCGCCGAGCGAGCTGCAGATTACTTCTCCGAGGACATTCGAAAGTTTGTGCGTGCGTATGCCAGCGTAATTCCGCGTCAGTCTTTCGTGATCATGCTGGAATCCTGCATGGCGGTCGGCCTTACAACGATTCTGAACAGCGTAATCGAGATTCTATTGGAATGGGCTGAAACCAGTGTCGTCCGCGAGAAGAGTAAACAGCACCCCCCTCTCCTTTTCGTGGACGCTTCAAACGGAACGGATCGACGACTTCGGTCTCTTGCCGAGCATTGTTTCGATGATTTTCTGCGCCGGGTCGAACGATTCCCGACTATCCTAATGGTTGCCCGGCTTCTGGACTCTGAGGCGCGTTCCAGACGAAACCTCCGAGAATATGCGAGACAAACCAGACCCTATGCCACAAACTGGCTTAATCTGCTGGGAAGTATCTTGCACGACCGCCATGAAGAATCCCAGCGAATTCTTGACCGCATGGACGATGATACACAGAAACTCGCTGAAAGGCTACGGGAGGACGCTCCCGATGCCGCCGAGGTGTTGGAGGATACCCAGGGGTACCCGAATCCCGCCCGTCGACTGGCTGAGGCGCTGACGCTGCTCCTCGGAAGAGAAAACACTCAGACTAAACTTCTAAAATGCATAGACTCTTCCCTGCTTATCGGACGCCCTAATGGCCTGGCGGCGAAACGCCGGATCAGGCAGGAAGATTCTGTGACGGGAAAAAAGACCCGAGAAATCCGTTCTCTCGTCTTTACCGATTCGGTCTTGGACTACCTGGTTCATTTGCTGCTTCTTCCAAGTGGAAACCAAGATGGCGTACGTCCGCTTTCTTTTAAGGAGTTTGTGCGTATCATCCGCGACCGTTACGGCTTCTGTGTAGATCAAGCGCCGCCGGGTATGACGGTTTCAAACGACCTCTTACAGGCTAACCGGGCAATTCTCGAGCGGAGGTTGCGGGACCTGGGCCTGCTCACAGGCGTCAACGATGCCGAAGCGATGAAACGCCTCTGGGTTCGTTTCAATCCCGAAAGGAAGTTAGACCATGCAGTTGACTGAACGTCATGCCAGGTTACTCAGCCAGGCTCTTGAGCACGTGCTTGGCGCTCCTACGGACAAAGGTTCGATGGCTTACATTCGATGCCTGACTGCTGATATTGTGGAGGCTCTGGTGGCCAATTCCAGTTTTGCTCCCCAAGACTGGCAGGTGTTTCGTGTCGCGGGAATAAACGATTCCGTCAGCCGCACCATCACCGCTGACCAGGCCGTTGAAATGCGCGAATCCAAAGAGGTTCCTGTGCTGTTGCTCGTGGATACAGCGCAAGCCGGTGCCGGAATGGATGGCATCTTTAGCGCCGGGCGCGAGGTACAGGAAAAAGGGCTCTTCGAGGAAGCTGTTAAGCTGGCATTACATGAACTGAAGCAGAGACCGTCGTGCCAATACCAAGAATTCGCGAAACAGGCCATAAAGAAAGCCAAGGCTAGAGGTAGGCATGAGCGTGTCTCGCCTTGGGCTGAATTTGACTTCCTAGTACGTAGCGCCGAAGAGGGCAGACATCCTGGGGAGTTTCTGTATTTACTCGGGCTATGGCCAATAAGGTTCGATGATGGGAGTGATGATCGGGCTCTTGACATCTCGCAGCTCTTTGTGGCCCGTCTGCTTGGAACTGTGTCTGTTGCTGCAACGCCTGCGGCCCGCATTGAAGCCTTGAATCTGCTGAGCCCTACTGACGAGCAGGTTCGCGACTTGGAGTTGTATCTCCGGACGGTAGCAACAAAGCCTCTTCTTTTGGCTCTGGCAGACCTGGCAGACAAGCCTCATCTATGGGTTAATTCGCTTCGAGTTAAGGGCGCAGCGCATGTTGTCCAGCACATAAAACTGAGTCCGTGGAGAAACCCCAGCGGCAACCTCTACAAGTGGCCTGGGCTTGTTGCGGGAGAAAGTGTTGAGTCGCCCCCCGTCTTTCTTCTTAAACCTGATGCCCAGGTCGCCGGTGAATACTCCACGCTCGAAATTCGGTGGAAGGCGCATCCTGAGAATTTGGAGAAAGGAGCAGTCGAGTATCGGGTAGCCATCCTTACAGACATGGATGAGGAACTTGCCGCAAAAGAGATCCGTCATTCCGCAAAGAAGGAGGAAAAATGCCGGTTCACCAATGACGATTTCCTAACTTTAAGCGAGGATGCTCTGGTCTCCGCTAAGGTGGTCGTTTCCGTGATAGGGAATGACGCCGTCGAACCACAGGAAACTGAAGAATTCGTAATCTGTTTCGGAGAACCGATCAAACAGGAAAAAGGGGGGGTGGGTAAGAAAGTCCGTTGTTTCAGTGAGGGATTGATTGAACTGGAAGATCGTGATCTGATTACCACACTTGTTTCCTCGAACATGGACTTGCCGGAAGATGCTAAGGGATTCGTGCTTCTTCGAACTCCCCAAAAAGGGAAGAGTTTTCGGGTATTCCGCCCCCCACTGATCCGGGACATCGAGAAGTGCTGGAAGGACGAAGGAGGAGCTATCGGACGCTGGCGAGTAAAGGTCCGCGCATCGGGTGCAAGGGCAGGTGCTGTAGAATTTGTGCCCTTTGCCAAGCCCGATTATTCGGCTGAAACGTTCCAGAAATCACTGTGGGAACGCGCCGAAACGGCCAGCCGTCGCATGTCAGAACGTCTTGCTGGAAACGGAGGGGGCGTCGGCCAGGTCTATGATGAAAACTCGAAAACTTTTGACAATGTAATAAAGGAATATGTACTGTCTTGGACAGCATTGTTGGATTCTGATGCGTTTCCTCCTCATTTTGCTCTTGTTAACACGGTAGAGGTGCAATCTCTGTCCGGGCGGACAATCGGGTTGATTGTTCTCCCCAGCCATCCAGTCAGGGTTGCATGGCATGCAGCCTATGACAATCTAGTTTTTCATACCCGATTCGAACAGAAGATTGCGCCAAAAGATATTCGCGACGAAATACAGGCACTCGATGGCGCTATGTTCCCCGCCTTTCTGCCTGGTCTGAATGGTCAAAGCACGTTTGTCTTTTCTGACACACTGGGATTCCATGCGGCTGGCATGGTTATCGACCGTGACTTGGAGCCGAAAGCATCGATGGCATTGCTGGCCCGTGCATTAGGATCAACAGAAACTGCGGATGCAGTTCCGACAGTGGATATGCAGAGCGCCGAGGTGCTGGGCAAGGAAATCCTAAAGTACCTGGAGTGCCACGGAACCTCAAGACTCTTGTATGTGCACGCGCTCAGGCCGGGCGACGGGCTGACTGTTGCAAGATCCTTAGGTAAGGTTTGTGAGCAGCTGAAGAAACCTGAGACAATAGACAACGACGCAGAAAATGAAGAAACAGCTCCGGCTTTCGTGCTCGAGCTATATCCTTCGGAATCCCAGCGGGGGATTGCCGGAAGGTTTATCGCAGACGTTTGTGAGAAACGACGTAGTGGGGCGGGTTTCATCTCCTCAGAAGACCGCTGGATGTTGGAGTCGTTATCGTTAGACGGCGGCGTTGTTCTTCCGCGCCTGCGCTGGGCACGGCGCGATTTACAGATCCCAAAGACTCCTGCGCATCTTGCAGTGGCATTCGATACGTTTGAGTCTCATGTTGTAGTGGCGCCCGAATCAGAATACGATTGTAGGCGACCTCTTGCTGCTTTTGGGCTTCTCTCCTTCTTCGATCGTTGCTATACCAGTGAACCGTCACCTATATGGAAAGCTCGAATTCCTTTGGGTCTCGACGGTGAAAAACATCCCGCGGACCGATTTCACACTGAGCGACTAATCCGCATTGAGCAGGCTGTTCAGAAATCAGTTGTTCGTAATCTCGGCGGTTCATCAACAGATATACCAGTCCTGCGAACCGAGATATCAGAGGACAAAGCTAAGAGCTTAAATACGCTTCATGAATTGTGTGATTGGGTAATTACAGTGGATCGAAACGCCGGGATTGAATACTTTGATTCTCCAAGGGATAATCGGGACATCTACGACGCATATGTGATTGACTGCGTACCTGAGCGCGAAGACCTGGGATACCTTCAGTTGATCACCTCTACTAGCAATCTTGATGAAATACGGAGTTTACTGGGCACAACACTCGATCAAATGGGTCTAAGCCGAAGTCTACAAAACGCTGAATTCTTTCTATGGCATTTGAAGTCCCTGAGTGGACGACTTGCAATCCGACTTACCGGCAGGAAAGCGACGACAGGGGAGTTAATTGCACTGGCACTGGTTAATGCCAATTGTCGAGAGGCACAATCAGATAATGATGTGTGGACCGCTCTTTCAAGCGGTTTTTTCGTTCCGGTAGATGATGTTCGCGATCTTTTACCGCCTTTTGATTCTCAGGAAAAGGGTAATCCAGAGTCGGTAAACACAAGGCCCGATTTAGTCCATGTGTCTTTAGGTGCTCGCAGCTCGTTGATCTTCCGTTTCGTGGAAGTGAAGTACCGACGACATCTTCGGGCGGCGCGAAATCCAGAAGATTTGGAACACATCCGAAGGCAAACGGAATGGTTACGCGATCGCTGGACTAACTGGTACCTGGATGAAAATATTCCAACTACCCAACGAGCCATCCGAAGGGCCAAATTGGCTCGTGTGTTGAGATTTTATGCTGACAAAGCAAAGCGCCACTATCTAAAGGATGAGGTTTACAAGCGTCTTATTACAGAAATCGATCGCATGGTCGAATTAGGGGTGTCACATTCATTTTCCGGCATACCTCGCGGTGACAGAGGATTTGTGTTCTGTCCCGAGTATTCAGGCGTGGATCCGATCGAGATCTCACAACCGGACTGGGATACCCGTATCTTCCTGTTTGGTCCCGCATGTCTTCCAGATTCAGATTTTCGCGGTGCAAGTATACGGCCAGTACAATCGCTCTCTCCAGGCAAAGAGGAGCAAAAATATCCACCGATTGAACAGCCTGCCACCTTGTCTGAATCAGTCCCGACTGGCGAGGAGGAATTCCGGGAGCAACAAATGGAGTCACACGAAATCAGCGGCGTTTCTCCCTCCGGGACGGGGAATGTACCTAACAGGAAACTCCACATTCATCTGGGTGAGGACGTTTTTGTGAAGACACCTGTTGTTTGGCAACCCTCAACGGAAGGGCATCCTCACTTGCTTGTAGTCGGCCTTTCGGGTATGGGTAAGACCACTTGCCTCATCAATATTTGTTATCAGTTAAGAGAACAGGGGGCGCTTCCCATTGTCTTTTCCTATCACCAAGACATTGACCGGCGGCTCGAAAATCTGTTCGGAAAGGTTCGCTTTGTCGATTATGACGGTTTGGGCTACAACCCTCTCTGTTTGCCGGCACGGGAATCAAAACGCACATACCTCGACGTCGCGGGTGAACTTCGGGATATCTTCCTTGCCATTTATCCGGAACTTGGGGATATTCAGGGAGAAGCTATTCGCCAAGCCATTAAAAAGAGCTACCAAGAACAAGGTTGGGATCGATCTTATGTTGCCCAGGCGGGGCTTCCTGTGCCTGAATTCGGGCGCTTTGTCAAGATTCTCCAAACCCGTCCACAAAAGGATCGTGGGCTGCAGACGTTACTGGTGCGTCTTCAGGAGTTGGAGGATTATGGCTTCTTCAATATTGGTGTCGAACGCGGCAGTCTCTGGGAAAGTGACTGTCCCGTTATCGTAAGAATTCACTCAACTCAGAACTCGAATCTCCAGCGTGCATTCGCGTCGCTCTTGTTCTACGGACTTTACAAGGAGATGTTCTACCGAGAGCCGCAGAAAAGTATCAGCCACTTCGTCATTTTCGACGAGGCACACCGCGCCGCGCGGCTAAAGCTTATTCCCACAATGGCACAGGAATGCCGGAAATACGGTGTGGGCTTGATCTTGGCCTCGCAACAAACGAGAGATTTTGATGCCCGGCTTTTCTCCCTAATCGCGAACTACCTTGTTCTACGTCTCACAGATCAAGATGCGAAAACTCTCGTGCGCAATGTTACAGCATCTGGCCAGGAAAGGACACTGGTCGATCGAATAAAACAAATGGAGAAATACAACGCACTCTTCTTCTGCGAAGGCCGAAAGAAACCCAGCCAAGTTCATCTCGACAATGTCCCCAAATAAAACTTGTGGTGTATCTAAGGGAGCGCGGTAGCCAAGTTTTTCCTGGGTCGGTTGTTCAGTTCATAAATAATCTCCTCGAGTTTTTCAGGGAGGACATCTCGGAAATCGGTGGATTTGTGCAGGTACTGGCGGATGAGGCTGTTAGTATTCTCATTTTCGACCCCGTTCAATTGGGCTAAGATGTTTATGAGACATTGGGATATCCTTCTGCGGTATGGGTTGAACCAACCCAGAGAGTGACCATCGCATTTAATCCCAATGTCTTCTTTCATTTCCAGCCTGCCGATTCCTCAGGCGCACATCGGGGAGTCCCGCGTCTTGGCCACCCACCTTATTCACACCAAAACTTAGCAGGTGTTGCATTTATTGTTAGAATCCGCGGCATTTATTGTTAGAGTCCGCGCAGCGACCCATGATTCCGGTAAAGCGCATTCTGAAAAACAGACCGTGTTATAATATGCGGTGCCGGTCGCTGTGGTCTATAACGGAACACGGCGCTAAGAGGGAATCCGGTGAGAATCCGGAACTGCCCCGCAGCGGTAACCGGGAACGAAAGGCGCGTAAACGCACTGGCTGCCCCCGTCGGGAGGCTGGGAAGCGGCGCCTGATAGGAAAACCGGGAAAATATCCCGGAAATGCCTGGAAGTCCGAAGACCTGCCGGCTGGAAATTTCGCGCGGACGCGCGCCTTCGCGGGAAGGTTGATGGTCCGGAATCGGTTGTCGTTTTTCCGGCGTCTGTTCTCCCGCGGGCTTGCGGATCCGCGCGCCGTAGCGCGGGAGACGGAAATATGGCCATATATCGGAGTTCGGGACCACCCAAATCCGGCGGCAAAGCGCATCCCTGGGGAAAAATGGCGGGGGCCGCCCTGGCGTTAGCCGTATGCCTCCGCGTGACAGCCCAGGTGCCAGGGGTAGATGCCCCCTGGGCTGACGCCGTTGCCTCATATAACGCGATCGATCCCAACCTTGGCTTCAATGCTCCCCAGCAGGCCCTGGGCAAACCCACCGGAGGCACCACCAGCTCGCCGGATAATTCCGGGGTACACAGCATCGGACGCCCCGGTCCCGATCCGGGCAGTTTCATCACGCTGAAATTTGACACACCCGTTGAAGATGACCCCCGGAACCCATTCGGGCTGGACTGTATCGTGTACGGCAATGCTTTCTGGGTAGGCGGCAATCCGCTGCGTAAATGGGCTGAGCCCATGCTGATTGAAATCAGCGAAGACGTAAACGCGAACGGTCTGCCGGATGACCCCTGGTATGTCATCCCCGGCAGCAGAAACTTATCCAGGGCCGTCCTGCCACAGGGTATACCCAACCCCACGCCTCCCCTCGCCGGAAACATACTCAACCCCAACACCGACGGGACGGAATACGACTGGGGCTATGGCGAGCTGTCTCCCACCCAGCAGGAATATCTGGACAACTACGTCCGTCCCGATAATCCATACACCGTCGGGCTGACGCCCCGATCCGGCGGCGGGGACGCCTTCGATATCGCCTGGGCCGTTAATGATATCGGTGTGCCTGCCGGCATCTCCCGGTTTCATTTCATCCGGCTGTCGGCCTTCATTTCCGGAGCCTCCGGATTGGGTTACATCACCCCGGAAATTGACGCGGTGGCCGATGTGGCCCCCGAGGTAGACACCGACCATGACGACATCCTCGACGAATATGAAACGCGGTGGGCGGGAACGGATCCGGCCCGCCCTGAAAGCACGGTGCTGGCCCTGGAAATCCCTGCTGAAGAGGGAGGGAGTCCCGCCGGCACCCTGCTGGGCACTGCCGAAAGGATCAATGGTGACCGGATTGCGCTGTACTCCCGGGGACCGCGATCCGGCCTTCGCGCCTTTAACTGTACCGTAGATATTTTAGCCGTAGCCGATCCTGATCCGTCGCTTCCTGTTCCGGAGCTGCTGAAAAGCAGTGCCGTTCGGGAATTCCGGATGTCCATTTCGGACTGCGACACGGCCCAGATCCGGGACGCCGAATTCACCGTTGTCTACGCTCCTAGCGACATCGCCGGCCTCGATGAAACAGCATTGACACCCTTCCGCTATGATGGCGCCGCCTGGACCCAGGAAGGGATAAGCAACCTGTCCCGGGATCCCGCAGATAATCTGCTGACCTTCTCCAGCCGTTATCCCGGTGTTTTCATCTTCGCTTCGACTCCGGGTCCGGG
>JAKOTZ010000194.1 GCA_029776995.1 Candidatus Hydrogenedentota bacterium
GATGCTGCCCAACCTGGACGCGTGGGATCTGGCGCTGGTGCTGCTGCACACGACCGGGCTGTTCGCGCTGATTGTGATCCTGATGCGAACGGGCCGGGGTACTCATGGAGACAGGTAACGTGGATACAACAGGCGTTTCCCGGACGGACCAGGTTCCGGCGGACGGCATGCATGGCAGCGGAACGGTATTTTTAGTTCCCCGGCGGGCGTGGGTGTTCATGGGGAGCGCGGTGGCGGTGTTGTCGCTGATGCTGGCGGTGACCGTGGGGGCGGGAGGACTGGCGGCGGTTCGGCTTGCCGCGGCCCGGCTGCTGGGAGTCAACCCCGCGTGGCTGGTGGACGACAGTTATGACCTGGCGCTGGTAACATGGGGCGTGGGGTTTGTGGCGTTCTCCGCGCTGGCGCATCCGGCGGCGGGCATCGCGGCGCTCCTGCTGCTGCGTCCGTGGATCGATGGATACACGTTTCCGTCTGACAATTACTATTTCGCGTTTGGGGCGCACTTCATCGGGCTGGTGAGGTTGCTGCAGCGGCGGCGCGAGCCGGGGGCGCGGTTCGACGGTCTGCTTCCGGCGCTGCTGCTGGGCGGGTTCATCCTGTGGGGACTGGCCACCCTGCCGGCCACGTGGCAGGTTCACGCGACCGCGCGGCAGCTGATCATCTGGCAGGCGGCGCTGGTGCTCTTCGTGACTGCCGCGGACGTGTCGGCTGACCGGAATGCCCGGATGCTTATCCTGGGGGCGCTGGCAACGGCGATATTTTTCGAAGCCCTGTTCAGCATCCTGCATTTTAAATACCTGCTGCCCTATCTCCGGGTGCTGATTCTGGAAAACAAGGCCGTGCTGCGGCAGTTTTTTGGAACGGACCAGATCACGCCGGAACTGGCCAGGCGGTTCAACTATAACCGGGCCTTTGGCAGCATGCTGTTTCCGAACGCGCTTTCGGCCTACCTGATTCTGGGGCTTCCCCTGCTTGGGGCGGGAACGTGGCGGTTCTGGCGGAAAGATGATCGTCCGGAGCGGAAGGCGTCGCCGTTTCCGGTCGCGGCCGCGGTGGGGGTTGCCGCGGGCGTGGCGGCTTTCGCGGCGGCGATGATGGTTTCCCATTTCGTGTCGACTTATCGGCGCCCTCCGGTTCCCTGGTACTGTGCGACGCACTGGCAGATCATATGGGCATTTCTGGCCGCGGCGCCTGTCGCGGGGGGGATGTTCAGTTATGCCCGCATCTGCGGCGCAGGCCGGGCGCTGTACGACGCGGCGCGGGGCGTATTTCCTGCCGCCCTGCTGACCGGGCTGGCCGCGCTGTACTACACGTTCAGCCGGGGAGGCTGGCTGGGTCTGGCGTTGGCGGTGGCGCTGAGCGGAATAGCCTTTGGACTGAGCGGACCATTGAAGGCGGGGAAGAGTGCCATGGATACCCGAAGCAGGAAACGTCCGGCGAAGGGTAAACGGGCGCGGATGGCGCTGCCGTTTCTGCTGGCGGCGGGGCTGCTGGCATTTGCCGGCGCGGAACGGGCAGCCGGCCAGGGCGGAAGTGAGACGTCCTCATCCGCCCAGGTTACGGAAGAAGGCCTGGGGGTTGGAATCCGGGAGCTGAGCGATCCATCATCGTTCCGCCTGCGGTTCACCTACTGGCGGGTGGGGATGAGCATGTTCGCCAACAATGCCCTGTCCGGCGTGGGCATGGGTAACTTCATGGAGGCCTACAGCCACTACCAGTATCTGGGCGCGGGGGACGTGCGCGAGGCGCACAACGGGTACCTGCAGGCGTTCTGTGAGACGGGCCTGATCGGGGGCGCGCTGTTCTGCGGCTTCTGGGGGCTGATTGTGCTGGGAAGCGCGTGGCGGCTTCGCCAAACCGGCAATGGGGATGTTCTGCGGCGGCGCCCATGGGACGCGGCGCTCTGGACGGGGCTTTGCGCGTTCTGCCTGCACGCGGGCGTTGACATCAATTTTTCCCATCCGACGCTGGTGATGACGGCGGCAAGCCTGGCGGGCGTCCTGTGGGTAGGATCCGGCGCGCGGGATTGCGATGGTCAGGAAGAAAAAAATGCCGGCGGCGGCAAGAAAAAGAACCGGAATCGGGCAGCATGGTGGCTGCGGGTAGAATCAGGGCTCAGGGGACCGGTCGGCCGGTGGGCGCTGATTGGCGCGCTGGTTGTTTCCTCGCTGGCGTCCGCCTGGACGGCGACGCGGGTGCTGGGAATGGAGTTGCGGTTCAACGGAATGAAATGGCTGAACGTGGCGGACAACAAGACCCGAGAGAAAATCCTTCAGGTGGGCGGGTTCTTCCTGAAAGACGTGCTGAAGCACGCGATGGCCTGTTCAGAGGCGAGGAAAGCGGGACGTCCGGATCCGCCCGCGCCGAAAGTGCCGTTTGTGGACACGCTGAGCCTCCAACCGGATATTGAGGTGTGGCTGCCCTGCGCGTTTTATGAGCCGGTCCCGGGAGCAAACCAGTATCAGCCGCTGCCGCAAGGCGCCTTTCCCACGCG
Organism: Candidatus Hydrogenedentota bacterium; assembly: GCA_029776995.1. Taxonomy (GTDB): domain Bacteria; phylum Hydrogenedentota; class Hydrogenedentia; order Hydrogenedentales; family CAITNO01; genus JAGPFE01. Next base: position 2,495 of record JAKOTZ010000194.1, read on the forward strand.
GCAGTGCATGATGGGCGTGACCAAGCCGTGGCGCGCCTACCAGGGGGTGCTGACGGGAATAAGCGCGCTGACGGCGCGGCTGGAACAGGTCGACGCGATCTGGCCGTGGAACCATGAAGCGGCCCGGTACATCGCCGAATGGTACGGGCTGCTGTATAACAATGTGTTTGCTACGGAATGGGCAGAGGAACGGTCCGTCTGGCGGGACAAATGGCTGGAATGGAGCCGCCGGGCGATGGAGCGCAACCCGATGAATCCGGAAACCGTCCGGTACCACGCGGAAGTGCTGTCCGGCCTGGCTCTGCATGATGAAACCTGGCGGGACGCGGCCGGCCGGCTGGCTGCGATGGAAACCTGCCTGGAACTGCACCGGAAAACCGCGCGCTACGCCCCGCAGAACGCGCGATTCCAGTTCAATACGGCCTGGGCCCTGGAGCAGCTGGCTAAACTGTACCGCCAGGCGGGCAGAGAAGCCGAGGCCGGGAAAATGGAACAGGAAGCCGCGCAGATCCGGGAAAACGCGCGGCGATTGCAACAGTTGCGCTTCAGCATGGGATTTTCATACTGAACCGGGGAATAGGCTATGGACCAATGGACTGATGACCTGCGTGTCGCGCCGGATTACCCGGGCAGGCTGGCCCGCCTGCGGGATCTGCTGGAACCCGGCGAAGCGTTTGTTTCGCTGGACGGTCCGACCAACCTGTACCTGACAGGGCTGGCCGCTTCGGCGTCGGCTATAACAGTGACCCGCGACGCCGCGGAACTGCTGGTGGATTTCCGATATATAGAACAGGCCCAGCAGAGCGTTAAAGGGGAATGGCGTATTACCCAGACCGGTGACCCCCTGACCCGGACCGTCAGCCGCGCGGCAAAAGCCCAGGGCGCGGGTGTCCTGAGTGTGGAGCCAGACCGGCTTACGTTGAAACAGTGGCACAGCCTGCTGGAAGGAGCGGACGGCATGCGCTGCCAGACCCGGGAGAATCTTGTGGCCGGGCTGAGACAGACTAAAGATTCCGGGGAAATCGCCGCGATCCGGAAAGCAATCCATATCGCGGAAGCGGCTGTTCAGGAAGCTATGGCCGAAGTCAGAATCGGGATGACCGAGTCGGAACTGGCCGCGCGCATTGAATACGGTTTTAAGAGCAGGGGGGGGCGTCGTCCCTCGTTCGATACTATCGTGCTTTTCGGCGCGCGGAGTTCGCTTCCCCATGGCGCTCCCGGGGACACCCGCCTTGAACCGGGGATGGTTATTCTGGTCGACTGCGGCTGTGTGGCGGACCATTACTGTTCCGATTTGACCCGGACATGGTTTTTCGGTACACTAATACCCCCGTGGTTCCGGGAAATCTATGAGGTGACCCGCCAGGCCCAGGCGGCAGCCATTGCGGCTGTTCGCGGCGGCGCGGAGTGCAAGGCAGTGGATGCGGCGGCCCGGGACCTGATCCGGGACGCGGGATACGGCGCGCATTTCGGCCACGGCACGGGCCACAGCCTGGGGCTGGAAATTCACGAAAACCCGCGGCTTAATCTGCAGGATACGTCCCGCCTTGAACCGGGCATGGTAGTTACCGTGGAACCGGGGATATACCTGTCCGGCCAGGGCGGCGTGCGCATCGAGGATGTGGTACTGGTGACAGACACGGGCGCGGAGGCGTTAACCTCCCTGCCCAAAGACCTTCAGGTGATTGAACCATGATATCGACAGCTGACTTCAGAAACGGACTGGTCATTGAGCTGGAAGGCGACCTGCTGGAAATCGTAGAGTTCCAGCACGTCAAACCGGGCAAGGGCGGCGCGTTCGTTCGGACCCGCTTTAAAAATATCCTGACGGGCAGGGTAATCGAAAAAACGTTCCGGTCGGGGGAACGGTTTGACGAAGCCGTCATCGAAGAACAGGAATGGCAGTATCTTTACCACGACGGCGACCTGTTCCACTTTATGGACAATGAAACCTTCGAACAGAAGGCGGTCAACCCGGACGTGGTGGGAGATGCCGCCAAATGGATGAAAGAAAATGACAACGTGTTCCTGGTGTTCCACGGGGACCGGGTCATCAGCGTGAAAGTGCCCTCCCACGTGATCCTCTCCGTGGCGAAAACGGAACCCGGCGTCCAGGGCGACCGGGCGACCGGAGCCACAAAACCGGCCACCCTTGAAACCGGCGCGGTGATTCAGGTCCCGCTGTTCATTAACGAGGGCGACCGAATCAAAGTCGATACCCGCACCGGCGAATACGTGGAACGGGCCTGACAACTTTTTTCTCACAGACTCCAGGCTTCTGATACGGTCTTGCAGCGTGTTCAGGACGGCACGTGTACCGGAAGCGGAAGTCCAACTGAACCCGGGGCATCAGTTTTTCGTGGCGCAGGCCTGAATCTCCCGGTGTTCTTCGATCTTGGCGCGAATTATGGCGGAAACCTGATCCAGCGTGGCCCGGTGCAAAGTTTCCCCGTTTATGATGACGGTGGGACCCGTGTCGCAGTGTTCCATGCAGCTGGTCGCGTCGATCCGAACCCGGCCGGTAAGATGGTTATCCCGCAGGTAGTCCGTCAATTCCCGCAGCAGGTTTCGGGATCCGTTCAGGTGGCAAGCCGTGCCAGCGCATACCGTAACCCGCACCAGAGGATCCGCAGCGTCGCAGATGGGCTCGGCTATGCTCCAATGGCGTTTTCTGGGGGTGTAGTGGGTGTGCAGCAGGTCCCGGCCTGCAATACTGTTCCGGGCATGTACGATTTCCCGGTAAAAACGGTTCACTTCAGGATTGTCCTGAGGCCGGTGCAGGTCCAGGAAGGTATCCAGATCGCGGAGGGCCTGCTCTCGGGTTTCTCTAGCCCTGATATCCTTGTTCGCCGGTTGCCCCGCGCCATTGACGCATCCGCCCGGACAGGCCATGACTTCCACCACGTCCCAGGGGGCATTTCCGGTCTTTACCAGCTCGGCGACGCGCCGGGCGTGGCTTAGCGAATGGACGACAGCAACCCGCAGGCGGCGGCCGCCGATTTTAACCTCGATTTCCCTAACCGGCTGTTCGTTTCGCAGCTGGGCCAGTGCTTCCCGATTGGCGGCCGCGTCAGGTTCGCGGTCCGCGCCCAGGCATCGCAGCACAGCTTCCGCGACCCCGCCGGAGTGGCCGAAAATCAGGCCGGCGCCCGTTTTGAACCCCATGGGCTGGTCAAAGGAACCCGGTTCCAGCATCTCAATGGACAACCCCGCCCCCCGGATCATCTCGGCCAGCTCACCGGTGGTGATTACGCAGTCGATATCAGGCCGCCCATTCCGGCGGTATTTCTCCATGCGGGCTTCCTCTTTTTTCGCGGTGCAGGGCATGATGGACACGATGACCAGCTGCCGGTGATTCCGGCTGGCCGGATCCTCAAAGTATTGCCGGGCCAGGGCCCCAAACATCTGCTGGGGAGACCGGCAGGAGGAAAGATGAGGCAATATCTCCGGATAATAGCGTTCGGCAAAGCGTACCCAGGCCGGGCAGCATGACGTAAACAAAGGCAGTGGTGAACCGCTCTCCAGACGCTGCAGCAACTCTTTTGATTCTTCTATAGCGGTCATATCCGCGGCGAAAGCCGTGTCAAACACCCGGTCAAAACCCATGCGCCGCAGGGCCGATACGATTCGCCAGGTCATGGTCGGGCCGGGCTTGAGATGGAAAAGTTCGCCCAGCGCCACGCGCACGGCAGGCGCAATCTGGGCAATGACAAACGTATCCGGATCATTCAGCGCGCGCCACACGTCGTTAACCTGAGATCGGGGCGTGAGCGCGCCGGTGGGGCATACCCGGACGCACTGGCCGCAATAAACGCAGTCGCTCTCCGAAAGGCTTCGGCCGAAAGCAGGGGTCACCCGGCTGTTAACCCCCCGGAAAGCGATGTCGATAGCGCCGACGCTCTGGATCTCGTGGCAGGCTTTCACGCAGTCGCCGCAGAGGATACACCGGTTGGGGTTGCGCGCGATGGCGGAATTGGACAGGTCCAGGGGGTGATGCTCAGTAATGCGATGGTACCGCACGTGGTCAATTCCCAGCCGGCGGGCCAGTTCCTGCAGCCGACACGCGCCGGTGCGGGGACAGGTGGGGCAGTTCATGTCGTGATTGGCCAGCAGCAGTTCCAGGGCAACCTTGCGGACCGCGCGGACCGCCTCTGAGTTGGTTTTAACCGATAAACCCTGCTCCGGCGCCAGGGTGCATGAAGCCGTGATCCCCTTCCCCGGAATTTCCACCATGCACAGGCGGCACGCGCCGTGGGCGCTCAGTTCCGAGTGGTAGCAGAATGACGGGATATCGATTCCCGCGTTCCGCGCTACTTCCAGCACACTGCGTTCGTTGGTAAAGGATATGGGCTGTCCGTCAATTTCCATCCAGTTCTGGATTTTGCCGGTCGTGGTGTCCATAGTTTGCTCCTTTCGGTTAATGAATGGCTTCCCGGCGGCACGCGCTTACGCAGGCGCCGCAGCGGATACAGGTGTCACGGTTGATCTGATGGGGCATTTTGCGTTCACCCCGGATAGCGCCGACCGGGCACTGGCGGACGCAAAGTCCACATCCGTTGCATTTTTCCGGATCAATTTCAGGCACGTGCAGCGCGGTACAGGAATCTGTCGGGCAGCGTTTATCCCGGACATGGGCCATATATTCGTCCCGGAAATAGCGCAGGGTGGACAGGACCGGGTTCGGCGCGGTTTTTCCCAGTCCGCACAACGATCCGATACATACGGCCCGCGCGGTTTCTTCAAGCAGTTCAAGCGTTTCTTCCGTGCCCCGGCCTTCTGTAATATCTTCAAGCATGGCCAGCATCTGTCTTGTGCCTTCGCGGCACAGGACGCATTTTCCGCAGGACTCATTGCGCGTGAATTCCATGAAGAATTTGGCCATTTGCACCATACAGGTATCGTGGTTCATCACGACGAGCCCGCCTGAACCGACCATGGCCCCCACGCCGCGCAGGGAATCAAAGTCCAGCGGCAGGTCCAGGTGCTCCTGCGTGAGGCAGCCGCCGGAGGGGCCGCCGATCTGAACGGCTTTAAACAGCCGGGGATCAGGGTTTCCGCGCGAATCGAGCACGCCGCCGCCAATGTCCAGCACAATATCCCGCAGCGTGGCGCCGAATGGTGCTTCAATGAGGCCCGTATTTGCCACGTGGCCGGTCAGCGCGAACGTTTTGGTGCCCGGCGAATTTTTCGTACCGGCCTGACGGAACCACTCTGGCCCCTTGCGCAGGATAATCGGAACTGTCGCCAGGGTTTCCACGTTGTTGATGACGGTGGGGCATCCCAAAAGGCCGGACTGGGCCGGGAAGGGCGGTTTAGGCATGGGCATGCCGCGGCGGCCTTCAATAGAGGCGATCAGGGCCGTTTCCTCGCCGCAGACAAACGCGCCGGCCCCTTCCATGATTTCGATGTCAAAGTCAAAACCAGAACCGAAAAGGTCTGTTCCCAGGATGCCCATGGCGCGCGCGTCTTCAATAGCGCGGTTCAGCCGCCGCACGGCAAGCGGGTATTCCATACGAACGTATACATATCCCTGTGACGCGCCGATGGCCCGGCCGGCGATGATCATGCCCTCCAGGATACTGTGCGGATTTCCCTCCATAATGCTGCGGTCCATAAACGCGCCGGGATCCCCTTCATCGCCGTTGCAGATGATGTATTTCCGGTCACCCGGCTGTTCCAGGGCCGCAAGCCATTTCCTGCCGGTTGGGAAACCGCCGCCGCCACGCCCCCGCAGTCCGGATCGGATCATCACATCGCAGATATCGTGGGGATCCATATCCAGCAGGACGTTCCTGGCGGTCTGGTATCCTCCGCGCGCGATATACTCCCGGATATTTTCAGGGTCGATCTCACCGCAGTAACCCAGCAGGATGCGGCGCTGTTTCCGGTAAAAGGGAATGTCCGCGGGGCCTCTGTGAAGGGTTCCCTGGGTGGGGTGCCGATACAGCAGCTCATCAACGATCCGATGATGGATC
>JAKOTZ010000196.1 GCA_029776995.1 Candidatus Hydrogenedentota bacterium
GGATGCGCTCTTTGTATTCCCCGATGTCCTTGCCCAGGATATTCAGGGCGTGGATCAGCAGCCAGATAAACTCGATGTTATGGCCGTATGAGGTGTTGTCGAGGGGCCGGCCTTCGGGGTCATCCACGTCGCGGTCGGAACCCCAGACATTTTTAAACAGGATCGCGCGCAGGGGACGCCAGTCATAGGAGAACTGGGCGAGCCCCGTGCCGTATTCAGGCTCAATAATCCGGCGGTAGATCAGGCTGATGGACCGTTCCAGGTCCAGGCGGTGCAGCGGGGATCCCGTGGCTTCATACAGGTTGGTAAAAGCCTCCATCATGTGCATGTGAATGTCGAAGGATTTCCGGTCGCCGCCGTAGACCCCGGGTTTTTTCAGGGTCCAGTCTTCCTCGAAAAATTCGCCCACGCCGCCGTTTTCAAAATCAGCCGCTTTGATTTTGATGGCCTCGTAGGTTTTGAGCGCGTATTCGAGCCCCCGCGGGTCTCCGGATACCATGCCGTACTCGGACATGGCGTAGACCCCGAAGCAGTGGCCGTACATGATTTTTGACCGGTCGATGGGGTTGCCCTGGCGGTCCGCCGTCCAGTACCACCCGGTATTTTTTTCATCCCAGTAATGCCGGATAACGAAATCCACGCCCTGGCGCGCGTATTCCAGAAATCTACCGTCCGGGTCCAGGTTCTGGCGGTGCAGCGAGGAGTAGGTAAAGATGCACCGCAACTGGCACAGCAGGGTTTTTGTGGTCTCACCCGTGGGATTCCCCTCACTGTCGAAATACGTCAGGAATCCGCCGTATTCCAGGTCGGGACCGTGGGTCTTCCAGAATGGCAGTAATTCCTGGAACAGATGATGCCGCATTTCCTCCAGGCATTTTTCAACGCGCGGTTTCAGATCCATATCAGGCTCCTTTTCGTCGGGCTCCGGTGCCGAAGCCGGTTGCCACTCCACCACTAACCATTAACCACAACGCATTGTACAGGAATCAGGGCTGCGTCCCGCTATTTGCGCCGGCGCCACCGGGCCGTTCACCGCCTTCACCGGTGACCAGATCCACCAGTTTTTCCCAGTAGGCCAGGGCGATCCACAGCAGGAATGGCAGGGTAAGAAAAAACTGGATCATGGCGGTGGGAATCTCACTGGCCCGCATCAGGGCGTCCTGCCAGCGCATGGCCACAACGATAAATGCCCAGTGTCCGGCCAGGAGAATGAGCGTTCCGATCGCCAGCGCGCGCAGCCGCCGCCGCCAGCTGAGCCCCGTCGACGCCAGGACCAGCGCGAGGAACGGCGGCACGTTAGTGACCAGCAGCGCGATTTTCATGGTCCGGTTGCGCCCGTCCGTCAGGGTAAAGGTCATGCGGGATTCCGTGTTCAGGACGCCTTCCGCCTGAACCGCTCCCGAAAGGATGGGCATGCCCAGCCCGTTGCGCAGCACTATGCCGGACGTCTGCATCAGTCCCCAGCCGTACCAGGGCAGCACCAGCCACCACACCGCCAGCAGCGGCACCAGAAACAGGAGGAACCGCGCCGCAAACATACTGATGCCAACCGTTTTGCCGCGGGCTTTCATCGCATTTTCCTCCGCGCCACGTACTCCACCCACGCCATCCAAACCGCCACCACAAATATGATAAAAACCGCCTGCCATACATACTCGTGGGCAAACGTGAACCATTTCCGGGAGGGATCCAGCGCGCCGATAATGGCCAAGCAAAAGAGCCGGAAGATGTTCACCAGGTACATCAGGGGAACGCCGATGGCCAGGCCGATCAGGCGGCTGGCCCAGGTGGCCGGAAACGCCAGCACCGCCGCAATGAAAATGGCCATGATTTCAATGGCCCCGCACTCGGATACGACGATAAACGGAAACACCCGGCCCTGTTCTTCCGCGGCATTGCCCCGTCCGCTACGGATGGCCTCCATCCGCTGCTGCACCTCGCCCAGCCGGATCCGCAGGGCCGACACCCTATCGGAACGCTCCGCTTCAGACAGGGATGTGTCTCGGACCGTTTCCTCGATCTGCCGCTGGAGCGCTTCGGATTCCGTCTGCAGGCCGGGGCGCAGCACCAGGGATACCCGGGGACCGTTTACCGCCTTGGGAGACCGCGTCCGGGTGGTGCGCGCCACATACTGCCACTGTTCCCAGGGGGTCAGCGGCGCATCGGAAGCCGCGGCGACCTCCTCCGGCGTGGGTTCCTCGCGCCCCGCTCTCCAGGCGGACAGCGACGCGCGCACCTCTTTGGGAGAAAGGTTCATGCCCGGCCGGTTTTCGAGTTCCACGGAATAGGCGACCCACGACAGGGCCCAGGCCGTGTGCCGGGCCACGTTAAACAGGTACCAGTCATTCAGGGGGGTATGGATGGCGTAGCGGTATCCGGTAAGCAGGCTCAGCACCACGGCGGCGAATACCAGCACGAACCGCATGGCGGGACGTTTCGTGCCCGACGACGCCTGCCCACCGGAAGTATTCTGCGATTCCGGCGCGGACGGATTTGTTGCTGGTTCCCGAGAAGTTTCCATGTGGCTTCAGCTGAATGCTCCCGCAAGTCCCACCCTGCTCCACAATGACAACAGCATACCACAGCGCCTTTTATGAAATGGAACCGTACTGGAGATTTCCGGCACAGGATATGTAATCGTTTCAGTCCAAAATCCGCAACAGCCGGGGGTACTTTTTATTATTGTTTTTCGCCAAAATTACCGTTTTGGTGATAAAATATAATACAGGCAAAAATAAAATGTTCATACCATTAAACATATCGGCAGGCGTCATGGCATATGGAAAGCAACAACCGGATCCCAATCAGCGCGGGGGAAGGCCATCACCATGTCCCCCACCAGCATCATCACCACCCCCATCACTCGCATCGGTCTCATCGATCCAAAAAGGATAAGAAGAAGAGAAAAAAACGGCTGACCGGGTATGTGGTGGCGGCAGTTGCCGCAGTCGTGCTTCTGATTGGTTTTATCGCTTTCCGGGCCATGCGCGCGCCGGAAACGATCGCCAAACCCCAGATCCAGGTCACTATCCACTCGGAACCTGAAGAGGGGGCGCAGGTAACCCTGGACGGCCAGGTCTGGGGCAATACCCCGGTTACGGTTGCGGGATTAAAACCAGGCGAGTACGACGTCTTTCTGAGCCACCCCCGGTACAACCGCGCCCATGAAGTAATCACGGTCACCGACGCGCTCGAACAGACATTCACGGTGCGGATGGAACCGCTGAAGGGGTATGTGTCCGTGGAAACCCGGCCGATTGGCGCGGAGGTAATCATCGACGGGGAAAAAGTCGGCACGACGCCCCTGCTGAAGAAAGAACTGCCGGTTGGCGAGCACACCTACGCCATAAAAATGGAAAACTATTACCCGATCGAGGGAACCATATCCGTTGAAGAGCTGTTTACCCACGAAATCAAACATGACCTGCGTCCGCTGGAAGCCAAAATTAACGTGTTTTCCAGACCCACCGGCGCGGATATCTGGATTAACAACCTGCTGCAGGGCAAAAAAACCCCCGCGGAATTCCGCCTGCCGCCCGGACAGTACCTCGTCAGCGTGTACACCCCGGGATACAACCAGGAGGACACGATTGTCACCCTGAACGAAAATTCCAACGAGACCGTTCAGCTGGAGATGAAACCGGGCAATACGCCCCAGGGCATGGTGTTCATCCCGGGCGGTGAATTCATCATGGGCACCGACGAGAAAGCGCCGGACGAGCGCCCGAAACGGGTGATCAACCTGAAACCCTTCTACATCGACCGATTCGAAGTGACCAACGAAGAATTCAAACGCGTGTTTCCGTCCCATACCTATCCGGACGGCGAGGGGAATTTTCCGGTTACCGGGGTGTCCTGGAGCCAAGCCATGCAGTACGCCGGCGCCGTGGGCAAGCGCCTTCCAACGGAGGCCGAATGGGAAAAAGCGGCGCGGGGCACCGACGGCCGGGAATATCCCTGGGGCGCCCTGTTCGAGGCCAACCGGGCCAATATGAAAGATTCAGGGATCAACCGGCCTGTCCGGGTAGGGCAGTTTTATCTCGACGCTTCCCCTTACAACTGCATGGACATGGCGGGCAACGCGTACGAATGGGTAATGGACTGGTATGAAGCCTATCCCGGCAACACGGTGGTCAGCAAGGATTAC
>JAKOTZ010000199.1 GCA_029776995.1 Candidatus Hydrogenedentota bacterium
TGAAGTGAATATCGCCTTCGGCAATACCCACTTTGACCGGACCGGGTACCTCTTCCGTCGCGCGCAAAGTTAACCCAAGCACCCGAAAGCGCGCGTTGGGGCATACTTTTACCCGTACAATGATTTCGTTAACCCGCCGGGCCTGTGATTCCTCCCACAGCGATTCCAGGGTTTCTTCAATTTCCTGGAGCCTTGCCTTGATTTTGGCCGTTTTATCGATCAGCAGTTTTACCGCTTCTTTTGCGGCGTCGGGCACCCGTACGCCTTTGTGCAGGAACGGATCCAGTTTTTCCGCTATCCGTTCCAGCGTCTCTTCGAGCTCCCGGGACTCGCGGTGGAGCGGTTCACTCTGCTCCTTCCAGTAAAAATCCTCGCCGGCAATGATATCCGTCAGTACCGCGGCGTCACTGCCGGCCTGGTCCATGTATACGCCGGCATGTCCGGTGACTTCTCCGCCCACGATCCGTCCCCGCAGGACATTCACTTTTCCCCGGGCCCAGACCTGAGCGTTGGCGATATCCCGCTCCACCGCTACCGACCCCAGCGCGCGCACCTCCACATTCTGCAGGAACCGGGCGTGGACGTCTCCCTGGGTCCAAACCTTACAGCCCCCGATAATCCCTCCGCGCACGGAAAGGGTCCCCCCGCACCGGATCTCTGAATTCTCTATGTATCCGTTGACTTCGATGTCGCCTTCGGTTTCCACCACGCAGCCGCTTTCGATATTTTTCATCACGCTCAGCATGCCAGGATGATGGATATTGCCCGAGGCCAAATCCACGGAATCAACCACCACGACGTTGTCCACCGCCAGGACGTTGCCGCTGAACCGTAACCGTCCGGACGTGGTCGCCGTGTATTCTCTGGTATCTTCGTCGAACTTAACGCCCGGTCCCAGGCGGATATTGAGCGCCCGGGGCTTGCGGGGCGGAATCGGTTTGTTGAAGACGTCCCGCCCCGGCGTACCCTCCGAAGACGGAATATACGTAGCCAGTTTTTGACCCGCAATCACGGACAGCCTTCCTGCCCGTTCACGGTAGTTAATCTGGCCCGATTCCTCGTCTACCACAAAGGACTGGTCAAAAAAATTCTCTGCCCATTCCAGATGAGGGTCAACTGGATCCGTCGGCAGTTCTCCCTGAAGCACCGGCACGGCCTCGAGGGATATCCGCATGCCCTCCACCCTGGACAGGACATCCCGCAGGGCTGCCGTTGCGGCTTCTTCCGAAGCGGTATCCCCCAGTCCCAGCCGAACCAGCTCTTCCCGCAACTGCAGGATCAGCGACTCCTCTTCCCCTTTCCTAGCGACACAGTCCACCAGTACCTGTACCCGATTGTCTGACAACCGGGCCGTCAGGATGGGGCCGCTTTGCTGATTTACGTCACCCAACGACCCTGTTCTCCATGATTTTCCGGGTTACGCCATCTCCTAAATCTTTTTTATTTCATACCCTCTTAATAATCCTACCACAAAAATAATTTCTTGACAATATGTTTTTTTCGAGTTTTCGAAACTTTTTGTCCTTGCCTCATCCGGAAATTTGGTGATACGATGGAATATGGCAATTAAGGTATAAATTTCATGAGTCCTTTACTTTACGGCATTATCACTTTTTACATGCTCATGGTTCTGGTCCGGTGGGCAGCGCCCTGGATACGCATCGACCTGAATGCCCGGGAGTGGGCCTGGATCCGATATGCCACTGATCCCGTGTTACGCCAGGCGCGCAAAATGATGCCCGATATGGGCGGGACGATGGATTGGTCTTTCGCCGCCATTCTGGTGGGGCTGTGGCTGGTCCGAATGATTCTAACCGGGCGATAAGCACTACAGTAAATTCCTTGCGCGGAAACGGTGTGACGCTTCCGCGCGTCAATCTAACGATACATTTCTGACCTGTCCGCATTAACTGGAAAGGGGAATCTATGTCTCGAAACCGCGTTTTTCGGGGAGCTTTAATTTTTCTGGCGGCCTTAACGGGATCCGTCTGTGCGCTGGCTCAGGAGGCTCCAGATTCATCGCCACACCTTGTCTGGAGCGGGGAACTGATCAGCTATCCCCCTCCATGGTCTTTCATGATTGGGAAACCCCATATCATCCTGGTATCAGACGAACAGCTGGAGGCGCTTTCCGATCCGGACGCACGGCTGGACCTCAGCCTTACGTTTGAGAAAAGAGAACAGAGCCTGCGTGAAATCTGCGAGCAGGCTCAGGCTGCCGGCCAGCGTACCCTGATCATCGCGTTCGACCATTTCTTTTCCCAGTACCGCCCCGGCCAGCATGGCAAGCCCCGCCGGTTAACTCCGGATAAACCGGAATACGTGGAACGCATCGCGAAAATCAGCGCGTTCGCCGCCCAGTACGGCCTGGGACTGGAACTGAGCCTGTTGAGTCCCCTGGAAATCGGACCCGGTTACGTGGAGGAAACCGGAGAATCAGGCGTGTGGATGCACTACCGGAAGGGGGTGCGCGACCCGGAAACCGGCCGTTTCAGCGTGGAATTCTGGAGACAGCTGCGCTGGGCCAACAACAAGGGCCCACTGGAGATCCGGGACGGAGGAGTCAGGGTTTTCGCTTTTCGCGAACACCGGATCCCGGGAACGCCTTACCGGGCGGTGGATCCGGCGGACATTGTGGATATTTCCGCGGGGGTCCAGGTGGACGTGTTTGATTCCATGCGCAGCAGAAGTGGGGACTATGAGTCTGTACGCGTCCGGGTCCACGGCGAGGGACATCCGGAAGCCGGTCCCCGCAACCGGGTACTGGTGGTACAGCATTACCTGGTGCCCGAAATGGATTACTTCAGCAGCCAGGCCCTGCCTTACCTGAAAAAACTGTGCGACCGTTACGTGGATGCGGGAGTAAAACTGCACGGGCTTTACTCGGATGAAATGCACATCCAGCAGGACTGGGGCTATTTCTCCCACCACGACCATGGGGAATTCGCTCTGCGGTACGTCAGTCCGGGGCTGGCCAAAAGGTATGCGGAATTGTATGGTCCAGAATTCACCGACTTCGCAAAATACCTGATCTATTTCTGCCAGGGGCAGGAGGACTGGGCCAATGACCTTACGGCCCGGAGCGATATCAGCCATGTTTTCGGGGCCACTCCCGAAGCGATCCGTCAGACGGCGCTGTTCCGGGCGCGGTATTATCAGCTGCTCCAGGACGGAGTCGTGGACCTGTTCAGCGAAGCAAAGCGCTACCTGGAATCCCGGGTGGGACACCGCCTGGAAGCCCGGGCCCATGCCACCTGGGCCGAAAGCCCAACGTGCGACCACTGGGACACGCATGATGTACCCGAACATCTCCTCCGTTACGAATACACGCCCAACTTTATTTGGTCCAACACGGTGCACCAGGCGGCATCCGCCTGCTACGACTATTTCAAATGGGGAGACTTCCTGACGGGCAACGGCAACGACCATGCCGAAGGCGGCTGGCTGGACCGAAATTACCTGGGGCTGTCGCTGGCCTGTTCCACCGGGATTCTGAATGACGTGCCTTATTCTTACGGCGCGCACTGGAGCATGCCCAATGAAATCAGCCGGCGGCGCAACGCGCTGGTCAATACCTTCGGGGCAAACGCATGGCCTCCTTTCGCGGCAGTGCAGAACATGGAACACCGGGACACGGATGTGCTGATGCTGTACCCGCTGGACCTGGTGGCCGTGGATTCCCGCTTCGGCAGCTGGATGAACCACTACGCCTACGCCAACCTGATCACGGCGGCCAAGCTCGTGGAACGAGGAAAGGTAACCGGGGACCGGATGGAAGTAGCCGGCCGGAAATTCACCACGGTTGTGGCGCTTTTTGAACCGTTCCCGTCGCAGGCGCTGATAAACCTGCTGTCCGATTTTGCGGATCACGGCGGCCGGGTCATCTGGTCGGGGCCGCCGCCGATTATGTTCCGGGACGGATCCCCGGCCCTGGAAACCTGGCAGCAGATGTTCGGTGTGGATTACGTGCCAACCCCCAATTTAGGCATGGAAACCCCCGGTCAGCAGGTTATATTCGAAGGCGACCTGGCTGGCCTGCCCCCTATGACCATACTGACCAGTTTCACGGTTGACCGG
>JAKOTZ010000204.1 GCA_029776995.1 Candidatus Hydrogenedentota bacterium
TTTTTCCAAACTGACATATGAGGGGATCCTTGACGCCTATGCCAAGGCTTACGGGTTAAATTATATCGCGCTCCGTTACTTCAACGCCGCCGGTGCCGATCCGGAGGCTGCGATCGGTGAAGATCACCGGCCGGAGTCGCATTTGATACCGATTACCCTCCAGGTGGCGCTCGGGTTAAGACCAAGCTTGCAACTGTTCGGGACGGATTACCCGACGGCGGACGGGACTTGTATCCGGGATTATATCCATGTCACCGACTTGGCCCGCGCCCATCTGCTGGCGATCGAAGCCCTTGCCCGGGGTTGTGCGCCGGCGGTTTATAATTTGGGAAATGGGCAAGGGTACTCGAACCGGCAGGTGATCGAGGTGGCCCGCCGGGTGACCGGCCAGGAAATTCCGGTGGAGGAGGGGCCGCGGCGCCCGGGCGATCCGGCCGTGCTGGTTGCTTCCTCCGCCAAAATCCAGCGGGAGTTGGGTTGGCGTCCGGAGTATCCTGACCTCGAGACGATCATCGCGACGGCCTGGCGCTGGCATAAAAGCCATCCGCACGGTTATGAGAGTAATGTCCGGGAATAAGAGGGGATGAGCGGCTCATCCGCCCTGAACTGCTGGGTGAAAAGGTGGTAATAAGCGCCCCGCAGGGCGATTAATTCGGCATGCGTACCGTGTTCGATGATCCGGCCGTGGCTAACCACCAGGATCCGGTCGGCATTCATAATGGTTGAGAGGCGGTGGGCGATGATAAAGGTGGTCCGCCCGACCATTAACCGCTCAAGCGCCTCCTGGATCAGGTGTTCAGATTCGGAGTCCAGTGCCGAGGTTGCTTCATCCAGGATTAAAATCCGCGGGTTCTTCAGAAAGGCCCGGGCGATCGTCAAGCGCTGTTTCTGGCCGCCAGAGAGCATCGTTCCGCGCTCCCCAACCTCGGTGTTAAAGCCATGGGGAAGCGTGTTGATAAATTCCATGGCATTGGCGGCGGTGGCTGCCTGGATGAGGTCTTCCTCGGTCGCCTGGGGATTGCCGTACAGGATATTGTCACGGATCGTCCCGCTGAAGAGGACCGGGTCTTGCAGCACCATTCCCACCTGGCGCCGGAGGGAGTGCAGATTAACCTCCCGGATATCGTACCCGTCGACGTAAATGGCGCCGGAGGTGACATCGTAGAAGCGGGGAATCAGATTGACGATCGTGGTTTTCCCGGAACCGCTCGGCCCGACCAGGGCGATCTGCTCGCCGGGGCGGGCGGTGAAACTGATGTTATGTAAGACCGGACGGTCGGAATTATAGGCGAAACTCACATTTTCGAAGCGTACTTCGCCGGCCAGTTCCGGAAGGGCCGGGGCATCCGGCTTACTGGTGATCTCCGGCTGTTGGTCCATAATCTCAAAGATCCGGTCGAGGGCGGCCATCGAGTTGGCAAAGACGACGTTCAATTCGGAGAAGCGTTCCAAGGGGAAGTAAAGATGGTTGAGATACATCCCGGCGGCTATTAACCCGCCGACCGTCATCCGGCCCATGATCACCTGGTACCCCCCAAACAAAGTCACCAGTAAGGGTGCG
>JAKOTZ010000209.1 GCA_029776995.1 Candidatus Hydrogenedentota bacterium
ACTGGACTGCAAACATGCCGGGCAGCCAGAACGTAAACAGGCTGTACACGGCCAGCAGCACCAGGTAACCGGATGCCAGGGTCCACAGCAGGGAACGGTCTTCTTTTCGGGTGAGATTCAGATACCCCCCGCGCAGACCGCCCCATATGCCCACCAGCATGAGCACACCCCCAATGCCGAATTCGCAAATAATTGGTAACAGTCTGGACCATTCCATAACCGGTTTTCCTGAATAGCGGTACAATCATTATACGAATTCAACTCCGCGCCGCGAAAGGATGGTTTGAATGCAAAGAAAAATCAGATGCGCTATAGGGGTGCTGTGGCTGTTGCTGTCCGTTCGCGCGGCGGGATTGGAAATTCCCTGCGCCCATGGCCCCAATGAAACGCTGTTCCTGCCGGATGCGGCTGCAGACAAAGCGAATGGGTTGCCCGGACTGCCCAAGGCCGTGGAGCCGATCAATCCGGATGATTATCATGAGATCCTTGACGCGGGTTTCAATCTGTCCGTTACCTGCTATTTCAAAGACGCGGAAGGATCGGGATTCCGGGATTTTACCCTGGGATCTGCGCGCCGGGAGCGGCTTTTTGACGCATTTCGGTATCTCGCCAGCGTTTTCGGCGCAACTTCAAACCGGCAGTTGTATATCGTCGTGAATCCCTCCGAACAGTCCGGCGAATCCGGCGTGCCGATAGCCTTCTGTGGACCTGTACTCGTTCCGCAGAGCGGCCAACTGATTCCGCTGGCCCGATTCCGCCTCGTGAACGGGGCGGCGCCGTCCGGATTCGAAACCTATCCCGACATGCTGCTTACAGTCAACTGGGGCGTATCCTGGCATATAGAGGCTACGCCGCCCCCCGCAGACCAGCTGGATCTGATGTCCGTTCTGATTCACGAGCTGACGCACGGCCTGGGATTTAATGCCAGCATTACCGTCGCGACACCATCAGGATTGGGTGTGTTTACCCCTTTTGATCGCCTGCTCGGGCGTGGGGATGCCACTCCGCTGATAAATGGTTTATCCGAGTACACGGGTTCGCCGGCTGACCTGGTATCTGACGGACTTATCTTTCTGGGCAGCGAGTCTGCCGCCGCCTATGGAGAAGCGCTGCCGATTTACGCGCCGAATCCCTACCTCCAGGGTACGAGCCTGCAACATTGGGACCCTTACCGGTTGACAGATACCGATGTGGTGATGGCGCCTTCCTACGTGGTGGGTTCCGCCCGGCGGCAGTATGCCCCCTTTGAGGTGGCCGCCCTGCGTGACCTGGGATATGCAGCAGGGGGAGAGTCCGTGCTGCCGAACTGCCCGGTGGTGGGAATTGAACTTCTGGAACCCCGGGAAAATCCGCGGATCACGTCCGGCGACCGTGTGGCGGTCACGCTGACCGCGCAACCGCTTTACGCCGATGGTTCATGCGCGCTGGTTACAGCGACAACGGAGGTATCGTACTATCTGGACGGGGTTTTTCAGGGAAAATCCTCGCAGGAGGTCTTGCGGTTTCCCGTGGTGGCGCAGGTTACCGCGGGCTCTCATACCCTGCAGGCGGTAGCTGTCGAAACCGCGGGAGGAAGCACTGCGGAAACAACCGTAACCTTTACGGCGGTATACGATCCCGGAGAAAACGCGCTGACCCTTGATCCGGGGGATCCGGTGCAGGATTTTGGCCGGGTCCGCGCGGGCAAAACGGCCAGCCGGACTATCCAGTTGCGCAACAGCGGGTCTGTGCCTGCCGGAGTTTCCGTGACCCTGGAAGGGGACAGCGTTTTTACCCTGAGCGAGCCTGTTTCCGGGACAGTTTTACCCGGGCAGGCTACAGTAATTACCGTACGGTTCAGTCCGATTGCGAAAAACAGCGCGTACCAGGGCACCCTTCGGATCAACACCGATCACGGCCAGCTCTTTACTGTGGCGCTGTCCGGTAAGGGCGGGTCGGCTGGTCTGTTCCAGTGCGGGATGGATGGGTCCGGCAGAGCGTGTGGTGGGAACAGCATGGGAGATCTGATTACTTTGGTGGCCGCAATGAGTTTTGTCTGGATGGGAACCGTGTGGAACAGGCGGCGCAATACCCGTTATCCGCGGAAAATGTAGACTTGGATAAAGGGGCGATTAGAGAGGAAATTGCCTGCCATAGGGGCGGACTGGACCTGCGGGGATTAGACTGATAATTCTGAAAAAAAATATTGCGGGGAATGGTTGGCTTCTGTTATCATGTTTACCGGTCAGTAGGTAAACAACCGTGTGTAACCAGAAGGATGGCAGCCATGGCAGAAGACAAAAGCAAAGATGTGGCCATGCAGTTGGCCGAGGATGCCCGGGAAGCAGAGTGGAAGTTCCCCAGTTTCACCGCGGAGATGTTTAAGGGGAATTTCCGGTGGGACCTGTTGCATCCGTTCCCTGTTCAGAGCGAGGAGGACAAACGGATCGGCGACGAGTATATCGCGAAGGTAAAGGAAGTGCTCGAGAAATACGTCGATCCCTACGAAATCGACGCAAAGGGGGAATATCCTCCTGAAGCCCTGGACGCTCTGGCAAAAATCGGCATCTTCGGGATGAAAATTCCCAAAGAGTATGGCGGTGTCGGACTTTCCATCACCAACTACGCCAGGGTGCTGAGCGTGGTGGGCAGCTACTGCATGAACACGGTGACCTACCTCTCCGCCCATCAGAGCATCGGCGTGCCCCAGCCCCTGAAAGAGTTTGGCACCGAAGAGCAGAAGAAAAAATTCTTCCCCCGGCTGGCAGCAGGTGAAATTTCTGCCTTCGCGCTGACTGAACCGGATGTGGGATCCGATCCTGCCCGGATGATATGCCGGGCGGACCTGTCCGAAGACGGTAAGTACTACATCCTGAACGGAGATAAACTCTGGACTACGAACGGGATGGATCCGAAAACCACCTTGATCGTGGTGCTGGCGCGCACGCCGGACAAGATCTCCAAGAGCGGCAAGCCGATCCCTCAGATTACGGCGTTCATCGTGGACCTCAAGGACGGCCTCAATAAGGTATACGACGGCGGCGACGGCAAAGAAGATGGATTCCACCGGGTACGCCGGTGCCAGTTCATGGGGCTCCGCGGCATTGCCAACGGCGCGCTGGTATTGCGCAACGTGAAGGTTCCCGTGGAAAACATGATCGGCAAGCCGGGCCAGGGACTCAAGATTGCGCTGTCCACGCTGAACGTGGGACGTCTGGGTCTGCCGGCAGCGAGCATCGGCGGTGTAAAGACCATGATCGATGAGTGCCAGTGGTGGATTACGAACCGCGTACAGTGGGGGGTGCCCATCGGCAAACACCAGGCGATTGCCAAAATGGTGGCCAACATGGCCGCCCACGTGTTCGCCATGCAGAGCATTGTATCGCTGACCTGCGCGTTCGCGGACAAGAGCAATGCTGATATCCGGCTTGAGGCTGCCGCAGCCAAATATTTCTGTTCCGAAGTTACCTGGAAATGCCTGGATGATTATGTTCAGGTCAAGGGCGGCCGGGGCTATGAGAACGCACTGTCCCTTTATGCCCGCGGCGAGCGGCCCTCGGCGCTGGAAATGGGGTTGCGGGACGGCCGTATCGGCCGGATTTTCGAAGGGTCGTCCCAGGTGATGCATCTGATCATGGCGCGCGAGGCCATGGATACCCATTTCAGCCTGGTCATGCCGCTGCTCCAGCCGAAGCCGGGCCAGAAGGAAAGCAAAGCGGCCCTGATCATGAAGGCGTTTAAATTCTACGCCACGTGGTATCCCAGCACGTGGATGCCGCCTTCGACCAGCTTCAACGTGAAACACCTGAACGGAGCCAACCGGGCGCACCTGGCGTATGCCGCCAAAACCTGCAAGAAACTCGCGCGGCGGCTTTTCCACACCATGGCCAAGTATGGTCCGAAGCTGGAGTACGAGCAGCTGATACTCGGCAATTTCGTGGACATCGGCGTGGATATTTTTGCCATGGCCGCTTCGCTGGCCTACTGCGAGAGCCTCCTCAGCCAGAATCCTCAGGACCAGACGATCCAGGACGTTTGCGACCTGTTCTGCCGCGAGGCCCGCAAGCGCATCGAAGCCAACTTCGCCGCGGTCAAGAAAAACCACAACAGCTTCTACAAGCGGGTTACCGGCGCACTCATGGAAGGCAAACTTAACTGGATG
>JAKOTZ010000211.1 GCA_029776995.1 Candidatus Hydrogenedentota bacterium
CGCTGAAAAACCCGTTGCTTCTAATTAAGCCCCGATCCAGGAACAAGCAGGGCAATGCCTGCTTTACCCAGAGAAACTACGGCCGTATCATCTATGATTCTGCCCTTTACCGGCCAGCCCATGATGGCCGTGACACTCTCAATTTTCGGAAGTTGTTGGTCCTCGAAGGTCGCCTGAATAAGGACATTTCCATCGGTCTGGAAGCATACTCGCATGTCATTCCATGCCAGGATTGAACCCCAGCCCGGACCGGGAACCAGCGATTGCCTGTCGCGCAGACGTCCGTCCCCGTTGAAAGCGAGTTTTTCCAGTTGCCACACGGAATCGTACACGGAAAGCCAAACGGTTCCCTGAAAAGCCTGAATATCCGCCCAGTTCTGTCCAAGCGGCAGATTTTCAACCGGTTGAACCGGGTTGCCGCCACCGGGATTCCAGTTAATGGAATTCAACTGGCGGGACACAGATCCATCTTCCGCGTACTGCCAGTCCTCCAGCAGGAACGAATCCGCATCGAGCGCGGTGAGCACATTGCCCGGTACATTGGCTGTGTCGATAATCTGGCGGTTTGCCGGATTCAGCACAGCCAGATACCAGGCGCAAACGGGACGGCCGGCGTCATCAACCATCTGGGAATCTTTATAGGAAATCAGGAGTTGCCCTTCCGCACCAACGCGGATGTTCCCGGTTTCGGCAAATCCTAAGCCCACTGTCGCTTCCAGATTTCCGGATGCCGCATCAACAAAGGCAAGGCCCTGCCAGGCGGTTTCTTTACCTAAAGTTTCCGTCCACGTGTCCCCGTAACAGCGTAAAACCAGTTTTCCGGAAGCCAGCAGTACCGGCTGATCATTGCGAATACCCGGCCACCACCAGCCGTAGCCCGGGGCAACCCGTTTTTCAGAGGAGACTGCGGCATCAGCCGTGCCAGCCTCAATGGAAACAGTCCCCGCGTTTTCAACGGAAGTCGTGGCTTCCCCTCGCACTACAGGCATGATGTCATACCATCCCCACCATCCCCACCAGGGCGCGACATCCCAGCGCGCTTTCCATTGCACGTCAGGCATGCCTGTCTCATTTACTGACACCCTGACCCCCGAATAATAACCCGCGCCGGTGGCGCCGTCCCATCCCCGGGACACCACGATAATGTCGTTTTCCTGAACAAGGGCATCCACGATATCGGAATCTGGCAACTGTATTTCAGACAGGGGTATACCGTCCGGCGCGTCCGCAGTTTCAAGGTACGCGGTCTGGCCGTTCTGTTTCGCGGTAATCCGCGCCCAGTAACCGTTATTCAGCCGTACACAGTCTCGGATATCGGACGTCAGCGGGATAACGGTTGTTACGGCGGGGAGATCTCCATCCAGAGCGATCACGTCAACTTCATCGGGGGTAACGCAATAGTATTCATCTTCTGAGCGGAACGTCCGTTGTGCCGCGCCCTGAACGTCTACTGAGCCGAGCGGACTCAGCGTATCGTTCGTCCACTGTATGAACTGTACCCGGTCGTAAGGACCCGATTCAGCCCATCCGGATACCGGAAGCAAAATCATATCGTCCAGCACAGTCAGCGCTTTCACATCGGAAAACGCGGGAGACCAGCCCCAGTCGCTGCCCACGGTTACCCGGGAAAGTTCGGTGGGTTGAGTTGGGTCACTCACATCAAAGAGCGTGGCTGCCACTTTCCAGGAACCTGTAGTGTCATCCATTCCGATACCAATAAGACGCGAACCGCGGGGTTCAATGTGCACTGAATAGCCGGGAACTTTCAGTTCTCCTGCCACTTTCGGTGCCGTCGGATCTGACAGGTCAATAATGAAGAGGGGATCTACCCGCAGGAAGGTCACCAGATAGCCCAGAGGACCGTCAAACCGGGTCGCGTAAAGCGTTTCTCCGGACGCGTTTTCCAGCACTACCCGCCCCAGTTGTGCCGGTTTATCAGGATCTGCCAGAGAAATGGTTGTAATCTCGGTTTCAAGAGAGGACTGGCCGGAAGGATCGGTTTTCCAATAGTTGGTGGCAACCCGCAGAACGCCGTTCCACGCGTTCATTTTGAACCGGTCCGCCACGATACCCTCCACGGCGGCGGTTCCCCGCAGCTGGATATGTCCGTATGGATCGCTGATATCAACCAGGGTAATATCGGTACGCTGCGCCCACCAGTCCGGGGAAGCCACAAAAAGATAATTTTCACCGGTCTGGATAACCGATCCGTAGCCCTCCAAAGACAGTGTTTCTACGGGCTGCATAGATGCGGGATCCGCAACATTAACGCTTGTGACCCACGAAGAAGATGTCTGGGCTTTTACAATACCTTTCGTGTTCTCCGCGCTGCTGGATATGACACCTCCATCTGAAGGCGGATCGGCATCCCAGATATACTCATATGATGCTGACATGGCATAGAGCACATTACCAACCAGCCGGCTGTCAATGAAGTCACCTTCAAGCGGCAGTTCACCTTTAATGGAAAGCGTGGATGGATCAGAAATGTCTACGGCATACAGCCGGGAGGCAATGCTCACACTGACCTGTCCATTTTCAACCCGGGTATCCGCGGCGTACCCGGTAAGCACATAAGCCATTCCGTCAATGATGTACAGATCACGCGGGTATCCGATGGTTGGAACCGATCCTATAACTTTTTTTTGACGCAGATCTACAACGGTCAGCCCACGGTACTGGTTCAGAATGTAAAGCAGGGAACCATCACGGCGGATGATATCCGGCTCAACAACTTCCCGGGCAGGCTGGTCATCCCCCTGAGGGGTTTCGGCGTCACCGCCTGCCGCAGTTTCCAGCCCATTCCGGGCATACAGGCCGTTTCCTATGTCGGCGCTCAGGAAAGACGGTTTATCTGACGAGGGATCGTCCGCAGGAGGCTTGGGTTTCAGCAGGTGACATCCGCCTAGAACACTCAGAATAAGAAGGCATGACATCCAAGCCACTGTGCCGCGGCAGATATTGGACGCTCGCATACCATCGCCTTTCATCAGATAGAAAACACTTACTCCTCCTAGATTGTACATTGAAATTGGCGGATTGTTACGGATTATTTTCAGATTACACATTAAACCTGAACAGTAAAATATCGCCGTCCTGGACAATGTAGTCTTTGCCTTCCAGGCGAACCTTTCCCTTTTCCTTGGCCTTGGCCATGGATCCGGCTTCTATGAAATCCGCGTATGCCACCGTTTCCGCGCGGATAAATCCCCGCTGAATATCAGAGTGAATAACACCGGCCGCATCCACGGCCCGGGTTCCTCTGCGGATGGTCCAGGCGCGAACTTCCGGTTCGCCGGCGGTAAGAAAGCTGATCAGCCCCAGGAGTTCATAGGCTGTCCGGATAAACAGGTTTCGGGATTCCTCGCCAAGCCCCAGTTCGTCCCGGAAAGCCTGCCTTTCCTCTTCGGGAAGTTGTACCACCTCCATTTCCATGGCGCCGCACAGGTCGATATGGGGGAGTCCCAGTTCATTGGCGATGGAATTGAGTCCTGCGGGATCCTCGGAGCCTATCCGGTTTTCATCATAATTGCCGGCCAACATCAGGGGTTTCTGGGACAGGAAAGTAAATCCGCGCAATGCCATTTCCTCCTGCGGATCCAGCGGCATCGAGCGCAGCGATTTTCCGGATTCCAGATGTTCCCTGCACCGTTTCATGAGTTCATACTCTTTATCGTGCCGGTGTTCTTTTTCCAGCCGTTCCAGCCGCTTTTCCACAATGATCAGATCCGTGATTTGAAGCTCCTCCTCAAGCAGGCGGACGTCGCGGACTGGATCCACCGTATCCAGCGGGTGGGGAGAGGTTTCACTGTGGAAAGCGCGGACCACGTGCACGAGAGCTTCCACATTCTTCAGCAGGTTTAACGCGGTTGGATCCAGGGTTTTGTGGGGATCCTGCCCTTCCGCGGGCGCAATATCGACAAATTCAATCTCGGCGTAAGTTTTCTTTTTAGGCTTATAAATTTCCGCAAGCCGGTCAATCCGCGGATCGGGAACCTTGATTACAGCAATGTTTGCTTCGCGGGATCCAAAGGTTCCTACCTCGGCGTGAGATCCCGTGAGGCTGTTGAAAATGGTAGTTTTCCCGGAACGGGCCAGGCCGATGATTCCCACACGCATAATTATTTCCTTTCCCGGACGGCAGGTTGTATGCTCAAATTATACTAAAAACAGTGGACATTTTTCAGAAAAGGGTTTAAACTATATATATCGAAAATCCGGCATATTCCGATTTTCTCTGTATTTTCGCAAAATAATGCGGGAAAGGATAACAAAATGCTTGAAACGATTGACCTGAACGCAAAATTGACTAAAAACGCCTACAGGGAGCTGATGGAGAAACTGGATGTCAGCCTGGCAGACTGTCAGCGGCGGCTGCGGGAAGCCAGAATACCGGTGCTGGTAGTATTCGAGGGTTGGGATGCGGCAGGAAAAGGGTCCAGCATTTCACGGCTGGTGCAACCGCTTGACCCCCGGGGATTCAAAGTACATAATGTTCGGCCGGCAGATGAGACTGAACGGCTTTATCCGCCGATGTGGCGGTTTTGGAATCTGACGCCGGCCCGGGGACAGATCGCGGTGTTCAACCACAGCTGGTACCGTCAGGTCTGGAATGAACCCGTGGAGGAAGGGGAGAGGAACCTTGAGGTGGCCTATGAGCGGATACGGGTATTTGAGCGCCAACTGGCTGATGACGGCGCGGTGATTGTCAAATTTTTTCTGCACATCAGCAAAAAGACGCAAAAGAAACGTTTTGAGGCGCTTCTATCTGATCCCGCATTTTCCTGGAAGATCGGCCCGCTGGAACGTAAACGCCATCGCCTGTACGACCGGTATCTGGCCCTGGCGGAAGACATGTTCCGGGAAACTTCGACAGCGTACGCGCCCTGGACGCTGGTTCCGGCGACAGATGAACGATTCCGGAACGTCCGCATTGCCGAAACCCTGGTGGCTGCGTTCGAGAGCGCGCTGTCCCGCGGCGCGGCGCCACAAATTCAACCTGTAACCGTACCGGTGCGTTCCAGTCCGCTGGATCGGGTGGATTTGTCTTTACAGGCAGATCCGGAAGTTTACGAGAAACGCATGAAAAAACTGCAGGCTGAAGCCCGGCGTTTACAGCACCTGTGTTACCGGCGGAGAAAGGCGGTGGTGATTGCGTTTGAGGGATGGGATGCCGCCGGAAAAGGAGGGGCAATTCGCCGGCTGACCCGGGAACTGGATCCGAGGGGATATGAAGTGATCCCGATCGGGGCGCCGGAGGGCGCGGAGAAAGTGCATCACCACCTCTGGCGTTTCTGGAGGGCTCTGCCTAAAGGCGGGCACTGGACCATTTTTGACCGGACGTGGTACGGTCGGGTGCTGGTGGAGCGGATAGAAGGTTTTGCCCGCGCGGATGAGTGGCTGCGGGCGTATCGGGAGATCAATGAATTTGAATCCGAGTTGGTGGACCACGGGATGATTGTGCTGAAGTTCTGGCTCCATATTTCCAAGGAAGAGCAACTGGCCCGGTTTAAAAGCCGTCAGCAGACTCCCGAAAAACAATGGAAAATAACTGAAGAGGATTGGCGTAACCGGGAGAAATGGGAGGCCTATTACCAGGCGGTTACGGACATGATCGAGCAGACCAGCACCGCCCGGGCCCCGTGGATCATCGTGGAGGGCAATGATAAGCGGCATGCCAGGCTGAAGGTACTGGAGTCGGTAACCCGCACTGTGAAAGAGGGACTGGGTAAAGGAGAGGATATCGAATTTGACGAAAACGATTAAAAACGATCAAAAATTAAAAAAATACTCTTCAGTCTGGAATACCGTTGCGGTCGATTTCATCAAGGGTTTCCAGCATAATCTCCGCGGCGCGAACCAGGCACTCTTCATCCAGTTCCGTCCAGGTATCCCGTCGGGTATGGTAATAATGAGCCGGGGCAGGATCCATGGCGGCCAGCATAGCGGCCCTGACACCCGCCCGGCTGAATGCGGCCGCGTCGGATGATCCGGTTGTTACAGTGGCCAGGGGCAGAGACATGCCTGCGCGTTCACCGGCCTGTTTAAGCAGCGCGCAGAGCATAGGATCGTTCTGGATGATGCCGTTCATGTCCCGGTGATAGACCGCCATCCAGGGCAGGTCCCGGAAACTTTCCAGCGCGATATACACAGTCGGCACATCGTTCCACTCCGGTTTATGTCGCCGCACGAATTCCGCGGCGCCGCATAAACCGGCCTCTTTCGAACCGGTTACCAGCACAACCAGTTCAGTTTCGTGGAGCGGCTGTTCAGTAAAGTGCCGGGCGAGGGCTATGCCCAGCACAGCCCCGCTCAGGTTATCCACCGCGCCGGGTGCGCTGATTCGGAAATTGGTAAATGCGGTCCCGGCTCCTGCGATCAGCAGGGCAGGAATCATAGTCCACTGCAACGCGTGGAGGTGGAACCCCAGGCAACGCACAGCATTGAAGAATAAGACCCATAAAGCGGTCAACAGCAGCAGGCCGGTAATTTTTTTGAAATGTTTTGGGAACAGATAGTGGTACCGCCACTCATAAGCCGCGTCCGCGTGACCTCCAAAAATAACCCGGCATTTCGGCGACCCCGAACATGGTATGGCGGCGTACAGATTTGCTGAGGTGTATTTTTGGAAAAACGGGGAAAGTACGTGACGGTACAGGCCGACCTCAAGGACTATAAGTGCCACGCCCGTTAAGGCGACCAGCAGCGCTCCGCAGGACGTAAAGAAAGACAGAACCGCGGCCGCAGCGAAGCATCCGGCGGTCAGGGGAGGAGCGGCCATGAACGCTTTCTGGGCTACCTGAAAAAATTCTATTTTAGGATTAAGCCCCCTGTCCGCAAGGTCATCAGCCAAAGCAGACTGAACAGCCCTTTCCGCTTCGCTGCCGGGTGGCCGCTGCGGAAACTGCTGACACAGTTCCGTGATCCGTGAAACGGTCCACTTCCCTAAAGCGCGGGCAACTTCCGCTTTGTCCATCTGGCGTTCTCCCTTCGCTATTCTGAAGCAATAAACAGCCGGTGGTCAAGCAGCACCTCCGGAAGTCCGCCTGGACAAACCCAGGCGGCAGCGTCAAACGTGTGTCCTTCCGTCATGTGAAAAGGCACCGCGCAGGCCGCGCCGATGCCGGCCGCGCGCATGGCGATGGTGCCGGATTCGCTGTCTTCAAAACCGATCACCTTGTCGAAATCAGCCGGTCCCAATCCCAATTGGGAGAGCGCGATCGAATACAGGTCCCTGTGGGGTTTCAGCCTAATTTCATGAGAATCGGTTGCGGTAACGACAGTGTCATAGAAGGCGTGGTGCGACTGGAAAGCGCTTCTTGCGGCGCGCTTTACATCAGCCGGTACCGGCCAGAGTTCAGTTTCTTCCATCAGCTGGCGAAAGATTTCCGACAGCACTAAATCCGCTTCATACAGGATGGAAGAGGTAACCAGTCCCGTCCGGATCGGTTGTTCTTGAAAGAGAACTCCAAGTTCTGACAGGATAGCCCGATCATTCGGCGTGGGGTTTGGCCGCAACAGGCCAGCGCAGGCACCGGCATGTTCCCCGAGAATGCCCTTGACCAGGGCGAGAAAAATGCCGATTCCGGGCATCGGTTTTACCAGTTTTTCTGTGGTTCCCGGGATTGAGCCGCTGGCAGCGTTATTTCCCTGCCCAATGGATTCCAGAACCTCGTGGTATCTGTGGTAATAAATCTCAACGCCTATGCGCGTCAGCAGGCTGGAATCTTCGAGTGTTTTTTGCCAGGCAGTCGCATGCTCACCATAGAGGTTTTCCAATGATTCTGAAGTTAATTCCGCGGCGTCTGATCTGTCGTGGGCCAGCAAAGGTTTTATGGCGCTGTCCAGTCCGCAGGCCAACAGGGTTGTTTGGGCATCCCGCCTGCGCTGGGGATCTTTCCCGTGGATGAGTGTCCATATTGTGCCGCGGATGTAAGCATTAAAGACTGCGCGGGGAACAAATCCCAGCCGGTATTTCAGCACTAAAAACTCCACATGTTTTGTGGTGCTGTTTCCAATGATGTGGGGATAATCTGTTTCCGGGTCCAGACCGGTCCAGTTCGGATCTGTTTCGCGGCCGGAACAGCGTCTGACCATGGTTTCAAGGGCATGCACGCACAGGGGCTCGGTTGTAGTTGTCGTGCCGTCCATGTCCATAACCACGGCTTTTATGCCGGACGATAACAATTTCTTCTTGGGCGCGAGGGGGTAAATATCAACGGGCGGATAAATGTAAGGGGGATTGGCCACTACGGCAAATTCTTCACTAATGTTGCGGATCAGTCCAGATATTTCCGCAAATCCAACGATTTTGTTTGACATGGTTGATTCCTGGTATTGAAGCGTTCTTTGATTCATCGGGGAGATAAACCGAGGTTCCAAAAGTTCCGCAAGTATAATGCATCATATTTGCCGCATGAAATAAACGAAAGGAAAAGCCAATGCTTACGGGATTGTTAGCTGGCTGTCTGCTGGTATTCAGCGCCGATGGGCCGACGCGCTGGGATTTTACGGATCCAGCCACGGTATCCGGATGGTTAACGAACGCGGATGTGTCCTCACAGGAGGTAACCCGGGAGGGATGGCGCCTGGTGACGACGGGGCGGGACCCTCAGCTGACCAGCCAGCCGATTGATGTGGAAATAGAAGATTTTGCCCTGTTGTATTTGAATATCCGCGCTTCCCGGGATGGAGAGTGCCAGGTGTTTTGGTCTCATGAAGACGGTCCCATGATGGGATTCAGCGAGGATCGGTCCCGAAGGTTCGCGGTTAACGGGCATGGCGCGGACACTGAGGCCTTTCTTCTCCCGGGATGGACCCGCGGCAGTGTAATTCACCGCCTGCGTTTCGATCCTTTTGGAGACGCGGAATTCGTCATTCGGGAAATTCGGATAGTTTATCCGTTCAAGGATTTGCCTAAACATACCTCAATTCCACCGGTCCCCGAAACTGTTTTACCCATTGATGTAAAGGATCCTTCGAGCAGCACTGGTTCAGGTTCTCCCTGGTTTCTGCTTCCCAACGAACGCACGGTATGGTGTGGGCCGCTGGATGTAGACCTTTCCACCCGTTCAGGACTGCTGATCCAGACTGATTATGCCGACACGGAACAGATCGCGCGGCCCTGGCATTTATACTGGGTAGTCTCCGGCGAATCCAGAGCGCATGAGGTAATCTGCTGGCTCTGGCCGCGGCGAGAGCCCCAGTGGATTCGGCTGGACCGGTTTCCCGCATGGACGGGAAAAATAGAAGCACTGGGCGTAAAACCGCCGCAAAGCGGGTCTTTTAAAGCGCTTCATTTGGCAGAGCAGGATATCAGTGCTCCGTGGCCGGTCATTACCCGTTTTTGCAAGATGGACCCGGTCTGGCGGGCCGGCCGTCCCTGTATCATCTTAACCCGACTTGCCAACCAGGGAGGCGGTACTGTAGATCCGGCCATGCTAACAGTCTCTGCCGTTGATGAAACAGGCCGGCCTCTTTCTGTCCGTCCCCGACAGGAAGCTCCCGGGGTCCATTTACAATGGGGAGAACATCAGGACCTATTCTGGGATATTACCGCTGAGCATCCGGGGCGGATTCAGCTGACCGTAACCGGAGCGGAATATGGAGGCATTACGAAAATTTTCTGTGACGCGATGCCGCCAGTTGCCGAATCGAATCTGGATTATGTGCCCGCACCAGTGGCGCCGTCTCTTCCGTTTGACGTGTGCGCCTACTATTTTCCCGGATGGAAAAGCGCTGAAGAATGGCAGTGCATCCTGGAACACGCGCCGGAACGGCGGCCGGCGCTGGGTTTTTATGATGAAAGCAATCCGGAGTGCGTGGACTGGCAGATCAAGTGGTCCGTGGAACACGGGATAACCTGTTACCTGGTGGACTGGTACTGGGTGCAGGGCAGACAGTTTCTTACCCACTGGTTCGAAGCCTATCGGAAAGCCCGCTACCGGGATATGCTGAAAGTCGCTGTTATGTGGGCCAACCACAATCCCCCGGGGACGCATTCCCGGGAGGACTGGCGGCAGGTGACCCGTGAGTGGGTGGAGCACTATTTCAATCTGCCGGCCTATTTTCGGATTGATGAAAAACCGGCCATCTTCCTGTGGGATCCTCGCGGCCTGCTTCGCGACCTGGGATCGCCCGAAGAGATGGCCGCGGCGCTGGCAGATTCGCAACAGATTGCCCAGGAAGCCGGTTACGCCGGTATTTCTTTTGTCGCCATGGGATACGGGTATACCTCATCAGAGTTATCCACCCTGCAGCAGGCGGGATTTATCGGCTGGACCACGTACCATGAATGGGAACATGCGGCTGTAAAGGCCTGGTCCCGACAGGAAGTGTCCTACCGGGAGATTGCCGAAAGCGCTCCGAAAGCCTGGGAGGAGCGCCTGTCCCACGCCAGAAAAGCAGGCCTGACCTATTATCCCGTACTGGATACAGGATGGGATGCAAGGCCCTGGCATGGGAACACATCCATGGTAATTACAGGCCGCGCTCCGGCAGATTTTGGGCAACTGGCTGAGAGTGCCCGGGACTTCGCGCTGCGGGAAAAATTGCCATTCGTAGTGGTAGGTCCCGTGAATGAATGGGGAGAAGGAAGCTATATTGAGCCCAACGCGGAATACGGTATGTCTCAGTTAAAAGCGCTACGTCGCGGATTGACCGGTATGGAAACGGACATGCCGGAAGAGATATATCCATCGGATATTGGGAGAGGCCCATACGAATTTTCCCTGGCTGACTTGCGGCGTCCCGTGTGGCCATTCACTCCTGACGCAGCCTGGAACATTACCGGCAATGGCACATCGGTGGCTAAGGAGCCTGCCGGTTGGCGTTTGACCATCAGCGGCGCGCCACCGGTCCTGTCCCGTAAGGTATATGGGATCAATGCCTCCTGTTATTCACATGGAACGGTCCGGATGTCGGTTTCGCCTGTGGGTAATGGGAAATCCGATGATGTAATTACTGGACACATTCGTATTGAAAGCATGGAAAAAGAAGTGTTGGCGGATAAGACTTTTTCTGTTCAGGCTGACGGCATAGAGCGGGAGTATTCCGTAGATCTTGGGGGCGACAATCCCAAATGGACAGGTCGTCCGGCGACAGTCAGTATTGTTCCCGTAGACCGTTCCGGCTATGAGGTATTCATATCCTCAATTTTACTGGTCAACGAAAGTGGAACCTCCGCAAAAAATGAACTTTAGATGCGTATTATGGCTGCCGCGGATCATATTTTGGGGTGGTGCAGGAATCTCGGAAAGTCTTGCCCCACCGGAAAGTGTTGTCTATTTTTCCGAAGTGCTGGATTATTACTGCACTCATCGGGACAGCAGCCGGTTGCTGAAACCGAATATCTCTGCAGAACTGGATCAGATGTTAAAACGACTGCCTGAGCCCGAATTGGGTTCTCAGGATTCCTGATTCTGGCCGGTTTTCAGATTTCGGGCGCCCTGTTCCAGGTCCAGCAGTAATTTTTTCCAGAAGATAGGGGCGCTAAAACCGCCCATCCCTCCGGAAGCTGATATGACCCGGTGGCAGGGTACTACAATGGGGACTGGATTGCGTTTCAGCGCCTGCCCGACCGCGCGTGCCGCGTTGGCACCGGATACAGATTGGGCAAGATCCCGATAGGATACAGTTATCCCGTATGGAACAGCGCGAACGGCCTGCCATACCGATTCCTGAAACGCGGTGCCGCATGTTTCGAGGGGGATTTCATCAAAATCCGTTACCACCCCGGCAAAATACTGTTCCAGCAGAGCATGCAAACGGCGTCCGAGCAGATGGTTGGGACGGGAATGCAACAGGTACGGACGTATTGGGGAATCGGGGTCCGGCAGAACCAGCCTTTGGAGTCCCATGGTTCCGATCAGCCCATAAATGGGACCGTACGGGGTATGATAAAGGAAATTGGCCGCATCCATTTGAACAAAACATCATATTATTCAGATATCGTGACAAAATTATATGTTTCGTTTTTTCTTTCCGCAATCATACAATATGTGCTGCCTCGGAACAGATAATGTGCATCTGGTTCGAAGGGGGACATTTCCTGCCGCCGCGCTGTTTTTCTTCTCTTCAATTTTCATATTGTCCGCGTCAGCTTCTGATGACCAACTGTCATCACAGCAAGCGAATAAGGCATTGGTGGTGACTTCCGCGCGGACTGTCCAGGGGGCAGCCACCAGAACCTCTGTCAGTGTGGTCGACCTTCTCACCGGAAAAGTAGAGGAGGGGGCGCATCCACTTCCCGGGCGGGCACTGCTCTCCAGTTTTTACCTAAGCGGCGCTGACGCGGAAAATGGCGAACCAGTAGAAAACTGCTGGCTGCTATGCACGGGTCCGGACGAGTATAAATTATTTCCTGAACCGGATTTTCCGGAACCGGTGTTGTCCGCGGTATGGTACGATGCCGAGCGCGGATGGCTGGATACGCGTTCGCTTGAATTACTGAGGGAAAGCGGCAAGCTGGTGCCGCTCATGGGATTATCAGCTGCAGGAAAATATTATCCCGCTGTTTACGAGGTCGGAAAGGCCGGTTCGGCCTTGGATAACGAGCCCCCCTGGCGTGTAGAGCTTTTTGACACGATCCAGGTGGTTCCAGATGCGATAAATCTGGCAACCGTCGCGCCGGCAAGCCGCTGGGAACTGGACTGCCAACCGATGGATGCGGCAAGCTTCATGGGCGCGGATGGAGTTTCCACCGTCGCTGTGCTCACGGTTCGCGATGAAAGATCCCTGGAAGTCCGTGTTTATCGGGCCGGTGCGGCGCGTCCGCTCCTGATCCCAATATCCATGGGGGATGGGTATGAACCGGACGCGAAAAATAACCAAACCATTGTTCCACTGCCTGACGGAAACCTGCTGGTATGCTGGCAGGGACGAAAAGCAGATGGGACCTCTGCGGACAGTGTGAGCCTTCTGTGGTGTATTAATCCATTGAATTCGCTTGTGTCGGATATGCTGGTTTTGCGGGGAAACAGACGATGGGTTCAGGTGTCGCCGGAGCACTTTTTCTGGCTGATTTCGGTGCGGACCGGGACGGGTGACTATTACCTGAACGGTATAACCTGGCATTTGGATGAATCCGGCAAACCGTACCTCAAACAGGAACTGGAACGGATACAGCGTTCTGATTCGGAATACAGCTCCGCGACTGTTACAGACAATGGAAACACCCTTGTCCTGAGCAGAGATCGGTATCTTGAGGGAAGAATCCGGGCAGCACGCGGAAATATTGCCTTCAGACATGAACTGCCGGGATCAGCGCGGTGCGTAATGCCATGGGGAAACCTGCTGCTGGTGGGTGTCGGTAACCGGTTGCTGTCCGTTAATCCGTCATCCGGAGAAATCAAGCAAATCTGTTCCTTTCAGGACGGCCAGGTTACAGCAATTTTTCCATTTTATCCCGCCAGCCATCCCGGAAAGAAAGGGGATTTGCCGTTGCCACGCGAACGGGAGCGAAACATCGGCGTTTTCCCGGATTATTTAGCGTTCAGGGAATCCGTCATCGGTCAGGAATTACAGGTGCTGCGCATAGAATGTGACAGTAATATCACATGGACCCTGTCGTGCGATAATCCGGAACTGCTTTTTCATCCCAAAACAGGTCAGGGGCGGGCGCAGGTGTATGTGGGGATAGGCCCTGGATTTTCTTCCGGGGGCCGAATATTGCTGAGCGCCCATTTCAGTGATGACTCCGAAATGGAACCACACGCGGTGTCTCAAAGGGTGCGGATAGATGTGATTCAATCGAAAGATCGAAACCGGCAAGCATTATGGGTGGCGTCTCCTGAAATAAAAGACGCATCCCAATTTATTCAACCGTTCGTCCGTGTGCTGGAAACATTACCGTTTCATACCGATTGCCGAATACATACCGGCGCGGTGGACCAAGAAAATCTGGACGCGGCAAAGCTTATTGTGGCTGATTTTGATGCCTGGGCTGGCGGGCTGCTGCCTGTGCCATACCTGTTTGAGTGGATAGGGAAAGGGAAGGGGTTGTTCCTTGTGGCCTGCAGGAATTATTCAGAGGAGGAGCTGGATCTGCTGGGGAACCGGCTGCAGCGGCTTGGCCTGGATGCAATGAATATCCCAGTTTCAACACAGCGAAACAGTACAGGCAGCCTCCGGCCAGTCCAACTTTGGAGGGGGGAATGGGGTTCCCAATGGTATATCCGTCCCCTGAATCCCACGGCAGGTGACCAAAACCGATGGCTGGGGCACGGGAGAACCAATGAAACGGGAGAATTTTTCTGGGATCTGCTGCTGATGAAAATGGGTTACGGTCGGGTTGCCCTCATTACTTCGGTCGATTATTATCGATCTGTTATCGCAGGAGACCCACAGGCTGTCGGTTGCGGTCTGGCCATCCTGCGGTGGCTTTATACGTCCGGACAGGAAGCCCTGGATGCCGACGGAGACGGGCTGACCGACGATCAGGAAGACCTAAACGGGAACGGTCTGCGTGATCCGGCGGAATCGGACTGGACCAGCGCGGATACGGATGGGGATGGGGTACCGGACGGCCTGGAAGACCGAAACCGGAACGGAATTACGGACGCCGGCGAAACGGATCCTCTCAGGAAAGACAGTGACGGAGACGGAATTCCGGACGGCGCTGACAGCACTCCCATTCCCGGGGTACCCAACGCGGACTGAGCTCATCCGGAATGTTCATGGCTTTTGGTCGCCACGTAATTTTCCAGGGCATCGAGGAAGCCGCGAGTAATCGTGCTTATATCTCCGCTCAGCGTGAATGCTTTTTGTCCTTGTATGTAAACAGGGCAGACAGGGTGTTCGCCATTGCCGGGCAGGCTGATGCCGATATCGGCAGCCCTGGATTCGCCCGGACCGTTTACCACGCAGCCCATCACGGCCACCGTCATCGAAACAGCCCCGGGCCAGCGGGATTTCCATTCCGGCAACCGCTGCCGGATATATTCCCGGGTGGTCTGGGCCAGTTCCTGAAATGCAGTGCTGGTTGTTCTGCCGCAACCCGGACATGAAGTAATGGATGGAAAGAACCTGCGAATGCCCAATGCCTGCAGCATTTCCTGGGCTGCATACACTTCCTGGCAGCGGTCTCCATTGAGTTCCGGCGTTAACGATACCCGGATTGTGTCACCAATTCCTTCCGCCAGGAGGACACCCATTGCCACAGCCGACCAAACCAGTCCCTTGACTGCCATGCCTGCTTCGGTCAGCCCTAAATGCAGCGGTTGCCGGCTCAGCCGGGCAAGCTCCCTGTAGATCGCTATCAGGTGAACCGGCGAACTGGTTTTACAGGAGAGCACGATCTGGTTTTCCGTCAATCCCGCAGCCAGCGCCTGTTCGGTGGACCGAAGGGCGGAAATAATCATGCAGGTATTCAGCACTTCCTCGGAAGTTTTTCCCAGGTTGAGCTGGCTGTTCCGGGTCATCTGTTCCTCAACCAGGTCCTCATCCAGGGAGCCTGCATTTACCCCGATCCGGACGGGTTTGCCCAAGTCTCTGGCAACCGCGCAGATTCGGGCAAATTGTTCACTTCGGGCGTCTCCCCGGCCCACATTGCCGGGATTAATCCGGTATTTATCCAGCGTTCGCGCGCAATCCGGATACTTTTCCAGCAGACGGTGGCCGTTATAGTGGAAATCGCCAACCAGGGGAACAAACACTCCCATGTCTTCCAGGCGTTTCCGGATTTCCGGCACCGCCTGGGCCGCCCGGGGCGTATTAACGGTTATGCGTACTATTTCAGAGCCAGCCCGGACCAGGTCAGCTATCTGCCGCGATGTTGCCTCTGCGTCTTCCGTATCCGTGTTGGTCATCGACTGGACAACTACCGGATGGCTTCCGCCAATGGTAACATGGCCTATTTTTACCGGATAAGTCTTCCGCCGGGGGGCGGGAACTTGCTCAAATGAAATATCCCATTGGGTGTCCACGGGAAAATCCTCAACGGTCAGGATTGTCATCCTTATTTTCCAGGCGGATCAGCATGGGATAAACCGGCTCCAGAATCCGCGGAAACGTAACGTTCCGGCCGGACAGAACATCCGTGCCGGACTGTTGACCGCCTTCCAGGTTACAGAGAACCGGCTCCGGTCGCATGTTTAAAACAAACAGCCAGCCGATTTCATTCTGTTGGATAAACCTGGATTTCACGCCTTCCAGGGGATACCCAAAGGAATTAACGGGACGGGGGAAGCGTGGAATGGCGCCCCGACTCTGAAGTGCGTCCAGAGCATGGAGATACTCGGTGGGCAGGTTCAACCCCCGGACATACACGGTGTTCCCGGTATTCATAAGTACATCCGCTCTGGAGTGTCCCCGCTCGTCATAGGGAATGGGCGTGCCCGGCCGCGCCACGGGTCCCCCGGCATCCAGGTAAGTGGATAGCGCTTCAAAGGCAGCAGTCTGGAGAGCGGGAGTTTCAGGCATGATCAAAGCGGAAAAGGCGGGAAGCCCCGACGCCACAATGCAGTGCTCATTGATGAACCCGGTTCGGGCTCCCATAAAAACGGCCCCTTCAAAAGCATACCGGGCGGAACGCAGATGGGGTTCTCCTTTATCGAAAATTTTTGCGGACTCACTGAACAGCACCGCGACTTCCAGCGGGGCGTTCCGGAAGGCTTCGAAGACGGAGGGGTTATTTTGGAGATCCATGGCGGCCAGGGCAACTCCTTCCAGAATTTCCGGAGTTTGGGATACAACTGGAATTACCACACCTTCAACATCCCCAAGCAGGGCATCAACCATCAGGGCGTGAACGAAGGACGCCCGATTTTCCACGGGAATGCCGCATACATGTATCTCGCATGCCAGATTGACTGCGGGTTTTCCGGGTGCTGTCGCGCGAATTGCCGCGGGAATGGCTTCGCAGCGGGGATAGTCCAACGCGTAAGGCGGTGACGCTTCATTGAGGCTGGACTTATAGGAAAGCCAGTCGACTATATGGCCCAGGTCTGGCCGGCAGGGGCGGGTGATAGGTTCCGAATCCAGCACTTCGTCATTCTGGGTCACGGTAATCGGGATATTCGGGAAAGCGTCGCGCGCCGTGGCGACAATATTCCGTAAACGTTCGGCAATCATCTGCTGATGAAACCGCTGCCAGTCGTACTGAAACGCCCGTTTGTGATGGTAATCATGCTCGGGATATTCGCCCCAAAGGGTAATTTCATCAAAAGACGCCAAATGGGAACGCCATGCCTGGTTCAGCGACTGTCTATCTCCATATCTCAGCTTCACATCATCTATAAATGCCTGGCGGACCGCTTCGCCTTCGAACTTCATTTCGGGAGATACCGCGATTGAAACGGCCGCGATACAGTTCTGATAAGGCTGAACGCATTGCGCAACCGCGCGCATGCGGGATTTCAACGCTTCGGCAAGACCGTCTACCGCCAGGTTGGCGAATCCGTCCGTCAGGGCCTCTGGGACCTGCTGGCTGATCCATGCGGCGACGCGGTTCTGGTCGAACTGAATAATGAGCGACATGCCCAGGGTACCGGCCCGCTCCAGAATAGGGCTTAACCACGAGGATATCCTGTCGGGTGCGAACGGATCCGCTCCCGCTTCCGGAAAATCGTCGACAGCCAGAAGACAATATTTAATTCCCAGCGTCCGGGCCAGGGCCATGGTGTTCAGGGCCGCATCCGGAGAACCGGTATCCAGAGCCAACCCTACCCAGCCGCCGTGAGCATCACCCTCGCTCGAAGCCGGTGTCATGAGTAGTTGCCCATCACTCAGGGAGAGCTGCGCGGAAATGGAACGCATTGTGTGAGTTAAATACCTGGCCAGCTCATAGGCTCTTCGCCACTGGGCTGCGGCAATGGCTTCTTCGAATTGTGTCCTCGCCCGTTTCATAACCGCGAGGCGAATACCTGCGGCGGCGGTGATGTTGTCACGAGGGCTGTTCTCCAGCTGCCGCTGAAGCCTGTCTGCCTGATCAGCCGTTTCCTGAACCGTCTTTCGCATGATATCGGCGCTTACCCGCTCCATGGGAATCACGGCCCGATAAACCGGCGCGTCCGCGGCATAATCCAGAGTTAACACCGCACTGTAAGTTCCAGGCGCCACCCCGGCAGCATCCCACTGCATGGAAAAGACATTTTGGCCGGCTGCCAGGTTGCCGCGAATTTCCTGACTGTACAGGGATTGTCCCGCGGAATCGCGGATCTCCAGCAAAGCCGCTGTATTCAGATACGAATGAGACGCGGTAACCGTCCACCGGATTTCCACGGGACTGGACACATCCCATGATTCCGGCAGATCAGCCGCAACAGATAACGCCTCAGAATGCGGAATTTGGGGAGGGGATGACCAGACCGCTTCGTAGGTTTCCGCCCATCCTGCGGACGAAAGCCATACAAGAGCGGATAAGCACCACCATCCGGATTTTTTAACCATTCGGTATAAACGCGTTTGATGCCTGAGCATATCCCAAACCCTTATTGAACGTTGCGGTATGAATTTCGTATTTGGATTCCACACAGACGGATTCGTTATTCTAACGTTTTATTATTTTTGGGACCAATCGGCATGCAGAGAAAACGAATTGCCCGGCCTTCCTGTTAACGCGCGGTGGTCGGATGTCGATATTCAGAGGCTGTCTATATGATGCAAAAATTGTTGCCCGTGGGGATTTGGGGAAGCCTGCTTGTTGCTCTATACGGCATACTCCAATCCGCCGCGGCAGAGAACATTTCAGAGAATTCCTGGGACTGGCAGTTTTCCCCTGCGGATGGCGTGTCGGCGGGAAAGGGGGAATCAGAGGGCGTTCCATACCTTTCCATTACAGTGCCTGAGACGGTTGCCCCTGCATGGCCGCGTTACATCCATAAGGTGAGAGAATTGGTTCCTGGGGCATTGATATCATTTGAGGCAGGGGTGTCCAGTCCGGTTACCCGCGATGGCGCCGGCGCTTACATTACCGTGGAATTTCTGGACAGCGAGGGGAAACGGATTGCGCTGCAGCAGTCTGATATGGTCTCCAATGAAAGTGCCTGGCAACACGTTGAAGCGCTGGCAGCTGTCCCGGCAAATGCGGCGGAAGGGTTGCTCTGCCTGGTATTCAACGGAATCGGTGAGGGGCGCTTTACCGACCCCCGCCTTGAAATATTGCCGCCGGAAGGTCCTAACCTCGATGTGGATACTGCTGTTGTTCATATCCAGAAGGAGGCTGCCGGCGGAACCCTGCTCGGAATCGGTTTTGAGGATGACGGATGGACCTATAATCAGGATAACCGCGAAAAAGGCGTGGGGGAGGCCGATTGGCATATCCGGGAGTCCCGTATCGGCTGGATGCGGCCGGACCTTGTGCGGATGTTTTTCTGGTACAAAGACTGGAATCCGTCGGGGGATTGGAAAACCTTTGATTTCGAGACCGACAACATGCGCAGCCATTACCGGTCGCTGGAGGTGTATCAGCGGACGGGATGTCCTGTTATTGTAACCGGAGTGGAGTGGGGACTTAAGGATCCTTACGGGGAACCGGAGTCCTGCGCCGCTGCTTTGGGGACGCTGCTCGAATACCTGATCCGGGAACGCGGTATCACCTGTGTGCGTTACTGGACTCTGACCAATGAACCCAATGGATATTTTGTCCGGACCGGATATGACTTTAACCGCTACCGGGAACTGCACCGGCTGGTTGCCGAACAGATCCGACAGCGGAACCTCTCCGTGGAAATCGTTGGCAGTGACGACGCCATGGGTACTGCCTGGTTTAACCGTTGCGTGACCGATGACTCCTATTACGCGACATGCGATGTGATGTCATCGCATTTTTACGTGCAGTATTCAGGGGCCAACCGTATCATGCGGCATCTGCTGAACCGCCGTCTGCAGGCCCTGGAAAAGAAACCCAACCCGCTTCCATTTATCGTGGCCGAGTTCGGTTTCCAGGATCATCGGTCTACCGTAAACCTGAATCCGATTATGGAGACCTATGATTACGCGCTGTGGACCATGGAGTTTGCGATTGACGGTATGAATCGGGGCGCGCGGGGATTCAGCATCTGGTGCCTGCACGATGTATGGTATCCCCGAGTTTTCATGGGATACGGGCTGTGGCGGTTTAAAGATGAAAACTGGCGGCCGAAACCGGTATATTACGCGTGGTCTGCTCTGATGCGACTGACGGAGCGCGGAGACAGCATTTTCCCCTGCAGAGTGGAACCTGGCGGGACCGTCAGGGCGGTGGGTGTGGGAAAGCGGGTTGTGTTTTGGGTGAATCCGGTTTCCAGACCGTACATTGTTGAGGTGCAGGACATGAGGCATTTTAGCGAGGATTTGAGCGCACACCGCACTTCTAACGACAGCAATCCTGATGAAACGGCGTGGGTGGCGTGTATTTTTGAAGAGAATCATCCCGAAGACGATCGGTATGAAGGCCGTGCCGTTCCGCTGAAGGACCTCAAATTTGAGGCGCCTCCGCGGAGTTACGGATATATAGTGCCGGCGGCTTTATTGGGTAATGAACTGTCAGCAGCATCAGCGGGAAACGGTAGTTTATGACAACTGAAACCATCGGCCTGCCTTTGCGCGCGGAGATTCCCGAAGTTCATAAGTGGGATTTAACTCCTCTCTATCCGTCTGATGAAGCCTGGAATGATGCGTTTACCGGGCTTGCGCAACAGTTGTCGACAATCCAACAATGGAAGGGGAAACTGAGCCGGAGCGCACTCGCCATTGCGGCGTGCCTGGATCAGTTTTTTGCCCTTTACCGGCAATTGGACCGGCTGGGGACCTACGCGCACTTGAGATACAGTGAGGACCAGGGAGATGACGCCGGCCAGAACATGCTGCAGCGGGCCATCGCCGCGCAGAGTGAATTTGCCGCATTGTCCAGTTACATCATTCCGGAACTGATGGCAGTAAACCCTGATCGCATGGGGAAAATGCTGTCTGCTTCCTGCTTGGCGCCATACCGGGAATTTCTGGAGAAAACACTTCGGTTTCGGGAGCATACCCTGGGCGAAAAGGAGGAACATCTGCTGGCCTTGCAATCCCGGCCCGCGGAAATGGTTTCCCAGATCTTTGACCAATTGGTGGATGTAAACCTTGACTTTGGTGAGATCAAAGATGAGAAAGGGCGTCCGGTAAGGTTGACCCACGGGAACTACCGGATGTTTTTGGAATCGCCCCGCCGTTCAGTCCGGCAGGCGGCGTTTCGAGCGTACTATAAACAGTTTGAATCCCACGCGCACACTTTAGCTTCAATCCTCGCGGCATCCGTCACGCAGGATTGCTTCCTGGCGCGCTGCCGGAAATACGCATCCTGTCTGGAGATGGCGCTGTTTCCGGATAACGTTCCTGTTAAAGTTTATGAAAACCTGATTCGATCGGTGCGGGGAGGTCTTCCCGCGCTGTTCCAGTACCATCGAATACGGGCCAAATTGCTGGGGCTTTCGCGGCTTGAACCGTGGGATTTGTATGTTCCGGTTATCAAGGCCCCGATCGTGAAACGCCGGATTCCTTACGA
Source organism: Candidatus Hydrogenedentota bacterium (assembly GCA_029776995.1). Classification (GTDB taxonomy): domain Bacteria; phylum Hydrogenedentota; class Hydrogenedentia; order Hydrogenedentales; family CAITNO01; genus JAGPFE01. The sequence goes on from JAKOTZ010000211.1 coordinate 21,464, forward strand.
GGAAGCGGTAGAAATCATCTGCCGGGCTGTGGCCCCGCTGGGCCCTGAATACGTTGAGGTGTTGCGCAAGGGGCTCACGGAGGACCGGTGGGTGGACC
>JAKOTZ010000217.1 GCA_029776995.1 Candidatus Hydrogenedentota bacterium
GTAGTCTTTACGGCGGGCTTCAATTTCGATCCATTCTGTCCAAAGCCGGATCTTTCGGGGATTTCCCTCCGTTTTAATAATTACCCCTTCGGTAAGACGTAATATATTCCGAACAGTCTGACGCTGCCCTGTGCCCAGTACGAAAGACGCCATACGCTGAATCCTTTCCGAGACACAGTTCCTGAATCCATCTATGCCGACTCTTCATCATATACTTTGCGCCGCGCGATAACGCAAAAAATATTTACACGCGGCTAATCAGTCACGCCGCATATTCCGCTCCTGAAAATTCTGTACCAGGCGGCTGTTCAACCGGGCCTGCTGTTCATCGATCATATCCAGTTTCTGGCGGGCTTTTTCCGCGGAATCGGACTTCGGATCCAACAGTACCGTTTTCTGCCAGGACTCTAAAGCTTCCCCCTGGCGTTTTAATTTATAAAGCGTGTTACCCAGATAGTAATGCGCCCGCCCGTACGCAGGGTCTTCCGCCAGCGCTTTGCGAAAATAAACCTCCGCTTTGGCGTACTCTTTAGCGTTATATGCCCTTCTTCCCGCCTCCAGCCATTTATGCGCGTCATGCCGCTGTGCTGCCCGTTCCTCTTGTGGCGCCATAAAATACCCCCTATGGTAAAAACCCTCTTGGTCCCTTCGGAGCCCCTGTTTTCCAGAATGCCCCTTACGTTGAAGATAATATACCGAATATTCGGAAAAAGTCAATTATTTTTTCTAAAACCACGTAAATTTCACGGTTGCTGTTCCATACGGGTCAATCCGTACCGGCACAAAACCGTCTCCAGGCTGCAAGGGATACAATGGCGTTTCATCCATCCGACACGCCCAGACATTTTTAAATGGACGGTCCAATTTGAATCCATCCGTCAGAGGATCGGCCGTCGGGTTCCAGAATCGAATCACCGCTCCAGAGCCGTCCTCGGCGGGTTTAAGCGCGGTTACCACGGCCTGACCGCATTCAAGCCGCAGGAAGGAACGGTACTCCGGCGCATCCTTTGTAACGGTATGAGAACGGGGTTGAACGCGCAGATCCATGGCCAGCTGATATGCCACCACTGGGTTAAATTTTCCGGAAAAGGGATATATGGCGTAAGAAAATTCAAGAGGACCCTGCAGCTGGCCGTCAGATTCGGCAGGTTTTCCAACGGTTTTCCTGAACGCGCGGAAAAGGGTAAGGGCCAGAGAGGGCACGGGCTGGTTCAGCAGCGCGTATTCATGCAGTCCGCCTTCCGAAATAACCGCCATCCCGCCCGAACCGCCGGCTACCCCGAAAAAGGTCGTAAACGCGGTTTCGGCATTCCATCGTTCATGCCAGATTTCGGCGCCTTCCGGCGGAATTGCCGATCGTTCAACCACGGCAAAAGGCGTATCCGCAAAAGAACTGTCTACCTTCCATGGAAGGGGAAGCAGTACCCGCAAACGATGGTCTTTAACCGTGTTATTGACTGTTGTCCGAATCCGCACTAGAGGATCACCTTTCTGGAGCGTAACGTGGTCCACGATTTCCAGGGCGGTTTTCACCTGAGACCGCCTGATTTCATCCTCAAAACACAAAGATTCCGGGATGTTTAGGCGCCGGTGGATTTCAAACGTAACCCGCAACGGTCCATTCTCAACCAGCGCAGTGGTCACCGGGCTTCCATACGATCGGATATCCAGGTCATTCAGGATGGGTCCCCAGGTCCATCCGTCCCCCGCGTCAGCCTGATCCTGATACAGAAGGCCGCCTGTGTAGGTTATCCCCGACTCGTGGTGGCGCACTTCGATTTCTCCAGCCGGACCAATGGAAACTTTTACCAAGCCGTTATCCGCTTCCGTAGGACCGGAAAGCAGTGTGCCCCACGTACGGGTGGCTTCCATACAGGGCTCCACCGTAACAGTGGTGTAGCCGCACCCCGGAAGTTCAAGCTGTGCGGCGATTTCGTATATATCTCCAACCTGCGTGTCCAATCTACCCAGCTCATTCAGGCGTTTGCGTTCCTGTCTTCGGCTGACTCGCACATGCTGGTACGGAATCTCCCGTCCATGACAGTCCCGCAGCCTGAACCGGTTAAAACGTTCGCCCGTGGCCAAACCATCCAGAAAAACCGTTCTTGACGTTTCCCCAAAGTCAGATGGAACGAAAATTTGCAGGTTGTATATGCCGTTTCGATTTTGAGGCAGGGGATTGTGCACAGCCAGCCGTTCCCAGGTTGACGCTGATGCGGTCGCGCCCGCAATAGATGCCATGGCACGTTGGATAATTCCTTCTGCCAGCTGCTCGGTTTGCGCAAAACGATAGTGCATATCCCGGTGCACCTGGTCAATACTGCAGCCACAGATGGAATCGTGAGGATGGCAGCACAGCAGATACTGCCAGGCTTTGTCCAGAAAACCGGACGGACGTTCCAATCCACACATGGATTCCAGCACGGTCATGGGTTCTGCCCAATACTCAAGGAGCGCCTGGCATCGATCATTTCTCTGCTTCAGGTCATAACGGGATGAAAGGGTGTGGACGATGAGGTACTGGGCAAAGCGGTTGGCATCCCGGCAGGGCATGCGCAACTCACCCTGCCGCTCAGGAAGAGCATCCGCATTTCGGGCAATTTCCTCGCCAAAGGTTTCCAGGGATGCCCAGAGGAATTCAATATCCGGCCGATGCGCGCGCAACGCTTCCAGAATCTCCGGCATCCTCGGATCCGGACGCTGATGGTCCACGGCATCCAGCATGAGCACCACGGGCACCGCCGATCTTCCGGACTCTTCCGAAAAATAACGGTCAAACAGCCCGGGCAAAATCGAAAAATCATAGTTACTCTCTTTGAGCGGCCGCCGCACGCCGAAATCAAAGCCGGCATAGCTGCCCTTGTCGATCAGTTTATGCCACGCTACGCGGGATCCATCCGGACCAATCCAGACAAAATGCGCCGGATGGGTTTCATCCTGGGTTCCCCGCCAGCAGATTCCGGCTAACAACCCAAATCCCGCGGCCAGCATGGGAAGTGCCGCTATATGCCCAAACTGGTCGGGGGTATACATAAAATTCATACGGGGAATATTCAGGTTTTCACAAAGCCGCTTTCCCCGCAAGAGGTTCCTGATCAGCGCTTCGCCGGAAACCAGCCACTCATCCGGCAGGTTATACCATGGACCAACAATCAGGCGTCCTTCCCGGATAAGTATCAATAATTCTTCCTTCCGTTCGGGGCGTATTTCCAGGTAATCCTCCAGCACGATCGTCTGGCCATCCAGGTGAAAACATCCATAGGCCGGATTTTTACGCCACAAGTCGATCAGCTCATCGATCAGCTCCACCAGCCAGCGGCGGAACTCCTGAAAGGGCTCATACCATTCCCGGTCCCAATGCGTTCCCACAACATAAAAAGCCTTCATAAAAACATCCTTTGTATTAATCTTCGATCCGCTTTGGCGTGTTGCCTTGTTTCCGCAGCAATACCAGCGCGTTCAGCACCGCATGCCGAACCTGGCCACCGCACGCGGTTCCGGTATAGGCATCCATCAGGTCTATCCTGACGCCGTTCCGAAACCACATCCGCTGATAGAGTACCCAGTAGGGGTGGTAATATAAATCAGCGCTCAGAATTTCTTCCACGGCCGGACGCGAAAGCTGCGCCCTGCCCCGCATAAACAGGGCAAAAAGTGTTTTTCGCGCATATTCTTCCGCTTCTTCCCTGGAAAGCTTAGGAGGCAGGAGACACGCATCGCCTACTTCCCGAGGTTGAATATCCGGTCCGCGCTCCGAGATGACTGCCGCGCCGCTCCAGGATTCGACGGCCATGTCTTTTCGGTCCTGCTGCCCGCGGAACCGGGTAGAGACTGCAACCAGATAATAAGGAAGCCACAGGCACTCCAGGACCGGCAACCTGCCTGAACCCGCCGGGCAAGGACGCAACTTTCGGCCAGCTATCCCGAATAAATTCCCCGGCCGCGGTCTGGAAAAAAAAGCCACCGCCTGGCTCCATCCGAATCGCAGCGGCAGGGCAGGAATGATCACGACTTCTCAGCCAGCCCCCTGCGAATGAAAATACCGTAAAAAATACCTGCTACACCCCAGCCGGTCAATACCATGCCTGCGATAAAATTTACAACCGCTCCGTGGGTACGGCCATCCGCCATGGCATACCAGGTACCCAGAATAACTGGCACACCGAGAAAGACCAGGAATAAACCCAGCAGTATATATATTTCCGCGTCCCTCGCCTTCAGGGACTGGACGGACCGCTTATCGGCATCGATCCGGTGCATCTCCGCATGCTGTACTGTATCTTGATCCGTCATAACTCGCGCTCCATTCAGCCTCCGGTTACTTTACCGGAAATAGACATACACAAACAGATGGGGCAGCATGGAAATCACGGTCCATAACCGCAGGTCCGTGTACCACGCTGCCTGCCGCCGCCCGTTGTTGACGTAGGATGGTCTAAGCACAAGGCCCACCCACAGCATGGTACCAATGAAATACGCCAGCGTGATGATCATGGCCCACGGCTGATAAACCCCAGAAAGCAGGCGGTTCAACGGCGAAAAAACAGGATGCAGCAGTGGAGCCCATAGACTGCCAAACCAATCCAGAAACGCCAGCCACCCGTCCAGAATAACATCGGACACCCGAAGCAGGAACCCAAGAACGCCGCCAACCTGCTCGTGGGCGTAACGGCCTGCTGGATTTTCCTGAGCCTGAGCCAAAACGCCCGCCAGCAGAACCGGTGCGGCGATCATACGCCATGTCTGATATCGTTTCATGCCTCAATCCTCGCCTTAAGTGCTTCCTGTGCCTCAGGATCGTGCACCACTGAACTCCAGACCAGCCCGCGAATTTTTTCTTCAGGCTCCGGCGGGGTCAGCAGGCTGACCGCCACCGTAACCACCAAAGCGAAGATAAAAGAATACATTGCGATATAGAGGAACGGATCTTCCGCTGGGAACAGATCCGGAACACACCACATGGCAAAACAGAAGAGAACGCCCAGGATCAGGCCGGCCAGCGCGCCCCATCGGTTGGCGCGCGGCCAAAGAATGCCCAGCAGCAGAATTGCCAGGGTAGGCCCCTGAAACAGCGAAAGCACCGTCTGGATAAAATTATACAATCCGTCCACGCGGTCAAACTGCGGGGCAAGCAAAGAGCTGGCAATAATCAGAAAAGCGGTAAAACCCCGCCCCCAGTAGAGCGCTGTTTTTTCATTCAGCGCCTTGAAGCCCAGCAGTTGCCGGCCTCGGTTGTAAATGTCCGTAACGAAGATGGTGGAAGCGGAACTTAGTGTCCCGGAAATGCTGGACATCAGCGCAGCCAGAAGTCCCGCGAGCATCAGTCCCTGCAGCCCCGGAGGCAGCATCAGCCGCATCATGGTCGGCACCACCCGGTCCCGCTCGTTCAGCACGGGTACCTGCCCGGCGGCTGTATCCACCATCTGGTACATTTCAGCGGGAACCGCATCAGGATTGTTCTGGATAGCGTGGGGGAGGTAAACCAGCGCGCACAGCCCCGGAAGCGCCACCATTACCGGAATAAATGATTTCAAAAATCCGCCAAGCAACATTCCGGCTTTGGCATCCCATTCCGTGCGGGCCCCCAGGGTACGGTGCACGATAGACTGGTTACCGCTCATATACGCGATGGCTAGCACCACTCCAAGCCCGAATACAATCCCCGACCACGGGAAAGCACTGTGCGTGTTGGGCAAAAGAATCTCAAAATGGTGCTCGAACGGACCGCCCATGGATTCAATCGCAGAACGCATAGAGGACCAGCCGCCCACCTCCCACAGGCTCAGCGCCAAAAGGCTCAGTCCGCTGACATACATCACCACCAGCTGCACGGCATCGGTCATCACCACGGCGGACAACCCTCCGGAGAAGGTGTAAATGCCGGTAACTACTGCCATGATCCATACCGTGTAATAAGGGTTGAACCCCAGCATGGTCCGCACCAGATCGTCCGCGGTGGTCCACAGCATCATGATCAGCGAAATCAGCATCACCATAATCCATATGCTGGCGTTCAGCAGCTGCACGGCCGCATTGTAGCGCCGCCCCAGAAACTCAGGGATCGTAAACACACCGGACCGCCAGAAATAGGGAACGAAAATAAATGCGGCAAATATCATCGCGGGCATAGAACCGATCCAGTCGAAGTTGGCCGCGGAAACGCCATAGGTGTATGTGTTGCCCGCCACGCCGACGAAATCGGTAGCTCCGATATCGCTGACCACGATCGAAAAACCTACCGCCCAGAAAGGCAGTGACTTTCCCGCCAGGAAAAAATCCCCCGCATTGTCAATATATTTGGTAGTATACAGGCCGATCACAAAGCATCCGACCATGTAGACCAGTACAATGAAAATATCGATCCAGTGCAGTTGAACAAACATTACAGACTCCTTGACCTGAAGATATCCGGCCGGCCCGGTTATCCCGCAGTAAATCGAAGGGTATTATGCCAGAATACGAATGAATACAGAAACTGGATCCCCAAAAATTAACCATTGCAGAACGGGACAGCCTGAGTTGGATCTCTCGATCATACTGCCATGCCTTCGGGAAGCCGAGAACCTGCGAATTCTGCTGCCTGAATTGAAGACGGAACTGACTAATCTGGGCATCTCCGGCGAAATTATTGTAGTAGACGGAGACTCTCGCGACGGAACTGAAGCCATCTGCGCGGCACTGGATGTCCGCTGTATTGTTGAACCCCGGCCGGGCTATGGAACCGCACTCCTTGCGGGATTTGAAGCCGCCCGGGGCCGTTTCATTCTTACCATGGATGCCGACCAGTCTCATCCCGCCAGGTTCATCCGGGAACTCTGGGCTCAGCGGGAACTGGCGGATATCATCATCGCATCCCGGTACGTGAAGGGGGGAGGAGCCACCCAGAACTGGGCTCGACATTTCCTGAGCAGAACGCTGAACACGCTTTTCGGATGGATTTTCCATCTGGGACCGCGTGATTTGTCCAGCGGCTATCGCCTTTACCGCAGCGAAGTACTGAGAAGCCTGCGTCCGACCCACCGCAATTTTGCCATTCTGATCGAGCTGCTTTTCCTTGCGCTGGAGAAGGGATTTTCTGTCGCGGAATACCCCTTCCATTACGAACCGCGCAAAACCGGTACATCCCACGCGCGACTGTTGGCCTTCGGGTTGGAATACCTGAAGCTGATCCGTGAAAAATGGCGTATCCGGAGATCCATCGAATTTCCGGATTATGACTGGCGGGCCCATGACAGTCTTATCCCCCTGCAGCGTTACTGGCAAAGAAAGCGCCGCCGCATCATCCGCAATTTTGTTCCGGCAAACGCGCTGAGCTGTGATATCGGCTGCGGAAGCGGCCGGCTGCTGACGGACCTGGACCGGCCGGTCGGGGTGGATATCCGGGCAGATAAACTCCGGTTCATGCGGCCGCGCGTTAAACGTGGAGCCGCGCTGGTTCAGGCGGACGGCATGGCCCTTCCTTTCGCGGACGCGGTGTTCGACGCAGTCATATCCTCAGAAATTATTGAACACATTCCGGATGAAAATGGCCGGCATATTGATGAGTGTCTTCGCGTCCTGAAACCCGGCGGAATTCTGGTTTTGGGAACTCCGGATTATGGGGGGTGGCAGTGGCCCCTGATCGAGTGGCTGTATGCCAGGCTGGCTCCCGGCGCCTACGCGCACGAACACGTGAATCCCTACACCCGCCAAAAACTTATCCGCGCCCTTCAGGAACGGGGATGCGACATTCTGGCGGAAGACACCATCTGCCGCGCCGAGCTTATCCTGAAATGCCGGAAACGCACTGACTTATAAAGCATCCCGTCCCAATGCGAAAACCACTCCAGAAATTCAGGGTGATAAGGGGCATCGATAGAATCGTTACCTAAATCCCGGACAGCAATCAAAGCGTATCAAAAAGCTTGACTCCGGTGTGCGGATATGCTATATTGTTCCCAGTATACCAGAGCGGACGTTCCTACTGATTACAGTAATGGAACGTTCTAGACAGGCTCCAGCAGTAGGCCGTAAGTGGCCTGTTTCTGACCTGTGAAAACGGTCCCCTAGCCCTAACCCGGTATTCGGGGGCCACTTTTTTTGCCTGTTTTCCCGAAAAACACACTTCATACTTTAAGTTAGATAGTTTCGTATTCAAATAAAAAAAGCCAGAAACAATGTTTCCGGCGTCCGTTGATGGCTTTTGGAGCTGGGTTACTCCTAGAAGGGAGATTTCAGGTTTTTGTTCACGAATTCCCAGTTGATCACATCCCAGAACCCTTCGACGAACTTTGGTCGGGCATTCCGGTAGTCAATGTAGTACGCGTGTTCCCAGACGTCCAACGTCAACAGCGGTTCTTTCCCATATTTCAGCGGCGTGTCCGCGTTCCCCAGGGGCATGATCTCCAGTTTACCGGAAGGATCCAAAGCCAGCCAGGCCCAGCCGGATCCAAACAGCTTTACCGCTGCCGTGGAAAATTGCTCCTTGAACTTGTCAAAACCGCCAAAATCCCGCTCAATCATCGAGGCGATTTCGCCGGAAGGCGCTTTCCCGCCGCCGGGCGACATGCAGTGCCAGAAGAAACTGTGGTTCCACGCCTGGGCGGCGTTATTGAAAACCGGTCCGGCCGGCGCTTCGATGACCAGTTTGCGCAGCGGCAGTTCAGACTCCGGTTTTCCATCAACCAAACCATTAAGATTAGTAAAGTAAGCGGCATGGTGTTTCCCGTAATGGAACATCATTTGCTCCTCGGAAACAAATGGAGCCAGATCCTTCAGGTCATATGGAAGCGGCGGCTGCACAAAACTCATTGGTGTTCTCCTTATGTTTGTTCATACCCCTAGCATTTCTGCTTTCGAGCTTAAAACACCCTGCTTTTCCGGCTTATTCCAAAATGAGATTTGGAGGTGTCTGTCATGATGTCTTAAGCACCGCGGCAATGGCTTCACACAGCCGGTCCATATTGTCAGGGGTCATGCCGGCGACATTGATGCGTCCTGATCCAACAATATAGATGGCATATTCTTCGCGCAGCCGCTGAACGTGCTGTTTATTCAGCCCCGAAAAGGAAAACATACCTTTCTGGCGGGTAATAAACGAGAAATCACGATCCACGCCTTTAGCAGCAAGGGTCTGAACAAACAGGCGCCGCATGGAGTTGATTCGGTCTCGCATAGCCTTGACTTCCTGTTCCCACAGGGCGCGCAATTCCGGGGTATTAAGCACGGTGGTCACGATAAGACCACCGTGCGCCGGCGGATTGGAATAATTGGCCCGAATTGCTTTCTCAACCTGGCTGAAGGTACGTGCGGCGGCATCCGCGTCAGCAGCAATCATACTGAGCGCACCACATCTTTCGCGGTAAAGCCCAAAATTCTTCGAAAACGAACTGCAAACCAGCGCTTCGGGTACGGCTTCCGCCATGATACGGACGCCGACAGCGTCCTCTTCCAGGCCGTCCGCCAGACCCTGATAGGCAAAATCAATCAGGGGAAGCCATCCCCGATCACGGGCGACCTGAGCCACTTCGCGCCACTGATTTTCTGAAAGATCCATCCCGCTGGGATTGTGGCAGCAGCCGTGCAGCAATACGATATCTTCAGCAGGAATGTTTTTCAGTGCATCCAGAAAGGAGTTCCAGCGAATGTCACAGGTATCCGGATCGTAATAAGGGTATTCCCGGGTTGTGTGTCCGGCTGCTTCGAACACCGCGGGATGGTTGGCCCAGGTCGGATCGCTCATCCAAATTGTTTTTGCCCCGAAACATCGGCGCAAAAAATCAGCGGCCACCCGAAGCGCGCCAGTCCCACCCGGAGTGTGAACACTGCGGATCCGTCCGGAAGCAGCCAGATCCGCGCCGAACACGATGGTTTCCACGGCCTTCCCAAACGCGGGGTCTCCGCCTATACTCATATAGTTCTTGGTGTCTTCTTTCTCCAGCAGTATCCGCTCCGCTTCCTTGACACACTGAAGCACCGGCGTCTGATTGTTTTCGTCCTTATAGACCCCAACGCCCAGATTGATTTTTTCAGGGCGGGGATCTTTCCGGAATGCTTCAGTCAATCCCAGAATTGCATCAGGAGGAGCCATTTCAAGCCGTTCAAACATTTTTGATTTCCTTTTCGTTAGCGGGTTACCCGGCTGAATTATAATCAGCAGGAACGATCTGGTGAAACTTACCACCGAGACAATTTGTACACGTAAGGGTAAGTCTATGGTGACTACATGGCTCCTGATTTTTGGCTGTGCGATCGGCGCGGCCGATCCGTTCTCTTCCCGGATTGAGACACTTCGTTTCCATCTGGATCGGCTGAATGCCATTGAAGTTCCAACAGAATTTCAGGCGGAGAAAGACGGACGTCTCCAAACCCTCCGAAATCTTTTAAATCAGCCTGTCCAGAATGAAGCCGAACTGGAAGAACGGTACAACGCATTGGATGCCGCGCGTTCCTGGCTGTTGGAACACGCCGTTGAACGACCCAACCGCGCAGAGGCTGCATTCAGTGAACTGGACACGGGGTGGATGGCAACCAATGGCGTGTTGCGTCTGGAGCTCAACCGAAACGATTTTTCTCTTACCCTCAGCGATAACACTGCCGCCTGGCGCTTCTTGCCGGGAGAAGACCGGGATGTCGTCTTTCAGGATGCCGCGTTCGGGTTGCAGTCGGCAAACAGGATTGAAGTAACGGCCTTTCACCCCGGGTATGGTGCGGGAATGCAGGTTCACCTGACAGAATTTCCCGCCAAACCGGATTTTTCCATCTGGCTTACGTTCCAGCTGGTCGGTTCCGAAATAGTTATGGATCTGGCCGTTCAGCCGGATCTGACAGGATTACAATATATTGACTGGCCCAAAGCGGTCCAAACCGAGAATCACCCCGAGGAAACAGCCGTGATACCGCGCATGCAGGGAATGCTGCTGCCGGGCAACTGGGAGCACCCCCTGAACGCGGAAGAGCTTTTTAATTCCCGCTCGTTCTATATGCCCTGGTGGGGGCACCTGCGGGGTGGATCCGGAATTCTGGCCATCGTGGAAACTCCTGACGATGCGGGCGGCGTCTACCGGCATCCTGCCGGAGGCCCAACCCGAGTGGCTCCCCGTTGGTATGCCAGTTTGGGCACGCTGCGTTACGCGCGGACCATCCGATACGTACTTCAACCTGAAGCCACTCATGTCTCCCTGGCCAAACGGTACCGCCGCGCCGTGATCGAACGGGGAGACTTCGTATCCCTGAAAGAAAAAGCAGCCCGAAATCCGGCGCTTTATGAAGTCATCGGCCGGCCGGTCATTCACCAGGGAAGTCTGTATCATTTTGTCGCGCAATCCGCGCTGTTCAACAAAAAAATTATCGAAGCCAATCACCAACTGCAGACTTTCGACCAGCTGGCTGATATTTTGCGCGAATACAAGAAGGCTGGAATTGATTCAGCCTATGTTCACCTGGACGGCTGGGGGTTTTACGGTTATGACAGCGGGCATCCGGACCCGCTGCCCGTCGGATTTGAACAGGGCGGCTGGGCAGGACTGCGCCGGTATGCCGACACCTGCCGGGAACTCGGGTATTTCTTCGCGATCCATGATAATTACAGGGATTTTTATTTCAACGCGGTGTCCTACGACGACAGAATGACTGTTACCCGGTTGGACGGTTCCCAGGAGGAACACAGTACCTGGTGCGGTGGTCCCCAGACCATTCTAAATCCGCGCTTCGCACCGGAATATGTGCGCCGGAACCATGATCTTTTCGCCCAGTACGGGATACCGGTACGGGGTACGTATATCGATGTTTTTTCGGTGGTGCCACTTGAGGAAAGCGCGGTGCCCGGCATGCCGCTGACCCGAAGTGACTGTGCCCGCTACCGGCGACAATGCTTCGAAATCCTGCGGGCCCGGGGATACGTGGTCAGCTCCGAAGAAGGGACTGATTATCTGGCGCCGGTATTGGATCTGGTACATCACGCGCCTTATGCCACGTATCCAAGGATTGGAGGAGGGGATGCCTGTGGTATTCCGGTTCCCCTGTTTAATCTGGTGTATCACGACGCCCTGCTGATTCCCTGGGAAATGGGAAACGATGGGGGGTGGGGAATACCCAAAGGCGATTCCGGGCGACTGCACTGTCTGCTGAACGCGGGGCTGCCCTATGTGTACGGTGCTGATCCGGAAGCGGTAAAAAGGGTTAATGAGGCTGCTGACCTGGCCCGCCATTGCGCGTTCTCGGAAATGGTCAGCCACGAATTTCTCGGAAACGGTTACCGCAAGCAACGGACAATATTCAGCGACGGCACTGAGGTAACCGTTAATTTTTCCGATGGCACTTATTCCATCCACTACCCCTGACGCGTCAGCCTTTTTTGAAATGCCGCACGACGGCATCCACCAGGGCATCCACGGTATGCTGCGCAGGTTCAATTTTCGGGGTATACCCGCAGTCTCGGGCAGCGGCACCTGTTATAGGGCCCAGAACTCCGAAGACTGTTTCGGGACAGGTCTGACAGAAATTCTTCCCAACCAACGCGTGAAAAGCCCGAACCGCTTTGGCGTTGGTAAACAACACTAAATGCGGCGCAAACGCCATCAGCGCGGAAAGCCTGTCATCATCCGCGGACATGTCCACTACCCGGTAAGAAACGAGTTCCGTCACCGCCATACCGATTTCCCGCAGCGTCCCGACAATTGAAGACCGGCTGATGTCGGAGCAGGGCAGCAGCACTTTGATTTTATCCCGCGCGATCGCGGAAGACTTTTCGAGCATCAGACGGCAAATCTCCTTGCCGTCATATCCATCCGGTGCAACGTCGGGATAGATATGTGCCGCGTTCAGTGCCTGTCGGGTCGATTCACCGACAGCCGCTATACGAAGCTTCGGAAAACTCCGGAGGTCTTTCTTATGGTTCTCCAGTGTTTCGAGCAGAAAGTGCACGGCATTCACACTGGTCAGGAGCAGCCAGTCGTACCTGTTCAGGTCAACGCTTTCCCGTGAATCTGGAATGGGTTCCAGCTGAAAAACCGGCAACAAGAAGAGTTCCGCGCCCAGATCGCGCAACCGTTTTTCCAAAGGACCTACCCGGTTTTCCGTGTGCGTCAGTACAATCTTTATTCCATGAAGAGGCCGCTGTTCAAACCAATTCAGTTTTTCTCTGAGGGATACTGTACGGCCGATCACGAGCAAAGCAGGCGCCTGAACTGAATCAGGAGGGATATCACGCAGTTCGGACAGGTCGCAAACCAGGGTTTCCTGAATCCCCCAGGTCCCCCACCGGATACATGCAACAGGAAGCGAGGGAGGCACTCCCCGCGCAAGCATAACTTCAGCCACAGAGTGCGTGCGTCTGGCTGCCATAAAACACACTACAGTCGTGTCAGCTGTCCAGCCCTTGAGCTGGATATCCAGACGGTCCAGAGACGCCTCATCATGAACCGTTGTAAATACGGCGGTTGCGGATAATCCCCGGTGGGTCAGCGGTATGCCGGCATAGGCAGGGACCGCAGAGCCGGAAGTAATGCCTGGCACCACTTCCCAGGTAATACCGGCGTTCTCCAACGCCAGGGCTTCCTCTCCGCCTCGGCCAAATATAAATGGATCGCCCCCTTTCAGGCGGACAATCACCCGGTAATGTTGAGCCAGGTCTATCAGCAGGTTATTGATTTCATCCTGAGGCAGACTGTGCTTTTTCGTCCGCTTCCCAACATAAATTTTTTCTGCTTTTGCGCAGACTGATAACAATTCGGGATGGATCAGGTGATCATAAACCACCGCATCCGCCATGGCGAGACATTCACGTCCCCGAACGCTGATCAGGCCGGGATCTCCTGGACCGGCGCCAACAATATAAACTTTTCCTGTTTTTTCCCGTTCTTTTTGTCCAGGCACCACAAAATCTCCTGGTTGTAGGACCACTTTCCTTGAAATAAAGGCCTTGCAGAAGCATAATGCGTATTTGACATGGAACTAACAACAAAAAAAGAGGGAACCTTTTGAAATGGCATCTTCTTCGTACCTTGGCCCTATTGATTACGGAGTTATTATTGCGTACTTCCTGATCCTCATTGGCATTGGCGTCTTCCTAAAAAACATGGCCTCGGCCAGTATAGCCGACTATTTTATCGGTGGGCGCCGCATTCCCTGGTGGGCGCTGGGCATTACGGGAATGACTTCCTTTCTGGATATGACGGGAACGATGATCATTACCTCGTTTTTGTTCCTGCTGGGTCCCCGGGGAATATACATTGAATTCCGAGGGGGGCCGTGCTGGTATTGGCGTTCTGTCTGCTCTGGACCGCCAAGTGGCATCGGCGTTCTCAGTGTATTACCGGCGCGGAATGGAATATATTCCGTTTCGGAGACGGCCCCGGCGGCCGTTTTGCCCAGGTTGTCAACGTGCTGGCAGGACTGGTCAGCACGGTCGGCATGCTGGCCTATCTGATGAAAGGGGCCGGGCTGTTTCTTTCGATGTTCATGCCCTTTACCCCGTTGACCTGCGCGTTGATTATGGTAGTGGTGGCTACTTTTTACACGGTGCTTTCAGGATTCTACGGGGTGGTAGCCACAGACCTTTTTCAGGCCCTGTTGATCATCTGCGTGGTGATAATCATCTCCGTCATGGCTTTTATCCGGGTCGGGGATCCGGCAACTCTGGGCGCTATCGCAGAACAGGTAACCGGAAACAGCCAGTGGATGAGCTCGATACCCCACTGGAAAACCACGATGCCTCCGGCATACGAAGCATATGAATCTCTGTTTATTTTTGCCTTCTTTTACTTTATGCGGAATTTCCTCTGGGGGCTTGGTTCCGGACAGGACCCCAAATACTTCGGCGCGCGGAACGACCGGGAATGCGGTACCCTCAATTTCCTGTGGATTGCAACCATGTCATTCCGGTGGCCGATGATGATGGGATTCGCCGTTTTAGGCGTACTGCTGGTGCAGCGGCTTTTCCCGGATCCGACAGCCATAACCGCAGCCGCTGAACTGATCAAACAGTTTTTCCCCGCGGTAAATGAAGCCCAGTGGAGCACATTGGTTACTCAGATCGCCTACCGGCACATTCCCGTCCCGGAAGAGCTCATCAATCAGTTACAGGGGCTGCTGGGCGAAGACTGGGCGCGTAAACTGCTGCTGACCAGCTGGCACGGTACGGTTAATCCGGAAAATATACTCCCGGCTGTTTTGCTGTATGACATTCCTTACGGACTGCGCGGGCTGATGCTGGCCGGTCTGCTGGCCGCCGCGATGTCCACTTTTGATTCCACGGTCAACATGACCAGCGGACTGATGGTCCGAGACTGGTACCAGAAATACCTGCGGCCCAACGCGTCCAACCGCGAGCTTATCGGCGCAAGCTGGATCGCTTCCATCTTTCAGGTTGTCCTGGGAATCCTGCTGGCTTACTCGGTGAAAAGCATTAATGATATCTGGGGGTGGATCATCATGGGGCTCGGAGCCGGCCTGATGATTCCGGTGGTTTTGCGCCTCTACTGGTGGCGCTTTAACGGCGGCGGTTACGCGCTGGGGACCTTTGCGGGGCTTGCCGCGGCTGTCGTACAACGTATGATGTGGCCGGATCTGGACGAACGGTGGCAGTTCATTCTGCTGGGGCTGGTTGGCCTGGCCGGCGCGATTCTGGGTACGCTGCTGACGCCGCCCACGGATTATCAGGTGCTGGACCGATTTTACAGGATCACGAGACCTTTTGGTTTCTGGGGACCCCTCAGGAAAAAACTGCCTCCCCACGAACGGGCCATTATGGACCGGGAGCATTTTTACGACATTATTTCTCTGCCTTTCGCGCTCATCTGGCAGATTACCCTTTTTATCCTTCCCATGCAGTTCGTTATCCACAATTTCAAGGGATTTGCCGTGACGCTGTGCATTAACCTGATCGGCCTGACAGGGCTGTACTTCTTCTGGTACCGGCACCTTCCCGAGGAAAACATGGTATACGACGCGGCTAAGCCGGAAACGCAGGAACAAAAGGGGACATGATTCGGTTATGATGTAGTTGTGGGATAACGTGGAATGTGGCGTTTCGTACAAGTTTCAGATCCACATCTGGCCAGTAACCGGGATGGCACATGGAATAACCGTTTTCTGTGTTCCATGATGCCGGAGGTGATCGACTGTCTCCGGAAAGACCTGCGGGAATTACAACCGGAATTTATAATCGTCTCAGGGGACCTGTGCAGCCGCCCGGACCGGGATGCGGTGTATGAGGCGCGTTCCATACTGGATACACTGGGTGTACCTTACTACCCATGCGGCGGAAACCATGATTTCCACGGAAAGGACTCCCGGGCATGGTTTCTGGACGCCTACAGGGACCGCCTGCCCGCACAGGATACGGTGTACACGTTCGCCTGGAAAGGGCTTCGCTTCTGCGTGCTGGATCCATGGTGGCGGTGGCCGGACGGCTCCCTGATGCCGGTTTCGCCCGACCATACTGATATGGACAATGGCCTTGAGGGGTTGGCCTGGGGGATCCCGCCGGAACAGTTCTCGTGGCTTGAGTCGGTACTGCGTTCCTGCCCGAATGAACCGGTGCTGGTCGTATCCCACTATCCCGCGGTGAGGATCCCGGACCGGCTGAGGACCGACTGGCTTCAGGATGGCGGCTGTCTTGACAATGGAGATCTGCTGGTTGATCTGCTTGCCAAGCATGAGAATGCGCTGGGTATCATCTCCGGCCATGTTCATTTGCATTTCATTGAACAGGTAAAGTCTGTTTGGCAGATCACCACCGGCGCTTTGCCGGAATACCCCGTGGAATACCGGGTATTCGAAGTCCACAGGGACCGCATAGAAACCTATGCCAAAGCGTTGTCAGATCCACAGTTTGCAAACCGTTCCCTGATTCCGGGACGGGATCTGACACGCGGTACAGAAATAGACCGGCATGCGGTTATTCCTTTCCGATGGTGAATTTCTGACTCCCAGTTGCCAATTCCCAGCGTATAGATCCCCAGGACCCAAAACATGAACACGAAAACATTACTGCTCAAAATCATGGATCATCAGGACCTTTCGCCGACAGAGGCGGAAATGCTGATGGAAAGCCTGGTCTCGGGAGATATGCCGCCGTCCCTGGCTGGCGCCTTGCTGGCCGCGCTGCGCATGAAACGGGAAACCCCGGAAGAACTGGCCGCCATGGTAAAGGCGCTTTTGGCTCACGCGCCCAGCGTATCCTGTAATAAACGTCCGCTGCTGGATACCTGCGGAACGGGAGGGGATGGCCTGGGCACTTTTAATATTTCGACTGCTGTGGCCTTCGTGGCAGCCGGAGCGGGCGTGGCAGTTGCCAAACACGGAAACAGGAGCGCCTCCGGCCGTTGCGGTAGCGCGGACGTGCTGGAAACGCTCGGCGTGCAGATTGATTTGCCTCCGGATAAAGTGTCCCGGTGCATCGATGAGATCGGCATCGGCTTTCTGTTTGCCCGGACTTTCCACCGGGCTGTAGGAAACGTTGCCCAGGTCCGAAAAGACCTGGGAATACCAACCGTCTTTAATCTGCTTGGGCCGCTGGCCAACCCCGCCCGTCCGGACCGGCAGTGTATGGGCATAAGCGACCCTACCCGCCTGCAGGAAATTGCCAGCGTTTTAGACGCTTTGGGGGTCAACCATGCTTTCGTGGTGACCGGTTCAGACGGAATGGATGAAGTTTCGCTGCATGGGCCTACCGAAGCCGTGGAGTTGCGTAATGGAACCTGCATACGCCACCGGTGGGTACCGGGAGATTTCGGCGTAGCGGAGGCAGATATCCAGTCCCTGGTTGGTGGTGATGCTCAGGAAAATGCCCGGATTCTGCGCCAGATCCTTGAGGGAGAAAAAGGACCCCGACGGGACGTGGTGTTAGCCAATGCGGCCCTTGCCCTCGTTGCCGCAGATAAAACGGACAGTTTGCGTGAGGGCGCGCGCATGGCGGCAGAAAGCATCGATTCCGGCGCGGCGCTCGAAAAACTGAACATGCTGGTCAAGTACAGCCGGGAATTGGCCGGCACAGAGGAATAGCGGAAAACCATGATCCTTGATGAAATCATTCGCTGGAAACACCAGGAAATTGCGGAGAAAAAAAGACAAGTACCTATATCTGAGTTGGAGGCAGCGCTTTCAACCGTTTCTGACGTCCGTGATTTCGCCTCTGCGTTGCGAAAACCGGGCATTACACTCATTGCCGAATTTAAAAGGCGTTCCCCATCCCGGGGAGAAATCATGCCGGATGGGGATCCCGCCAGCGTGGCCCGCATGTATCAGCAGGCCGGGGCCGAGGCGTTATCGATCCTGACGGATCAGAAATACTTTGGCGGGAGCATGGAGGACCTTACCAGGGCGAGGGACTCGGTATCGCTGCCCTGCCTAAGAAAAGAGTTCATTATCGATCCGTACCAGGTGTATGAAGCAAGGGTGGGGGGAGCGGATGCTATACTGCTGATCGTTCGGGTGCTGGAAGAAAAAACATTGCGGGAGCTTCTGGCGGTAACGCGGTCTCTGGGGATGGCCGCCCTGGTTGAAACCCACACCGAGACAGAAGTACTTCAGGCGCTTAACGCCGGCGCAGATATAATCGGCATTAACAACCGGGACCTGGATACGCTCTCCATCGATCTGGAGACCACCATGCGGCTCCGCCCGCTGGTGCCGGGGAACGTGCTGCTGGTCAGCGAAAGCGGAATCCGTACCCGCCAGGACGTGCAGCGGCTTGAAGACGGCGGGGTTGACGCGATTCTGGTCGGAGAATCCATTCTGACCAGCGGCAATCCAGAGAAGATGATCCGGAAGCTACTGGGCCATGATACGGATTAAGATCTGCGGCATTACATCGAAGGAAGACGCTCTGGCCGCCTGTGAGGCCGGAGCAGACGCGCTGGGATTTGTGGTGGCGCCGGAGGCCGCCAAACGAAACCGGTATGTTCCTCCGGATCGCCTTGCGGAATTGGCTGAGGCGTTGCCCCCCTATGTAACCCGTGTGGGAGTGATGGTCAATCCCAGCCGCGATGAGGTATACCATGTACTGCGCTGGGTTGACCGCGTACAGCTTCATGGCGAAGAATCCCCGGAATTCTGCCAGGAATTTGGCAACAGGGTTTACAAGGCTGTCCGCCTCGCCGGCGAAGAAGACGTAGACGAGGCCATGCGGTATCCTGGTGAATGTTTGCTGGCCGATGCCGCGGTAGCCGGAGAACGGGGAGGTACCGGTACAACCGTCCGATATGATCTGGCGGCACGGCTGGCTGCCAGAAAACGCTGGTTTATTCTCGCAGGAGGATTAACCCCTGATAACATTGCAGAAGCCATCCAGGCCGTGCATCCATGGGCGGTGGATGTATCATCGGGTGTGGAAAACGCCCCGGGAAAGAAAGATCATGACAAAATCCGCAGATTTATCCAGGCCGTACGAAATGCTGAACGTTCCGGATGAAAAAGGCCATTACGGCGATTACGGCGGCCGTTATGTTCCGGAAACCCTGTTTTCCGCGCTGGAAGAACTGGAGTCAGCTTACCGCTCCAGCCAGCAGGACTCCCAATTCCAGCAGGAACTGGCCCGCCGGCAGCGGGACTTTTGCGGCCGTCCCACGCCGCTGTTTTTCGCGGAGCGGCTGACTGCCCATTGCGGGGGAGCAAAAATCTAGTTTAAACGGGAAGATCTTGCCCATACGGGCGCCCACAAAATTAACAACGCGCTGGGACAGTGCATGCTGGCGCGCCGTATGGGAAAAACGCGGGTAATCGCGGAAACCGGAGCCGGCCAGCACGGCGTGGCCACCGCGACAGCAGCGGCGGCTTTAGGGCTGGAATGCGACGTTTACATGGGCTCCGAAGACATGGAGTGGCAACAGCTCAATGTCTTCCGCATGCGCCTGCTGGGCGCGCGGGTTATCCCGGTTGACACGGGATCCCGTACCCTGAAAGACGCGATTAACGAGGCGCTGCGGGACTGGGTAACCAACGTCCGCCATACCCACTACGTACTGGGAACGGTACACGGCCCCCATCCGTTTCCCATGATCTGCCGGGATTTTCAGAGTGTGATCGGCCGCGAAGCCCGGGCGCAAATCCTGGAACGGGAAAAACGGCTTCCGGATATGCTGCTGGCCTGCGTGGGCGGAGGATCCAATGCCATTGGCCTGTTTTACGCATTTCTGGCCGACGCGCAGGTGCGTATGGTGGGGGTTGAAGCGGGAGGTAAAGGGCTGGTTCCAGGGATGCATGCGGCCCGTTTCGCCGGCGGAAGCCGGGGAATGCTGCACGGCGCCATGAGTTACGTGCTGCAAAATGAAGACGGTCAGATCGGGTCCACCCACAGCGTATCCGCCGGTCTGGATTACGCCAGCGTGGGGCCGGAACACGCCTGGCTGCACGACATTGGCCGGGTGGAATACACGTGCGCCAGCGACGAGGAAGCCCTGAAGGCTTTTGAACTGTGCAGCCGACTGGAAGGCATCATACCCGCGCTGGAGAGCGCACACGCGATAGCTGAAGTGATCAAGCGGGCGCCCGGCATGGATCCGAATGCGATATTGCTGGTCAATCTTTCCGGACGCGGGGATAAAGATGTCCAGCAGGCCATGCGCTTTCTGCCGGAATATCGCTGAACCCTTTTTTAAGGAAATCAATATGAATCGTATTGAAGAGCGGCTTGCATTATTAAAACAGGCGGGAAAGACGGCATTTATACCCTTTCTCATGGCCGGTGATCCTGATTTTGCCAGTTCCGAGGAAATCGTTTTTCTGTTGGACCGGTCCGGCGCGGACATCATAGAATACGGCGTGCCCTTTTCGGATCCCGTGGGGGACGGCCCGGTTATTCAGCAGGCGGCACAGCGCGCCCTGAGAGGCGGCGCAAGCATGAAAGAGGTTCTGGAATCCGTGCGCCGCATACGGACACGGTCCAGCGTGCCGCTGATGCTTTTTTCCTATTTGAATCCTATCCTGGCGTACGGCATAGAGGCTTTCGCCCGGGACGCGGCCGAAGCCGGGGTGGATGGCGTGCTCTGCGTAGACCTTCCCCCGGATGAGGCAGCCGAGTATAAGCGGTTGCTGGACGCCGCGGGAATCTGCACGATTTTTCTGGCCGCGCCCACAACCACAGAGGTTCGGCTAAAGCTGATTGGCGAGCAGAGTTCAGGATTTGTGTACTACATTTCCAGGCTTGGGGTTACCGGAGAGCGCGCCATACTCGAAAAAGACCTGGAAAGGGCTGTAACGCGGGTCAAAAAACTGACCGGAAAACCTGTCTGCGTCGGCTTTGGCATATCCACGCCGGAACAGGCCGCGGCTGTCGCGAGTATGGCGGATGGGGTAGTCATAGGTTCCGCGCTGGTCCGACTGATCCATGAACAGAGTGCCCGACCCGGCGGTATAGATGCCATAAAAGTCTGGGCGGATAATATGTCCCGGGCAATCCACGAAAAACATTAGGCGGAATGGACACGCATTTATGACCAGATTGAAAAAAATTGTTCTGGCGGGATTTCTGATTATCATCCTGTCCATATCGCTTTGGATAACACTGATTGGACCGTGGCCGGTGTATCGGGACAGCCGTTTCCGTGAAAAACCGTATTACAAGGAAGCGCTTCAGGCTATTGATCTGGCTGCGGCGCACGCGGATGTAACCCGGGATGGCGGGGCCCTGAAAGTTGGTTGGGGAATCCGAGAAATCACCCCCGCGCCGGGAAAACCAATGGGCGGATACGGCGCGCGCCCCAACGACAAGCGTTCAACAGGAGTACATGACCCGCTGTTCGTCAAAGCGCTGGCCGTGTCGGACGGGCGTGATACTGTCGTGATCGTCGGCGCGGATATG
>JAKOTZ010000224.1 GCA_029776995.1 Candidatus Hydrogenedentota bacterium
GGCGAAGTTTCGGCGCGAACTGGTCCAGAAATGACAATACTTTTTCATAAGAAAATTCGTCGTCCACAATCACCTGTTCGTGTTCGTCGCTCAGCCGGTCACGCATGTACCGCAGAATCGGACCCAGGTCTTCCCGCAGCAGGGTGACCCGCTGGGTCCGCTCATATTTCCGCTTTACTTCTTCCCAGGCGCGGGTAAGAAAAGCCACGTCCTCACGCAGCGCGTCTTCCCCGGCGTCCTCACAGGCGGTCCGTCCGATCAGACCCATCCCCTCCGGACGGATCTCCCGCAGAATCCGCTTGATCCGCTCCCGTTCCCTGCCCGATTCAATTTTGTGCGACACGCCGAGGGTTTTTACCGTTGGCATCAGCACCACATACCGCCCGGGCAGGGTAATAAAATTGGTCAAGCGCGGTCCCTTGGTCCCCAGCGAGTCTTTCACGACCTGCACCATAATAAACTGGTCGCGTTTAAGCATGCTTTCGATGGGCTGCTGGCGCGCCCGTCCGGCTTTGGTGCGCGCCCGCGGCACGCCGTCCACCAGCTCGATGTCCCCTGTTCCCTCCGTGCCGGCAATGTCTGACACATAGAGAAAACCGTTCTTCCCCTCCCCGATATCTACAAATGCCGCCTGGATCCCCGGTAGAATCGCGTCTATCCGTCCGCGGTATATATTGCCTACCAGGCTCCGGTTTTCCTCCCGCTCAATCACCAGTTCCGCCAGACGGTTTTCCTCAATCAGCGCGATCCGGATTTCCATCGGTGAGACGTTTACATACAGTGAATTGTTCTTCATGTAACCTGTAATAACCCTATTCCGCGACTCCGCGCCCGGATCATTATGGTTTACCGTTCCCGGGTCTCGCAACTATGCCCGTAAGGGCTACCGCCATCGTCGCCCGGGCCAGCCTGGACCAGGCGCTTACCCCCAGCAGGACGCCTACGCCCGCCATGGTGGTCATATAAAAGGACCCGCCGTAACTCAGAAACGGCAGCGGAAGCCCCGTGACGGGCAGCAACCCCAGCGTAATCCCAATATTTGTAAAGATATGGAAGCCCAGCATTGCCACCACCCCGGCTGCCAGCAGCGCGCCGGACATATCCACGCTGTCCCGGGCCACCCTGAGCCCCAGCTGCAGAAAGGCCAGGTACAGCGCCAGCGTAATCACAGCGCCAACAAAACCGAACTCTTCCGCGAGCAGGGAAAATATGAAGTCCGTGTGATATTCCGGAAGATAATTCAACCGGGTCTGCGTACCCTGCATCCAGCCCTTGCCTGTCAGCCGGCCGCTGCCTACCGTCACCACGCTTTGGAGCGTATGCCAGCCGCTTCCCTGCGGATCCGCTTCCGGATGCAGAAACGCATAAATTCTTTTTTTCTGGTAGTGCTTCAGGTCGAAAAACGTCCGGGGTTCCTGTTCCACGTTGGGGTCAAATCCAGCCATCTCCCACGCCAGAAACCCCAATCCAGCCAGGCCGATCAACGCCAGGGCCAGCAGATGGCGCACGCGACACCCTGCCACAAACAGCATCCCTACGGTAATCGGCCCCAGGCAGGCCGCAGTACCCAGATTAGGCTGTTTGAGTATCAGCACCATGGGAATGCCCGCAAGAACGAACGTGAACAGGAACCAATACCATTTCTGGATCCGCGGTCCCAGCTTGTTCAGATACCATGCCAGAAAATACACCATCCCCAGCTTGGCGAACTCAGACGGCTGAAATCGGATAAATCCTAATGATAGCCAACGCTCAGAACCCTTGGCTTCTGACCCGAAAAACAACACGCCGAGCAGCGCGATGATCAGGAGGACATACCCGACTGGCGCCAGACTGACCAAAAAACGCTGATCCAGGCACGCCAGAAACAGGGCAAGGCCCAGCCCTGCCGCGAAATAAAAAATCTGCCGCTGAAAATATTCCAGGCTCGACGATTTCGAAGCGCTGTACAGGACCACCCACCCCACGCAGGCCAGCGCGGCTACCGCCAACAGCAACGCCCAGTCCAGGTATTTCAGCCGTTTCGGGTTGATCAGGCGTACAGTAATGTCCTGGTACTGAACCTGCAGACTGCCGGTGCCGGCCATATCAGTCGCCCTCCGCCAGTAGGTCCGCCGTCTCAGACGGTTCAGCGCGATGGTTATAGAAAAAGTCTATGATGTTTTTCGCCAGGGGAGCCGCTGCCGAAGATCCGTGATGGCCGTACTCCACAAGGATGCATATGGCGAGGCGGGGCGCCCGGTCAATCACGCCGGCCACAAACCAGGCATGATCCCTCATGTGTTCGGGAATATCTTCTTCGGACTTGTACTGTTCGTGGTGCTCCAGCCCCATGATTTGCGCGCTTCCTGTTTTTCCGACAACCGTCATGCCCGGGATATACGCGGCATATCCCGTTCCGGAAGGCGCCGGCGGACCGTCCTCCACGCACTTTTTCAATCCCTCAATCACAACGCGAAGGGTCGCGTCACTGAAAATTTTCTCCGATTTTTCCTGCGGCGCGTCCCGCCACAGATGCGGCCTGATCCGGTACCCGCCATTGATCATGCAGGCCATCATGACGGCGTTCTGCAGCGGCGTGGTCGCCATGCTGCCCTGCCCTATGCTGAGGTTGATGGTATCCCCGGGATACCAGCGCCGCTCGCTGGGCGCCAGACCCGCGTTCACCCGCGCTTTCCACTCCCGGTCCGGCAGGACTCCTTCCGCCTCCCCTGGCAGATCGATTCCGGTTCGCGCGCCGTATCCCGCGAGATGGCCATATTTGGATATCTGGTCAATATCGAGCTGCAGGCCTACGTTGTAAAAAAATACATCACAGGAGTACGCCAGCGCGTCTATTACATTCGTCGCGCCATGGCCGGAGCGTTTCCAGCAGCGCCACGCCCGCCCTCCCTGTTTCAGGGTAAACCGCCCAGGGCAAAAAAAGGAGGTCCGCTCTGTGATAACGCCGGTTTCCAAAGCGGCTGCAGCCATCAGCACCTTAAACACGGAGCCCGGCGGATAAATCTCCCGGAACGCGCGATGAGTCATGGGGTTGGGACGCTGACCGCTTAACAGCGCCATGCGCTCCTCATTGCGCCCGCGGGTAACAAAAACCGCGGGATCATACCCCGGCCGACTGGCCATGGCCAGGACCTCGCCGGTGTCGGCATCCAGCACCACAATTGCCCCACTGCGCGAACCCAGTAACTCCTCGCAGTAACGCTGCAGCGCGATATCCAGGGTCAGGTGCAGGGTTTTGCCCGGCTGGGGCGGAACGGGGGGCGCTTCCAGGTTCAGCAGGTGGCCCAGGGTGTCCCGGGCGGCGATATAGGGCCGCCCCAGTTTGTCCGTCAGCAGCTGCGGCTGTCCGGCGGCGTATCGGGTCACCAGCATAAAGCCGTCCTGGCCCCGCAGCTCGGATTCATAGTAGCGTTCCAGTCCGTCCTTGCCGATCCAGTCGCCCGGATAATATCCCTCCGACTGCCGCGATTCCAGCTCAGCGCGGTTAATTTCGCCGAGATAACCCAGTATCTGGCCGGCTGTCTCTCCATAATGATATCTGCGCTGGGGATGGGCCACGATCATAACTCCGGGCAGTTGCGCCCCCAGTTCTTCCACCCGGACCCGGTCAGCTTTGGCAATGTCACTTTTGACGGTTATTTGGGTAAACGGCTGCCCGCGAAGCGCATGCATCCGGTTAATCAGCGATTCCGTCGATACGTTCAGCAGACTTCCCAGCAGTTGACAAACCTTCTCCCGCTGGGGTTCCGGGCATTCTCCCGGAATAAAAACGATATCGGAACTCGCCCGATTATCTGCCAGAAGGTTTCCATTCCGATCCAGTATCATCCCCCGGTCAGCCTGCAGGCGTTTCTGGGAAATTCGGTTATTTTCGGACACGCGCGCGTATTCGGCGCCCTGAAGCACCTGCAGGCGCCAGAGCTGCAGCATCAGCAGCGCAATAGCCAGGGTAACAGCTCCGCTGAACCATACCACCCTTGTTTCAAGCCCGGAATATCGGTATGACTCCTCACGGGGAATTCGCGTCATCGTTCCGCGCCCTTCCGGAACCTGGGACGCACTGCCACGCTCTGATCCTCGTCCCGGCGCCCGGCCGCTATAAACAATAGAGGTGAAAGCAGGGCGGAATAGGAACTGGCGGGAATTCCCATGACCAGCCATGGCGTCAGGATGCCTCGGGCCGGCTCCTGAAGGTATTGGATCAGGCAGAACAGGGCAGTGTGCAGCAGTCCCGCCAGGAATACCAGTCCAGCTTTCACAATCGGATGCTCAGTCACAAGGCGCAGTGAAAGTATTCCAGCCAGATAACCCACGCACACGTAACACAGCACATGGTGCCCAAGCACCGTGTCCACGGCAATGTCCTGGTACAGTCCCCCCACAAGGCCCGTGAACATCGCCTTTTCTTTCCCGTCCCGCATCGCGTAGAAGACAACCAGCACCAGCACCAGATCAGGCGCGGTATCCTGCAACTTCAGAGACTCGGGCCAGCTGGTCTGAATCAGGGCCATCAGGATAGTACCGCCCAGCCACCACAGGATACGTTTCCAGAACATTCCGCTTCTCATGGTGCCAGACGCTCCTGAACAGGGCGGGTATCGGGGCCGGGCGAGCCGCCGGCCACTGCTTCCCCCTCCGCCGCGCGCGCGGATTCGTACAGGGTCAGGTAGTCCTCTTCCGGCCCCGCCAGCCAGGACGGGTCATCCGAGGAGCGGCGCACCAGAAACACCATATCCAGACGGTAAGGATCTGTGAATACCGACACCTCCGCGCTTTTGTACAGGGTCCCTTCCACGCTGTTTATGGCGCTTACCCTTCCGATAGGCAACCCCGCCGGAAACACGCTTTCCGGACTGGTAACGACCATATCTCCCACCCGGACCTCCTCCTTCACGTCGATGTATTCCATGGTGCAGAGTCCGCTCAGATCCGTACCCGCCGCGTGCACAATCCCGTCATACGCGCGCAGCCGGTTGCGCAACACCATCGCCCCGACCCTGCAGTCCATATGGTGCAGGGTTGCCACCGTTGACATGAAATCCGCTGTCTCCGAGACAATACCTACAACCCCTTCCGTTGAGATGACCCCCATCCCAGGCTGGATGCCATGCCGTCTGCCCCGGTCAATTCGCAGCATCCCCTTGTAGCGTTCCAGCACCCGCGCCGGCTCCAGCACAAGTTCCGGTGTCTGCCGGACAAAAAGGAGCGCTTCCCGCAGCGTCCGGTTTTCCGCCTCAAGTTCTCGACTGCGGGCTGCCGCCGCGCGGGAAACTGCCAGATGTTCTTCCAATGATTTGCGTTCTGCTTCCAGTTCCGCGTAACCCGCCACCAGGCTCCACATCCACGCGCCCACGCCGGAGGCAGCCTCCCTGCCTAACAGAAACGGATAAGATACGGCGGAAACCACCCGGTACAGCCCCCGCTGTACCAGCGACCCCTGGCTGCCGACCAACAGCGATACCACGGAAAGAGTCAGCAGTATGGCGAACACGACTTTCGGCCGATGCTCGCTCAGTATGCGCAGGAGAAAACCGGTCACAAAACGTCCCTCTTATCGCCGCCGCGCAGGCCGCGCCGGGACATTAGATGTTCTCGGGTTGGGAGTGCTTCAGCTCTTCCAGGAATTTACCGCCTCCCAGTACCACCGCGCCCAGCGGATCCTCCGCCACCATTACGTGCAGCTTCGTTTCGTCCGCGATCAGCTGGTCCAACCCGCGCAGCAGCGCACCGCCGCCAGCCAGCACCACTCCCCGGTCAACAATATCCGCTGCCAGCTCTTCCGGCGTATGTTCCAGGGTATCACGCACCGCTTCCAGGATCGATTTAACCGGTCCCGAAAGCGCTTCCCGGATTTCTTCTGACGATACCGTGATTGTCTTGGGCAGTCCGGTGATCATGTCGCGGCCTTTGACCGCTTTTTCCAGTTCCTGTTTCAGTGGAAACGCTGAACCGATGTCAATCTTAATCTCCTCTGCAGTGCGCTCGCCTATCAGCAGGCTGTAACTCTGCTTAAGGTACTGGATAATCGCCTCGTCCATCTCGTCGCCCGCTTCCCGCACCGACCGTGAATACACAATCCCGCCCAGCGATATCACCGCGACCTCCGTCGTCCCCCCGCCGATATCCACGATCATGCATCCCTGCGGTTCCTGGACCGGCAATCCCGCCCCGATCGCCGCAGCCATCGGCTCCTCAATAATGTAAACTTTTTTAGCGCCTGCCTGTATCGCGCTCTCAACCACCGCCTTGCGCTCCACGGCTGTTATGCCCGACGGCACGCTGATCGCCACCCGCGGCCATACCAGACGGCGGCGGTTATGCACTTTCTGGATAAAATACCGCAACATGGCCTCCGCGACTTCAAAGTCCGCGATGACGCCGTCTTTCATGGGACGGATGGCCACAATATTCCCCGGGGTGCGGCCTATCATCTGTTTCGCTTCAATGCCCACCGCGCGGGGCTGGCCGGTATCTTTATTGATAGCCACCACTGAGGGCTCACTGAGCACAATTCCCTGGCCCTTCACGTACACCAGGGTATTGGCCGTACCCAGGTCGATGGCCATGTCATGCGAAAACAATCCGGGGATATGTTTGAGAATGTTAAACACGGCTGGGTCCTTGTCGCGCCGGTACGAATTACATACAGCCCGCGGCGGAACGGACATTTTCCGCCGCTCTCTTACCAGAAAGATTATTTTACAGCGGATCCCCTGAACTGTGCAAACGAGGACATCCCAATGGGCGAGCCAGAACTCTAAAATTAAAACGTCATACCTCCTGATACCTAGCGGAATGAAGTTCTGCACACCAGCACCCGGTGTCTCAGGAGTTCGTCAGCGGGAACCGTAGCAGCCAGAGGACAAGTAACAGCTTCTGGGATTGCGTTTTTCGAGTTTTTGGTCATCTCAGAACACACTTCCCGATTCCTGCCAGTTCCTTCATATCCATTCAATTTGGTTGACTTTTGGGTAAATTTGTGGTAAATTATGTGATGTTTGTGGTAAAAAGTGGTGAAAAAAGGATAAAAATATGGCGTCTTATTATGGGGAATCGGAAGCGGCGGTAGATGACAAAGGCCGCATTCTGGTACCCCAACAGTTGCGGCAGATCATGAAGGTAAACGGGCACGAAACCTGGTTTCTCACCCGGGGGTTCGACCGCGCCATTTTCTGCCTGCACCTGCCCATGTGGGAACGCCTCCAGGAACAGATTCCCCGCAATACCCTGCTTCCCGGACAGATCGATTTCTGGCGGGTATTTCTCGGAGGGGCTTCGCGGGTTTCGCTGGACGGACAGGGAAGGCTGATGTTGCCTCCGTCCCTGCGTCAGTTCGCCGGTATCGATCGGAACGCCGTGGTTATCGGTGTGCACGATCATCTGGAAATTTGGAGTACGGAAGGCTGGTCACGGTTCCAGGAACAGCAGCTGTCGGCTTACAAAATGATGGCCGCCGAGATTTTCGGAGGCATCCGCCCGGCAGCCGCGCAAACAGCGGAGGGAACAGACGGTGTTAGCAATTGAACGACTGGATCTGGGCGAGGTCACGGTGCTGCGGCTGCGCGGGGATATTGAAGAAGCCACCATCAACACCCTACTGCTCGCGCTGGTCAACTGTCTCGAACAGCAGCGCAACCGGGTAATACTTAACCTCGCCGGCGTCGCCTTCATCAACAACAAGTGCTGCGGCATGCTGGTGGACCGGTTGGGCCGGTTTCAGGAGGCCGGCGGAGACATGTATCTCGCCTCGCCCAATCTGTATATCCGGCGCCTGTTCCGAATGCTGAGCCTGAACCATGTTTTCCAATGTTATGACACGGAAGAGCAGGCGGTTCGCGGCATCAGCAATCCCGCGGCGGCCTGACACGGCCACTGTCCGGAACCCCGGAACATCAACTGG
This sequence comes from Candidatus Hydrogenedentota bacterium, assembly GCA_029776995.1. Taxonomy (GTDB): domain Bacteria; phylum Hydrogenedentota; class Hydrogenedentia; order Hydrogenedentales; family CAITNO01; genus JAGPFE01. The sequence continues at coordinate 7,904 of JAKOTZ010000224.1, forward strand.
AGTGCCTGACGCTGACGCTTCCAGCCATGTTCTCGTGATGCTTCAGGAAGCGGTGGCCCTCCTGAAGGTTCGGCCGGGTGGGTTTTACGTGGACGCCACCGTCGGTGCCGGAGGACACGCGGCGGCCATTGCCGAGCAGCTTGATGGGCAGGGGCATCTGCTGGCGCTGGATCGGGATCCTTTCGCTGTATCCCTGGCGGCGAAAAGATTGGAAAACTTCCCGAATGTCCGGGTAATGCGGGGAAACTACCGCGAACTGGAAAGATGGCTCGACATGATCGGCTGGACAGGCATTGACGGACTGCTCATTGACGCCGGCGTGTCTTCCATGCAGATCGACACGCCGGACCGGGGATTTTCGGTTCAGGCGGACGGTCCGCTGGATATGCGTATGGATCCGGACCAGCCCATGTCCGCCCGACATCTCCTGGCGGGCATTTCCGAAACGAGTCTGGAAAAAATCCTGCGGGATTTTGGCGACGTGAAAATGGCAAAACGCATCGCCCGCCGAATTCTGCATGCCCGCGATCACGGCCACCTTGCGTCTACCGGAGATCTCGCCCGGGCGGTGCGGGAAGCGCTGCCTTTTGTCTCCTCGGGAGTACCCGATGAAGTCCGCCAGGTTTTCCAGGCTATCCGAATCGCTGTCAATGACGAACTCGGCGCGCTTGAGGCATGCCTCGAAAGCGCGGTTTCCCGACTGAAACCGGGCGGCCGGATTGTCGCCATTGCCTTCCACTCCGGGGAAGACCGTGTTATCAAACGGATCTTCCGGAAATACGCGCGCCCCCGGGTGGAACGGGAACCTGACGGTCGCACCCGGCGCGTGTGGCATCCAATCCTCCGGGAAATTACCGACTCTCCGTTACGGCCGTCTTCGGATGAGGTCTCTGTGAATCCCCGAAGCGCCAGCGCCCGCATGCGCGCGGCCGAAAAACTGCCGGAAACACAGGGGGAAAACCGCTCATGATCCGGCGACGCTACCCTACTCCTAAGGAAATTCGCCGGGCACAGCTCGCCTGGCTTCCTCTCCTGATCCCCCTCCTGCTGCTGGGATGGATGACTTTTCAGGATGCCCGGCTGAATGTTCAAAAGCGTCGGCTGGATTATGAATTCAACGAGCTCACGGAAAAACAGAAGGCTGTAACCCGGCGTATTGAGTCCGCCACGGCGGCTCTGGCCACTAAAAAGGGATACTGGACCTCCGTTGAATTCGCCAGAACGATTGGACTGCAGCCGCCACAACCTGGCCACATTATCACTGTGCCGCCCCTGTCCCCGGACCTGCCGCTTTGGGAACTTCCTCTGGAGCCGGTTCAGAACCATTCCGCATTTTTGCCGGCAGTATCCGGTTATTCCCCGGCAATACCCGCGCCTGCTGACACCGTCGCTCCATCCCGGAAACAGGACATCGCAGCTCAAACCGCCGATGCTTCCAACACCAAAAAGAAACCTGCCCCGCCGGCACAATCTAAAAATAAAACATCCACCGTGACTAAACGACCCGATAAATCACCGGAGACCACAGCCCGAAAACAACAAGACATGAATCGGACGCGACAGAATCGGCAGGGTGGATCCGCCGCATCCCCCGGCGAGGATCCGGCATCCTGGCTCGCACCCCTGTAAAGCGCTACTCACAGGAAATATTTCATCATGTTGAACATGGACGGCAAAACCGAGCGTGAGACAAAACAGCGAGCGCCTGTGCCGAAAGACATCGGCAGCAGGGTCAGTATCATTTTGTCCATTTTTACGATCCTAGCCTGCGCGGCCGCTTTCCGCCTGGTCATGCTGCATCTGAACCCGGGGGAAAACCTGCTGCTGGAGGACCGTTTCCATGAGGCGGAATGGGAACTCCGTGAGAAACGCGGCGAAATTTATGACCGAAACGGGCTGCTGCTGGCCTGCAATAAAATACTGCCCACCCTGGCCGTGGATCCGCAGCGGGTGGCTGACCCGGACCGTCTCGCCGATTACCTGAGCCGCAAGCTCAACCTTAACCGGGATGAAGTGTATCAGGCCGTGACGTATAAAGTGGACGCGCGCACCGGACGGCCCCGCCGGTCCAACCCTATTCAGCGCCGCATGGACGGCATATCTCCACAGGATCTGGAAGAAATCCTGCTCATGGGCGAAGCCTGCGCGCTGCAGGAAGACCCCGACATCCTGCCCATTATTGAAGCCCAGTTGACCGGAACGGCCACTCCGGAAATGCTGCGGAGAAAACAGCGATCCAAAAAACCTATTATCAACGCGCTGCATGTGCACGATGAACCCTTGCGGGTATATCCCTTCGGAGAAACAGCCGCACAGGTGCTCGGCTACGTGCAGTACACCGGCGAGCCTATGGCAGGTATTGAAGCGGTTTTCAACCAGTACCTGGAGTGCCGCCCAGGCCTGCTGCGTTCCCGGGTTGACAAAGACCGCCGCCTGCTCGCGACGGAAACGGTTGCGTTTGAGCCGCCCAGCGGAGGGCACATGCTCCAGCTTACCCTGGATATTGCCATGCAGCAGCGGCTGGAGCAGGCTCTGGATGAAACCCTGGCTCAGTACAGCGCGCCGGCGGGCATGGGGCTCTTTATGGATCCCAAAACCGGAGCCATCCTGGCCATGGCCTCCCGCCCCGGATTCGACCCGAACCGGTACAATGCTTACCCCGATGAAAACCGCAAGAATCGGGTAATTCATGACGTTTTCGAGCCCGGATCATCTTTCAAAATCGTCACCGCTTCGGCTGCCCTCGAAATGCGCCAGGTGAAGCTTGATGAGATCATCGACTGTGAAGGCGGTTCCTGCAATTTCTTCGGGCATCGCGTGAGGGACTACCACAAAATGGGGCTTGCCCCGTTCACCAAGTGTTTTGAGGAATCCAGCAATATCGCGATGATCAAAGTCGCCAGCCGCATCGGTCCCATTTATTTCGATGAATGGATCCAGCGTTTCGGGTTCTACGCGAAAACTTCCCGGGATTTCCCCGGTGAAGCGCGGGGGCTGTATAAGCCCCTGCGGGATCCGGACCAGCCGGATCGGCCCATCAATGTCAAACAGCGCTGGTCAAAGCTCACCATGACGGCCCTGCCCATGGGCCAGGAAATCTCCGTCACCGCCATGCAGCTGGTTCGCGCCATGGCGGTCATCGCGAACGGCGGTTTCCTGGTGGAACCTTATGTCGTGGAACGCGCCATCGCCCGGGACGGTTTGATCACCTACGAACACCAGGCGCCCGAACCCCTTCGGGTGCTTTCCGCTGACACCGCGGAAACCATGCGGATGCTCTGTCACCAGGTCGTCCTGCGGGGCACGGGTAAACGGGCCAATATCATGGAATACCGGGTGGGTGGAAAAACCGGCACCGCCCAGATGGCGAAAAAGGACGGCCGCGGTTACGATCCCGACCGGTATACCGCGGTATTCGTGGGTTTCGCGCCGGTGTCGGATCCGCGGATCGTCGGCGCTGTTATTATCTACGAGCCCAAAGGATGGCCCCGGACAGGTGGTTATGTCAGCGCGCCCGTGTTCAAGGATGTGGTGGCGGAATCCCTGGCCGCTATGGGCGTGGAACCGGATCCGGTAACGGACCCGGAGGTCATAGCGGAATTTCAGAAACAAAAGGCCCAGCAGGAGCGTCTGGTCGCCAGTTCAAAAAAGACATCGGAAAAATCCCTTCCAGACCCGGCTGCCGATTCAACACCCCCAACCGCCGCGGCCGCTGATGCTGACACCGCCGGAGAACGGCTCACCAACACGGAAAATGAAGACGCGCTGCCGCTCGAGGCGCTGATCGCGCCTCTGGATGGGGTCTCCCTCGTGGCGCGCCAGACCGGAAATTCCGGAGTCGAAAACACCATGCCGAATCTGATCGGCCTCACCAAAAAGCAGGCCCGCGAACGGTTGCAGCGTGTCAACCTGCCCATGGACGCCCGCGGCGCCGGACGGGTCATCGCGCAGGATCCGCCGCCGGGAACCGATCTCACTAATGTAACCATATGTACTGTAACTTTTTCCAATACCGGCGAGTGGGTGCCCGTTGCGGATCTCACGCCCATAGATCCGGATGCCATCCCAGACACGAAGGAGGAGCGTGAAACGTCGTGACCGGCAAAGAGCTCTGCATAAAACTGGGTATCACACCGGAGATTCCGACAGACTGGTCGTTCTCGGCCGTTACCCGGGATTCCCGCCGGGTGCGGCCGGGCACGCTGTTTGTGGCGGAACGGGGCGCCCGCCTGGATGGACACGACTTTGCGGAACAGGCGGCCGCGGCGGGTGCGGTCGCTATCGCCGGCGAACGGGAAGGACTCACCACGCTCGCTGGTCTCCCCTATCTGCGCGTCCCGGATGCTAGGATCGCCTGCGGCGTAGCAGCCCACGCGCTGGCCGGAGATCCCACACGATCCCTGACCGTCGTGGGAATTACGGGAACCAACGGGAAAACCAGTACCGCCCATATGGTGGAAGCCATCCTGAACCATGCCGGCCGCCCCTGCGCGAATTTTGGCACCATCACCTTCCGGGTAGGCGGTGAAGAGCTTCCCGCGCCACATACGACCCCCTTTGCCGAAGACCTGGTGGCGCTGTTCCAAAAAGCACAGAATTCCGGGCAGCGGCACGTCGTCATGGAGGTAAGTTCCCACGCGCTGGACCAGGAGCGGGTTGCCGGAATTCTCTTTGATGTGGCCGTATTCACCAACCTGACCCGCGACCACCTGGATTACCACCAGGACATGGAAGCCTACTTTCTGGCGAAACGGAAATTATTTGAGCGGGTGGGGCAATTCCACCCTCCCAAAGAAAACGGCATTGCGCCTTTTACCGTGGTCGCCCGAAACGGAGATTACTGGGAGCGTTTCCGGCAAGCCTCACCGGTACCCTGCCTGACCTGCGGACCCGGCGGCGAAATCTTCGCGGAAAAAATCCAAATGACCCTCAGCGGCAGCCGTTTCCTCCTGGTCACTCCCGGGGGAACCGTTCCAGTATCCATGCGCATGACCGGCGCACACAACATTCAGAACGCGCTGTGCGCCGCGACAGTCTGCGTGGGACTGGGAGTATCCCTGGAGCAAATCGCCGGCGGCCTGGAATCGATGCCCTGCGTCCCCGGACGTTTTGAAACGGTGGACAGAGGACAGCCGTTTCACGTGGTCGTGGACTACGCGCACACCGACGACGGGCTGCGCAATGTACTCGAAGCGATTCGCCCCCTGTGCAGAGGACGGATCATTTGCGTGTTCGGATGCGGCGGCGACCGGGACCGCGGTAAACGGCCTAAAATGGGGGCTGTCGCCGCGGCGCTTTCACATTACATCGTTCTGACATCGGACAACCCCCGCACGGAAGATCCGTTGCGTATTCTCATGGATATTGAGGTCGGCCTGCAGCAGCAGGGTAAGAGAAAATACGAGGATTATGAGGTTGTGGAAAACCGGGAGGAAGCCATACGCCGCGCCATTCGGCTCGCGCGCCCCGATGACGTAGTCCTTATCGCCGGAAAGGGCCACGAAACCTATCAGATTATCGGCACGGAAAAATATCCCTTTGATGACCGGGAGGTGGCCGCCCGCGCGCTGGAGGAACTTCAATCATGAACCTCGGTCTGACGCTGGACAAACTGGCTGAGATCATTGGCGCACCTCCTCTTTCCCCCGATCACGGAAAAATCCGTTTCTCATCGGTATCCACGGACACCAGAACCATTCAGCCGGGGGAGGTCTTTTTTGCCTTGCCTGGCGCGCGTTTCGACGGAAACCGTTTTGTAGGCGAGGCATTCCAGAAGGGCGCGGCCGCGGCGGTATGCGGCTGCCGGGTGCCCGACGGCCCCTGCCTGACCGTGGAAAGCCCACTGGAAGCCCTGCAGAAGCTGGCCGCGTGGAACCGGAACCGATATCCCGTAACCGTTATCGCCATCACCGGCTCCTGCGGGAAGACCACCACGAAAAACATGCTCCGCTGCGTGCTGGAGGGATTGGGCCCGGTGACGGCGACTCAGGGCAATTTGAACAATGAAATTGGCTGTCCCCTCTCGCTGCTGGAAATTAACGCGAACAGCCGTTTCGCGGTCATCGAAATGGGCGCGAACCACATGGGGGAGATCCGCCGGCTTTGTGAAATTGCCTCCCCGGATGAGTCCATCGTCACGCTGGTCGCGCCGGCCCATCTGGAAGGCTTTGGGTCCATCGAGAACGTGGCGCGGGCCAAGGAAGAAATCCGGGAAGGGCTGCGTCCCGGCGGGGTGTTTTACACCAGCTCGGACAACCCTTTCTGCAAAGCTATGGCGGACCGCCACAGGGGCGAGGTGATTCTGTTCGGGACTTCCCCCCAGGCAAACGTTCGGCTGCGTGACGCAAAACGACTGCCTGACGGACGGCTTCACGCCATAATTGAGCCCATAGGAGAGCTGACATTAAATCTGCCCGTGCGGGCCCAGTTGACCAGCGTGCTGGCCTGCGCGGCCGTCGGGCTGCGGCACAACGTTCCAGATCTCCCGAAGCGTCTGGAGGACGCATCCGACCGCGCCGACCGGATGCGGATCCGACATTTGGGGAAACTGACGGTTCTGGACGACACCTACAACGCCAACCCCGCGAGCGTCATGGCCGCGCTGGATGCACTGATGGAAATACCTGTCCCCGGAATCCGCGCGGCAGCGCTGGGATCCATGTTTGAGTTGGGAGACGAAGCGCCGCGTCTGCACCGGGACATCGGCGCGCTGGCCGCGCGGCTTGGCGTGCGACGCCTGTACGCGCTGGGGCCCAATGCCGAGGATTATGCCGCCGGAGCCCGGGATGCGGGTATGCCCAGCGTGGTGGTGTGCCCCGATCACGAACATATGGCAGAGGCTGTTCTCAATGACACCGGAGACGGCGACATATTGCTGGTCAAAGGTTCCCGGGGAACCCGCATGGAGCGGCTCATCACGCTGCTGGCAGATCATTATGGCGAAATATCCCCGGATACATCCTTTAAACAACACGGCGGAGACCGGTAAATGCTTTATTATCTGGCGGAATGGCTGACGCCATCTTTCAATATCCTGAATGTGCTGACCTACCACACCGTTCGGGCAGGCGCCTCGGCTATTTCCGCCTTTCTCTTCTGTCTGCTGATCGGCCCGCCGGTCATACGTTACCTTCGCGCCCGAAAGCTTGGGCAGCCGATTAAAAAAGAACATGTGGCCGCGCTTCATGAACTCCACAAGGGGAAATCCGGAACCCCTACCATGGGCGGCATTCTCATCCTGACCGGCGTTCTCTTTGCCCTGCTGCTGTGGGGACGCCTGGACAACCGGCTCCTCTGGATGGCTGTAATAGTGTGTCTTATCCTGGGGGCTGTCGGGTTTCTCGACGACTACATTAAACTGATACGAAAACACAACAGCGGCCTGAGCGCCCGGGCAAAACTTACCGGCCAGCTGGTGGCCGGCGGCATCCTGGGCATCTGGCTTTACTGGAGCCCCATTACCGCCAGTCCCGTGAATTTCTCCGCGAGAGATGTGCTGGACTGGCAGAAACTGGTCCAGGAACTGCACCACGGCAACCCGAACCAGGCCATGGCGCGCATCCGCGAGCGGATGGGGCCCGCCTCCCTGGGCGCCCTGAACGCGCTGCAGCAGGATCCCGCGCTGATAACGGATCCCGGCATACGGAGTACCCTGCTACAGGGATTGAATACAGTGCTCTCCTCCGCGGATCTGTACGATCCCGATGCCTGGCAGGGCATTGAACTGCCGTCCTCCATTGAGAGCCTCCTGAACTCCGCCTCCGGAACGGAAAATTTATCCGACCGAAAAAGGATCAACCGGGCGCTGATCGAAGCCGTGCTGCCCGGGGCTGTTGCCGCAAGCCGCGCCCATTCCCATACCAGCATCGGAGTGCCTGGATTCAAAGACCTGTTTATCCCCCTGGGCCCCCTGTATATCCTGTTCGTTATTTTTGTCATCATCAGCATTTCCAATGCGGTCAATCTCACGGACGGACTGGACGGGCTGGCCGCGGGAGCGTCCACCATCTCCGTCATCACCTACGCGGGCATTGCCTATATAGTCAGTCGGGCGGACTGGTCCCGCTACCTCTACCTCACTTTTGTCCCGGAGGCCAGCGAGCTGTTCGTCTTCGGCGGGGCCGTGCTCGGGGCGGGGCTGGGGTTCCTGTGGTACAATTGTTATCCCGCTCAGGTTTTCATGGGCGATACGGGTTCGCTCTCGCTGGGCGGCGCTATAGGCGCCATGGCCCTGCTGACCAAACAGGAACTTCTTCTTCCGGTTGTGGCCGGTCTGTTCGTGCTCGAAGCCCTGAGTGTCGTGCTGCAGGTGGCCTCTTTCAAACTCACCGGAAAACGGCTGTTTCGGATGGCCCCGCTGCATCATCATTTCGAGATTTCCGGGTGGCAGGAAACCCAGGTTACCACCCGTTTCCTGATCATTGCCCTGCTCTTTTCTCTCATGAGCCTGGGAGCGTTGAAGTTGCGATGACCTCTGTAAACTTGCCGGATCCGCCGCAACTGGCCGGAAAACGCGTGACCATCATCGGTCTCGGACGTTCCGCCGTGGCCGCGGCGCGCCTTGTCCGCCAGCTGGGTGCGACGCCTTTCATTTCCGAAAAAGAGGATACGCCGAAAATGGCCCCCTGGAAAGCAGCGTGCGAAAAATATCAGCTGCCTGTGGAAACCGGAGGCCACACGGAACGGGCTTACGACGCTGATCTTTTCGTGCTGAGCCCGGGCGTGCCCCTCAATGCCCCGGTGGCACGGAAAGCTGCGGACAGCGGCATCCCGATCACGGGCGAACTGGAACTGGCTTCCCGCTGCTGTCGCGCGCCTCTGCTGGCAGTAACCGGAACAAACGGCAAAACGACCACAACCGTCCTGCTTTACCACGTGCTGCGTCACGCGGGCTATGTCGCGGACCTCGCCGGAAACAACGACCGCCCGTTGTCTGAAGTGGTTCTCGACAGCGTTATGCCCCAGGTGGTAGTGGTTGAAGTCAGCAGTTACCAGCTGGAGACCACGGCGACTTTCCATCCGGTTGTGGCCGCGGCGCTCAACGTAACGCCGGACCACCTGGCGCGGCACGGCTCCATGGAGGCCTATGCCGCCACGAAATCCCGCATATTTGCCCGCCAGCAGGCGGGAGACACGGCCGTACTGAATGCCGACGATGCCTGGACGGATGCCATGGAACCTCCTGGCGGTGTGTCGATTGTCCGGTTCAGCGCGCGGCGGGAACTCGCGGAGGGCGCCTGGTTCGACGGAACGTCTCTCCGGCTTCGGGACCGCGCGCTGGCGCGGCGCGAGGACCTGCGCATTCCGGGGCTGCACAACGTGGCCAATGCCTTGGCCGTCGCCGCCATGGCCGACGCTTTCGGAGTCGACCTGGGCGGATTTGCCGAAGCCCTAAGGGTATTCCCGGGCGTGGAGCACCGTATCGAGTGGGTGGCCGAGACCGACGGTATCACCTGGTATAACGATTCCAAATCCACCAATCCGGACAGCCTGCGCATCGCTCTGGAAGCTTTCGATCAGCCGGTAATCCTGATCGCGGGCGGGCAGCACAAGGAAGGCGCGGATTACCAATCACTCAAACCATTGGTGGCGCGGAAGGTGTCCGCGCTGATTGCCATCGGCGATTCCGGAGATTATTTCACGGAACTGTACGGCGACAAAGTCCCACATGTTCGTCTCCGGGGCGTTGAAGAGGCCATTGCACATGCCCGAAATATCGCTCAACGGGGAGCCATCGTGCTGTTTTCCCCCGGATGCGCCAGCTTTGACCAGTACAACAACTATGAAGAACGTGGACGCCATTTCAAGGACCAGGTCCGCCTTCTGGCTGGCTTGAACTGTCAGGAGATACTCGGATGAAGGGAGCAACAGCTGTTATCGCGCTCTCCGCGGTGGGACTCTGTCTGCTGGGCGCCGTGCTGATTTACAGCGTGGATTCCGCCAGGCCGGAACCTGAAGGTGTCTTCATAAAACACTGCGCAACCCTGCTGATCGCTTCAGTGCTGTTTCTTTTTTTCGCCTTCAGCGATTACCATCTGCTGGGGCGTCGATGGGTATGGCTGCCATTCGCGCTGGTATCCGTCGCGCTGTTAATCGCGGTGCTGTTCATTGGCCGGGAGGTGGGCGGCGCCGTCCGCTGGATCCGGATCTTCGGTTTCGGTTTCCAGCCCTCCGAGGTGGCCCGTTTCGCGCTTATCGCAATGCTGGCGGCCAAGTTGAGCGAAGGAATGGACCAAATCCGTTCCATCCCCCGGGTTATCCTGCCCGCCCTGCTGACCGCCAGCCTGTTTGCCGGACTGGTGTTTCTGGAAAAAGATATCGGGATCCCCTTCATGATGATGGTCACGGCCGGCGCGATGCTGATCTTTGCGGGGTTGCCTCTCCTGTATGTTGCCGTGCTGGGCGTGGCCGGCAGCATCTCGCTGATCCCCCTGATCCTGTTTGCCGCGCATCGGGTGGAACGGTTTCGGGTGCTCCTGGACCCGTGGCAGGACCGGTCAGGATCCGGTTGGCAGTTAATACAGGCGCTGTACAGTTTCAGCCGGGGCGGGCTTTTCGGAACGGGACTTGGATCGGGTACCCAGAAACTGGGAGATCTTCCGGCGGCGGACACTGACTTCATCTTCGCGACCATCGGAGAAGAGCTGGGGCTGATCGGCACGATCTCCGTACTGCTGGTTTTTCTGGTGTTCTTCTGGGCAGCCATGCGGGTATGCGTTAACAGTCCTGACCGCCTTGGCATGCTGCTGTCCGGGGGGATCGGCATTTCCATTAGTGTACAGGCGCTCTTCATCATCCTGGTGAATATCGGGCTGCTGCCCACCAAAGGACTGCCGCTTCCCTTTGTCTCCTCGGGAGGAACGTCCCTGCTGATCACCATGGCTATGACCGGCGTGCTGGTCAATGTCGCCAGCCAGTGCCTGCCTCGGGAGGCCAGGTACGCACTGCCCACCATTGAGATACAGGAAGATCTGCAACTGTTCCCCGATACGGTAAGGAATTACTGATGCGGATTATGATCGCCGGCGGCGGCACAGGCGGACATATCACGCCCGCCCTGGCCATCTCGGAAGAATTGCGGCGGCGGGATCCCCTGCTGGAACTGATCTGGGTTGGGCGCGCCGGTGGCCTGGAGGAGCGCATGTGTCGGTCTGCGGAAATTACCTTCCGCGGGCTGCCCATAGAGGGATGGTCCCGGAAGCGTTCTCCCTGTATGGTCATCACGGCGCTGAAACTTGTTTGGTCGATGCTACAGTGTTACCTCTGGATCCGGCGTTTCCAACCCCGGGCGGTGATCGGCGTCGGAGGATACGCCTCTCTTCCTCTGGTACGGACCGCCCAGCAGATGGGTGTACCTACTTATATCCATGAACAGAACCGCCGCATGGGGCTGGCCAACCGACTGTGCGCGGTAAAGGCCCGGACAATTTTCCTGAGTTACCCGGACACCATTGGCGAGTATCCCCAGGAAAAAGCCATAATCACGGGAAATCCCGTCCGGCGCGCGTTCCTGGATCCGCCCTCCCGGGAGGAGGCCAGAAACCGGCTGGAGCTCGACCCGGACTGTCCTGTAATCCTGGTATGTGGCGGAAGCCAGGGCGCCAAAACCCTGAACCGGGCCATGGAAAACCTCCTGCGGTCCCAACAGGCCCCCTCCGCCCAGTACCTGTGGATGTGCGGCCAGGCCGATGTGGCATCGGCCAGGGAAACCGCCAGGGTTTCCCCCCTTCCGGTCCGGGTTTTCAGTTTCATCGATGATATGCCCGCGGCGTGCGCCGCTTCGGATATCGTGGTGAGCCGCGCGGGCGCGTCCAGCACCGCGGAACTGGCTGTTCTGGGAAAACCCTCTGTGCTCGTGCCGTACCCTCACGCCGCCGACAACCACCAGGAACTGAACGCCCAGGCCTTCGCGGAGGCCGGCGCGGCTGTCCTGATTCCGGATGCGGAATGCAACGCCGCCCGACTCGGCAGTGTATTGCGCGCGCTGCTGGATGAGCCGGATCGGCTGGCAGCCATGAGCGAAGCCGCCCGCGGGCTGGCCCATCCGCTGGCGGCCGAAACCATCGTCGAACACATCATTTCGGATGTGTCGGACAACGCCAACCGCTGATGCGCCGCGCGGAATTCAGGTTGACCGGTATCCCATCCTGACTTTAAACTGTGCAACAGAGGATTGGCTATGCGTGCGGTTGTGCAACGGGTGGCGGAAGCGTCAGTAACGGTGGATCGCCTGACGGTTGGGGCCATTGGCTGTGGCCTGCTGGTGCTGCTGGGAGTGGAAGAGAACGACACCGCTGAAGACGCGAATTACATCGTGGACAAGGTAGCCAACCTGCGGATCTTCCCGGATGAAAACAGCCGCATGAACCGTTCAATCCTGGAGTCGGGCGGGGAAATCCTGATCATTTCTCAGTTCACGATCCACGGAGACTGCAGGCGCGGACGCAGGCCCTCTTTCACTGCGGCCGCCAAACCGGAAAAGGCCGTTCCTCTATACGAAATGGTGGTCGAAAAACTGCGCGGCATGGGTATTCGGGTGGAAACCGGCGTTTTCGGCGCCCATATGATGGTGTCGCTGGTCAATGACGGACCGGTCACCATTCTCCTTGATTCGAGTAAGCTCTTTTGAGGCGTCTATGGCCCAACCGGTCAACATTATCATTCCGGCGTGGAACCAGGTTGCTTATTCCCGACAGTGCATCCAGACCCTGTTGGCCAATACCCCTGAAGGCGCTTACCGCCTTATCCTCGTGAACAACGGTTCAACCGATGAAACCCCGGCATTTTTCGATTCGGTTCCGAACGCGTCTGTTATCCACTTCCCGGAAAACCGGGGATTCGCCGCCGCCGTCAATGCAGGCATGCGCCTGGTAGAATCCGGCCATGTCCTCCTCCTGAACAACGACACGCTGCTGCCCCCTGGCTGGCTCGAGCGGCTCCAGGCGCCCCTGGATGAAATGCCGGATGCCGGACTGGTCGGACCGGTCAGCAACACCGTATCGGGCAGCCAGCAGATTGAAACCCCGCCTCTAACCACATGGGAGGAAATCATATCGTTTGCCCATGCCCGCGCCGCCGAATACGCCGGCCGGCGCCGGGAAACGGCGCGGCTGGTGGGCTTCTGCCTGCTGATCCGCGACCGGGCTTTTCAGGATATCGGCCTTTTCGATGAACGTTATGGCATTGGAAACTATGAAGATGATGATTACTGCCTCCGGGCAATCCGCGCGGGATGGCGTCTCGTCATTGCTGAAGACGCTTTCGTGTTCCATTACGGGGGCCGCACTTTTCTGGCGCTCGATCCTGAAATGAAATCTTACCGGCAGCTCCTCGACCGGAACAGATCGCTGTTTGAAAGCAAGTTCCAGCCCAGTCCTCATGAACGGCTGGATGAAGCCTTGCGCGCGCGGCGCCTTGCCGAGGCCGCTTCACAGAGCCTAGCCGGGGGAAATCTAAAAGCAGCCATCAAAAACGGCCTGGACGCCTTGAACCACTGGCGGTTTGAACTGCTGGCCTGGGACGTGCTGGCGCAGGCCATGGAACATCTTGGTGAACACGAACGGGCCGCCTTGCTGCGGCAGCAGGCGCAAAATGCCTGCCGGGCAATGGAAAACAGCGGCCCACCTTCCTCTTCAGAAGGAAACAGCCATGATGGAACGGATTCAAATTGTCCACTATGACGATTCCATGCGCGACGCATGGATGCGGGCCCATGCCATCATTATGGCTTATTCTCACGCGTGGAACTATACGATCCAGGAGCGGCCTGCATACCCAAACCACCGTTCGACCCGCCTGGTCGCGCTCGTGGACAACGTTCTGGCCGGGCTGATTGACGTTCAGTATGAAAACCACCCCGGCGAACTGTGTTACCTGAAGGACAGCCCAGGGGGCTACGTCCTGGAATTTGGGCGCCTGCCTGAATTTGCCGGACGGGGACTGGGCGTCCAGCTGATGCGGGCGGCGGCGGCAGACGCCTGCAGGCTGGGATTCTATCGCCTTGAGTACTGGACACAGGATCGGATCGCCCAGCGTTTCTACCGCCGCCTGGGATTGCCGGAAATTGCCCGGCATTACCGGTTCAGAATGCGCCCTCCCGCAGAGCTGTCCAGGCAGTTCCAGGAACAGGGAATCGCCGTTGAGTACCTCTATGCTGCCTGCCTGCCGGAGAACTGGCCGATGGTCCAGTCGGGCTGTGAGATCATTCACGACCACCCCCTGGAACCTCATCTCTGTATCGGTTTCCGGCAGGATATCCCGGAACATGGCAACTGGACCCCTCCCGCGTCCCGGTAACTTTCGCGCGGGTGCGTTCAGATACAACCGCCGCAGGTTGAGCCGACCTGGCTGAATGGTGTATAAGTATTTGTGAAATATTAAGTTGTCAATTTTTTCGGATTCCCTAAACAGCTCTTCGCGCGGAGCAGACAGGAAACATAACAGTGACAGTCACCAGGCGGGAATTAACCCTTCGTATCGCGGGAAAGCTGGGCATGCCCCCCCAGGATGTGGCGCGAATTGTCGAAGCGCTTTTTGAAACTCTGGCAAATCGGCTGGTGGAAGGAGAACGCTGGGAGTTTCGCGGTTTCGGCGTTTTTGAAGTCCGCGAACGGGCGGCCCGTATTGGCCGGAATCCCCGCACGGGGGAAACCGTTCCCGTGCCGCCGCGCCGGGCGGTGGTTTTCCAGCCGGGCAAGTTCATGAAACAGGAAGTCGCCCGATGGGACGCTGCGGTCGCCGGGCAACAGGCCGTCCCAAACAACCAATCCCAACAAAACGGAGAAAACCGCGCCACTGAGACGTCTGCCGAAGCATCTCCAGAAACGAACCGGGAGCAGGAAACTCCGTGACCACCGGAAAATCTGTTTGTTCCGCCAACAATCCCATCTCCCAATCGGTGGTTCTCGCCATAGAGGGATCCTCCCGTTTCTGCAGCGTAGCCGTTGGAACGGCCTCGGGAAGCGGACCGTCCGGCGGGTTTCATCTGCTGGCGGAGGTAACCGCGGACCTGAACCGCACCCACGCGGAACGGCTGCTGCCAATGGTCGAGCAGACACTTGCTCTGGCGGGTATCGGCGAGAGGGAGATCACCCATCTGGCCGCGGCGGTCGGTCCCGGCTCTTTTACCGGACTCCGCATCGCCCTGGCGGCATGGAAAGGATTGGCGTTCGCCTGGAACCTCCCCCTCATCGGCGTTTCAACGCTGGAGGCAATAGCCCTGCAGTGCCCGGCTCGGGACGGCGTCATCGCGCCGATGCTGGACGCAAAAATGGGCGAGATCTTCGGATCCGCCTGCAAAATATCCGAAACATCCGGCACTCTCGAAACCCTGATTCCTGAACAGGCCGTGAAACCCGACGCGTTTGCCGCAAAACTGATGGAATTAAACTGCCCGGTTTACGCCCTTGGAGACGGGCTTTGGCGTTATGAAGCGATTTTCAGGGAACAGGCGCCTCGGATCGTGTGCCTACCCGCTCCTTTCGGCATACCCAGGGCTTCCATGGTAGCGCTGGCCGCGGCGAAACGCCTTAAGTCCCCCCCGGATGAACTTCCCGATCCGTCCCGGATCAATCCGGTGTACCTGAGGGTTTCCCAGGCGGAAGCGGCCAAAATTCATCAGGGAGATACTGCCCATGACAGATCCTGTTGAACCCGAACAGCAGAACCTGTCCGACCCGCATCCCCCCCTGATGTTCAAACGGCTGGGATTGAACCATGTGCCCCGTGTGCTGCTGCTCGAAAGGGAGTGCTATCCCGACCCGTGGACTCATGGCATGTTTCTCCAGGAACTGGAGAATGTCAACTCCCATTTCTTTGTGGCCTATCTGGATGAGACCATTATCGGGTATGGCGGATTCTGGCTGCTGATTGATGAAGCGCATGTCACCCGGGTCACAGTGAATCCCGCTTACCGGCGGCGGGGATACGGTACGGACATCATGCGGTACCTGATGGATCAGGCCTATCAGGCCGGGGCGGTAATCATGCGCCTTGAAGTCCGGGAGACCAACATTCCGGCCCAGAAAATGTACAAAAAACTGGGCTTTGTTACGGAGGGCCGGCGTCCCGGTTATTACCAGTCTACCGAGGAAGCGGCTATCCTCATGGCCTACCGTTTCTAACTGCCCGGCTGGCATCCTTTTGCCGAAGTCTCTCCAAAAACTTCCGCTTCAAACCGGTACAGGGATGCCCCCGGCTGTTTCCAGGCATCCTGCTGCGCCCCGGCTTTGCGGCAGATGCCCGCCAGGTACCTGGACACATCCCACCCCTGTTCCACCGGCACCTGTGGCAACAGAACCCCTGCCCGGCCGTCCGGCAGTTTCAGGTACAGGCCGTCCCGGCCAATCACAATGTCATCGGGACCTTCAATCGGAATCAGCGGTGACCCCGGTTCCGGCCCCGGAATCAGCACGGAAATTTCCACATCAATATCCGGGAATTCCGAGGAGGACAGCGGCGCGAACCGCGGATCATGGAAAGCCGAGTTGATTGCGTGTTCCCGGACAACCCGGGCCAGCGGGGCGTCCGAAAAAATCTGGCCGATACAGCCCCGCAGTTCACCGAGCCGGTGCAGGGTCACGAAAGCCCCGGCCGGCTGGGCGAGCCGACCGGTATGTTCCAGGGGGGATTCCGGCGGCGGCGCGTCCCGGCGCAGCCGGGCAGCGATACAGTCGCGGACCAGCCCCAGCAGATAGCGTTTTTCGGTTTCATTCAGCCATGGGCGCTTGTCGTTCATTGGACGCGTTCCCTGTCTGTTCATCCGGTGCCGCGGGAGCGAGGGGTGGCGGCGCAGGCTGGGATTCAGCCGGCGCAGCGGGCACCGGAAGGTAAGAGGGCAGATTGGGCGGAAGCGGATACAGCGGCACCGGTTTCAGCGCAAGCGGGCGAACCTCGTTTTCCCGGGATGGAGGCGCCGGCGTCGCCGGATCCAGAAACACCACGCCCGCGTAACTGATAGACCGGTCCCAGGAATCAAAGAGTTCACCGGTAGTTACATACTCCACCAGGCGCGGCGCGAGGGAAGGCGAAAGCAGCCGCAACAGCACGCTGATCGCCGCGCGTCCATCGATGGCGTTACCCGTTTTGTCCACGTACCGGTCAAAAGCATCCGCGTCCATCCCCAGCACACAGTCAAACGCTTCCCGGTCCAGCCGCGCGATATGGTCCGGAATGTCCGTGTTGAAGGGCCGGTTGCTGAAATCATTGCCGAAATGGGTGAATCCGCTGACGGCAACGAGCAGCGTGCGCTCCGTAACCAGCGGCCGGAGCAACCGGGCAACGGCCGCGGCCCGGGCCGAACTGAACTTGCCGCCGCCGTCCGACAGGCGCCCCAGCAGCACGGGCACCAGACGGAATTCAACCAGCCGCTCCTGGAGAAAAGGCAAAACCGCTTCGATGCCCGGCTCGATATCATGGGCCCCGGGGCGGCGGGGCGGCCTGGGCAGGTGCGCGACAAACATCGTTGAAAAAGACAGGCGCCCGACCGCTTCAGTATCCAGGGGCACCGGTCCCAGGGGCGTCAGAAAAGCGTCCGCTTCCAGCACCGCGCAGTCTTCAATCTGGACATAGTGGGACGGGCACAGCGCGATTACCCGGTCATACTGGCCCGGCCGAAGGCTTTTGAACGCCGCGGCGATCACGTTCCCTCCGGCTCCAATCGGCGCGGGAGGCACGATACACGCCACAATCCGGGAGGAAAACACCGGCGCGTCGGACGACTCGAAACGGGTTCTCACCGCATCCAGCAGCGCCTGCGGCTCCGCGGGATAATACTGCCCCGCCCATGCCGGCAGCCGTACCGCGGCCACGGATTCTCTCCCGGCCCTCTGGATCCGGTTATTGTCGGAAGATGCCGGCAACCCTGCAGGCTGGGCCGCAGCCAATCCGGCCAGGGCAAACACACAGACTGCCAACACCATATTTCTCATGCCGAACATATTCCGCCGATCCAGAACCACTGAGGGCTGTTTTCCCTGAAAATCTCATGCGTTTTCGATATTGTAACGGAAATCTGCTCCGATACCCGGAAATCTTTTGGATATCGACGGAGGAATATTTTTCGTCTGTGAATCGTCTAACGTTACCGATTACCCTGTGGTATAATGTAATGCGGAAACGGGAAGGATTCCATGATACGTTACGTCGACGGCATCCGCGGCTTTCTCACGCAGAGAGGCTTCCTCATTCTGATCCTGCTGATTTCCCCTGTGGCATAGTCCCAGAAGCCTGAGCCGGAAACTCACGGGACCGGTTTTGTGCTGCCTCCGCCGGATGACCCCTTCTGGCGGATGGAAACCGTTCCCAGGGATTACGAAAAGGAGACTTTCCCGGCCGTCTTTGACTGGCGGACGCTGGGCGGGGTTACTCCCGCGAAAGATCAGGGATCCTGCGGAAGCTGCTGGGCCTTCGCGACCATCGGCGTTGCCGAAGCCGCCATCAAAATCCGCGACGGGATTGAAGTGGACCTGTCAGAGCAACACTTACTGGGGTGCAATTCCTCAAACTGGGGGTGTTCCGGTGCGCTCTGGGCGTATCAGTGGCTGATTGACACCCAGGACAAATGCGGCCGCATCGGCGCCCTGCTGGAATCGCAGCTGCCTTACACCGGCAGCGACAGCAACTGCAACTGTGCGCCCCAGCCTGTCTACCGGTTCAACGGCTGGGGCTACGTGAACGGGTTGACCCCCTCCGTCGCGGATATAAAATCCGCCCTCATGCGCTACGGTCCCATCGGCGCCGGTGTGGTCAGCAGTGTGCTGGGATCGGGATCCGGCGTAATCGGCGGATGTCCCTCTTACTCCATATTTGACGTGGACCATGTATTGCTCATCGTGGGGTGGGACGATACGAAAGGTTCCGCCGGGGCGTGGATCATCAAAAATTCCTGGGGCACCTACTGGGGAGATAACGGTTACGCGTACATCGAATACGGATGCGGGCAGATTGGTTTCGGCGCAACGTATGTAACATACGGCGATGGCCTGGCCATAACCCCCGCGGCCGGACTGGATGCGGAAGGCGACGCCGGCGGGCCT
>JAKOTZ010000250.1 GCA_029776995.1 Candidatus Hydrogenedentota bacterium
GGGCCCCTGCAATGCGATTGTGCCGGATGTGGTTGGTCAGCCCCAGGCGGCAGCGGAAGCGGCAATCGATGCGGCCGGACTGGCGCTCGGTACAGTAACCACCCAGTGTGACGACACGGTGCCGGCTGGTTCCGTAATCTCGCAGACCCCGGCAGGCGGTACGCCGGTGACGGTGGGCAGTGCGGTGGACCTGGTGGTGTCGACGGGCCCGTGCGCGGTGCTGGTGACCGTTCCGCATGTGGTGGCGGTCCCGCTTGAGACAGCGTTGAGTCTTCTGGATGCGGCCGGGCTGCTTTACACCACGGTGGAAGTGTGTGACGACAACAATCCGACAGGCACGGTACTGAGTCAGGATCCGGCTGGTGGTTCGCAGGTGCCCGAAGGGTCTACGGTAACGCTGACTGTATCCACGGGCCCGTGCGTGCAGGTTCCGGACGTGGTGGGCCAGGCCGAGTCTGACGCTCGGACGGCGATCGAGAATGCGGGTCTGGTGGTAGGCCAGGTGAGGCAGGAGTGTAGCAATACGGTGCCTGCGGGTAATGTGATCAGCCAGAACCCGGCGGCTGGGTCGCAGGTGTCAGGCGGCGCGGCGGTGGACCTGGTGGTTTCCACGAGCAAGCCTGTGGTTCCTGATGTGGCAGGTCTGGATCAGGCTGCGGCTACAGCAGCGATCAATGCTGTACTGGGTCTAAGCGCGGGATCGAGTCCGACGTACGCGTGCAGTGACACAGTTCCGGCGGGTTCGGTGATAGGCACAGTTCCATCGATTGGCGAAACGGTTGCGTGTGGCACAACGGTGGAATTGGTAATCTCTACGGGCAAGCCTGTAGTGCCGGATGTGGTAGGCCAGGCGCGGGCTGCGGCCGCGGCCGCAATCACGGCGGCGGGGCTGACGGTCGGCGCGGTGCAGGAGGTGTACAGCACCCAGGTGCCTGCGGGTACGGTGATTACCCAGTCGCCGGCGGCGGGCGTGACTCTGACCTGCGGCGCGGCGGTGAAGCTGGTGGTGTCCAAAGGCGCGTTGCCGGAGGAGGATGTTCCGACGAACCGGGAGATCATGAAGCAGATTCACGACCAGTTTGAAGCGCTGGATACGGACGGTGACGGCAAACTGTCGCTGGAAGAAGCTCAGGCGGCGCTGCCGAACCTGCCGGTTGAGATCTTCAGTCTGATCGATGCGGACGGTGACGGCAGTCTGACACTCGGGGAACTTGAAGAGTACCTGAAGATCAGCGGATGCTTCGGCTGCATCAAACGGCTGTTCGTGAAAAAACTGTTGGTTTCCGCTGGCGGCGACCTGCTACTGGCGGGCCTGGGCCTGGCGCTGCTGGGCGCGGCATCCCTGCGGAGGAGGTCCCTGTAATTGGTAACCTGTAACCAACCCCCAACCCCGGGGACAACCCCCGGACCATAGACAAAAAACCGCCCGGACTGAACGGCACACCCGCCAGCCCGGGCGGTTACCTATTTATCCACGGTCTATCCGACAGCCGGAAGGACTGGCCCTTCTTAACGCATCGGTCGCCGGAGCAAGCGCTCGGTCAAGTTCAACCAACGGTCCCCAGCGATCGAGTCGGTTATCCTGCTGCAGGGGCATACTCCTGTGTGTCCGAATTTGCCCGATCCTGGAATGGCCACCGATTTCACGTTGGGCGTGACATTGTCCGGCCGTACGGTCCGGACGTGTGTTTCCCCTCCTTTTGGGGTGATGCCTGAAACCATTCCTGTCCCCGGCCCGCATGGCACTTTTTCAGGGCCGGCATTGTACCTTTCCGCTGTTACGTCCCACGCGGCCAGTCGGGTTGACTCGGAAATTCCGGCGGCGTATGCTAAGGGCAAGGCACGTTGGCCCGGGCGCGGGCCAACACCGCGGAGGACAGCGCTATGGAACTGTATGGTAAAAAATGGACCGTGACCGAGTTGCGCCGCCGGGTGGGCGGCATGGACCAGCTGGCCGGGATCAAACCGGTGCAGCTGGACGACGGTAATGAACGTCCCGCGCGGGCATTCCTGCTGCATACCGCCGCGGGGCTGGAAGCCCTGATCATCGCCGACCGCGGCCTGGACATTGCTGCCGCCCGTTACCGCGGAAAACCCATGGGATGGCGGTCCGTCACCGGCGACGTCGCGCCCCAGTATTTCGAGCCCGAGGGGTTCCGCTGGCTGCGCAGCTATTTCGGAGGGCTCCTGACCACCTGCGGCCTCACCAACGTGGGCATGCCCGCCTCCGACAGCGCCCTGTCCGGCCGCGGGCTTCACGGCCGCATCAGCAACATCCCCGCCAGAAACCTTTGCGTCCACCAGGGATGGGAAAACAACGATTATGTCCTGCGCGTCGAAGGAGAGATCCGCGAGGCGTCGGTGTTCGGCGAAAACCTGCTGCTCCGGCGGCGGATCACCGCCTGGGCCGACCGCGCGGAACTGCTCCTCGAAGACACGCTGACCAACGAAGGATTCCGCAAGGTGCCCTTCATGCTGCTGTACCACTGCAATATCGGCTGGCCTGCCCTGGATAAAGGGTCCCGCCTGCTGTGTCCCAGCCGGAACGTGGTCCCCCGGGATGATGCCGCGCGGTCGGGACTGGATGACTGGCACACCATGACCGGTCCGCGCCGAAACTGGGCTGAACAGGTTTTCTTCCACGACATGGCGCCGGACCGTCGGGGCTGGGTTACCGCCGCGCTGCTGAACGCCGCCTGTTTCGGGTCCGCCGGGGAACCTTTTGGCGTTACCCTGAAGTACCGCGCGGATACCCTGCCCCGATTCACCCAGTGGAAAATGACCGGTAAGCAGGAGTATGTCTGCGGCCTGGAGCCCTGCACCTGCAGCGTGGGGGGCATCGAAGCCGAACTGCGCGACGGCACGGCGCAATGGCTCCGGCCGGGGGAATCCCGCGCGTTCACCCTTCAGTTCGGGGTAATCGATTCGGTGGAGGCCGCCCGGAAACTGGCGTCCGAAATCCGGCCGGGTGCGGCCTGACGGCCGGATCCCGGGAAGGGGGCCCCATGACCGAGACCGGTACCCATTGCTGGAGCCGACTGGCGGAACGTTTCCGAGCGTGTTTCGGCGGGGGGAATGCTTTGCGTTTTATCCGGGCGCCGGGAAGGGTAAACCTGATCGGCGAACACATCGACTATGCCGGGCTGCCGGTCATGCCCATGACCATCGACCGGGAAATCCGGCTGGCCTTTTCACCCAGGCGGGACCGGACGGTCCGGCTGCGCAGCTGCGATGACCGTTTCGCCCCGGCAACGTTTGAAAGCGCCCGTTCCATTTCCCCATCGCCCCAGGGCGCGTGGGACAACTATGCCCGGGCTGCCTGGCAGACGGTTAACCAAAATCTGGGCAAAATCTGTCCCGGCGCGGACATTCTCGTCGAGGGGGACATTCCCCCGGGCGCGGGGCTCAGCTCGTCCAGCGCCCTGGTGGTAGCCTGCGCGCTGGCGGTCCTGGCGGGGGCAGGCGAACAGGTGGATCCCGCCCAGCTGGCCGCGTGGCTCGCCGAGGGGGAGCAGTATGTCGGCACCCGCGGCGGAGGCATGGACCAGACGGTTATCCTCTGCGGCCGGCGCGGATACGCCTGCCGAATTGACTTCATTCCCCGCCGGATCGAGCATGTCCCGCTGCCCGATTCCCACGCGTTTATCCTGTGCGACAGCGGACGGCGCGCGGAAAAAAGCGGCGCCATGCGGGCCCGCTATAACATGCAGCCGCACCTGTGCCGCCTGCTGACCGCTCTCATGGCCCGGCGGATCTCCATGGAATTCGGCGAACCGGTTCCTTTGCGGTGGCTGGGGGATTTATGGCTGGGCCCGGCCTGCCTGACCACTCGGGAGTTTCTCGCCCTGGCTGACAGGGCGCTTCCGGACGGCCCGGCGGGTCCCCGGGAGGTCGCGCTGCGGCTGGGGTGTTCTGTGGAAGAGGTCCGGGAACAGTGGTTCAGTGTCCTGCCGGATCCGGATGACCTGCTGGACCTCCGCGCCCGGGCTCAGTACACGGCTGATGAATACCGGCGGGTGGAACTGGCCCGGGATGCCCTGTACGATGGAGACATGGAGACGCTCGGCGCGCTGATGCTGGCCTCCCACGAAGGCTGCAGGGACCTGCTGGGAGTCAGCTGTCCCGCCCTGGATGAGACCGTCGAAGCGGCGCTGTATGCCGGAGCAGTGGGCGCGCGGCTGACCGGCGCGGGATTCGGCGGATTTGTCATTGCCCTCGTGGAAAACCGCCGGGCGCCGGCCCTGCTGGACGCCATGAACGCCCGTTTCAGCAGGCTTTTTCCGGATCTGCCGGGCCCCGGCGCCTTTCCGGCCTGTTCTGCCGATCCCGCCGGCCCGTCCGGCTACTGACCTGGAACCGGGGCCGCGTTCCATCCTTCCAGCGTAACGGCGGCTTCATCCTTGCCGGCTGCCCAGGAAGGCAGGACACAGGAAAGTTCCCTGCTTTCGCCCGGCAGCAGGATCAGGCAGTTATCCTCCCAGAAAGCCGGACCGATTTCCATGCCGGTTTCCCCCGCGCGGGCCTTGAGCCACACCATGAACGCGGGGACGTCTCCTGGGTTAGCCACCCGGCTCCGCAGGCGGACGGATCCGTCAGGTTCTGTGCTGCGCTGCCAGCTGAGCTGAACCGGCGCGGTGGGAAGCGACGCCAGGGCGCGGTAATCCGCCACGCTTTTCGGCAGCGTCTCAAATATGCCGTCCCGCTCTCGGTCCCGGCCCGGGATATCCGGAACGGATGAGAGCCAGTAGCGGTTTTCGGACACCAGCTGTTCCCCGTCGCGCAGTTCCAGGCAAAGCAGCCAGGTCTTCAGCTGGGGGTCCGCGGGCGCCGGCGCGGCAAACACGCGTGTTTTCCCGTCCGCTGACACCGATACCGCCGCTTCCACCCGGTCACTCAGTTCGCGGCCGTCCAGGCCGACACACCAGGCCCGCGCCGTCAGCCCGCTGAACTCCCGGCTGAGGCAGTTGACGACCCAGACTGTGCCATCGTGATACGCGTACTGGATATGCAGGGGCTCGCAGGCTTTTTTCGCGCCGTAATACGCGGCGGTTGCCCGCAGGTACCAGTCCACGTAGTGCCAGGTCATGGCGGCGGGCCAGGCCGCGTCGTATTTCCACGTGGTGATGCCGGTCGCCTCGTATTTGTTCCAGCCGTAGGCCTCGAACATGCCCCGCGCGCTCGCGTAGTTCATCGCGTAGAGTTTCCGGCAGAAGTCGTCGAACCCGTTCGCGGGGCCGTAACTCTGTTCCATGGCTTTGAGGACCGCGCTGAAATACTCCGCGCCCTGCGTGACGGTATGGAAAGACCAGGCCTCGGTTGCCATCGGCCGTTCCAGGTCCTCGGCGGGAAGGATCTGGCGCAGCGTGTCCCGCGCGGCGAGGATCCCGCCGATCCCCCCGGACTGCGCGAAGCCCCATGCCACGTCCGCCTTCCGCTCCACCCAGTAATAATGGGATGGCGAGGCGTAGGTCCACAGTTCCCGGGTGCCGGTCCTGGTTCCTCCCGTTTTCTTCCGGGTGCTGATCGTGAACGTGCCCGAATGGGGCTGGTAGCTCCGGTTCAGCCGGTACCGGGCGATCAGGTCCCGGTACGCCCGGTCCAGCGTCTCGGTGGGAAAGGTCTCGTCATGGCCCAGGAAATGGGCCAGGCTCGCGTGGTGCCGGATCCGGAGCATCATGTCTTCCACGCAGGCCACCGCCAGCGCTTCGTCCGGGATGCTGCGGCCGAAGATCTGCTGGGTCACCATGATGCCCAGTTCGTCGCACAGGTCATAAAACGTGTCTGTTTCCCGGATGGAAAATCCCTCGGAACGCAGCATGTTCAGCCCGGCCTCCCGCGCGTAGCGGATCAGCGCCTCGTACCGTGTCCGGTCCAGGTTCAGCAGCATGTCTGAAGTCATCCACGCCCCGCCCCGGATCAGTACCCTGCGGCCGTTTACCGTGAAATACCGCCAGTTGTCTTCGTTCAGCGCGCTGGTGATCTCGCGGATCCCGAATCGGATACGCCTGGTGTCGGATACTGTGCCTGCGGTTTCGGCGCTGACCTCCAGCTGGTACAGTTCCTGCGGCCCCAGGGGCGCGGGCCACCACACCCGGGGATGGCGCACCTCCAGCTCCGGGTACGTTTCCGGACGGAAAAACACCTCCCGGGTTTCTCCCGGCGCCAGCGTCACGGTCTGGCGCAGCGTGCCGATATCCGCGATACGGGCCGTCAGGGCAGCCTCGACGGGCGCGTCCGTGTTGTTCCGCGCAAAAACGGAAACCGTTACCGACGCCCGATCCAGGGAGGGCGTTTCCAGGCTCGTTTCCGCGTAGGGATGGCGCAGGCTCACCGGGCCGTCCGCCACCAGGCGGACGGGCTGCCAGATGCCCGTGTTCAGGTCCGGCGGCTGGGGGTTGTGGTCGTCCCATCCAGTGGTGGCTTCCAGCTGCTTGGTGCGGGCGCCCGACGCGTCCAGCAGCCCGGGCGGGATTGTTTCAATTACCAACGCGTTCTCGCCGCCGAAACGGAGCTTGTCGCGCACCGGAAATTCAAACCGCCGGAACATGCCTTTGACTGTTTCCGCGTCGGCGATCTTCTCGCCGTTCAGCCAGATGTTCGCCTGGTAGTTGATGCCGTCCAGCTGCAGGAACACATGCCGGCCGCGCCAGGATTCAGGAACGCTGAACGTACGGCGCCACCACCACGAAGCCCGGAACGGGCTGTCTTTCGGCATTTCGAGCCACAGTCCGTCCTGGTATCCGGGAATCCGTTTCAGGTTGACCCCGTAATACGGGTCCGGATATACCCCGTTATCCACCAGCGTGGCCAGGACGGTCTTCGGCACCCTGGTCGGATACCAGCCGGTCGTGCCCGCTCCCGGCTGCGAAAGCGTCGCCCCGTCCGCCGGCGCGACTGCCGACGACTGCATCTGCCAGCCGGTATCCAATTCGAGCGCCTCTTCCGAGGCATGCCCCCCTGACGCCGCCCCGGCCAGCGCCACCCACACGGCCAGCATCCCGCAAAGCGCCATCCGCAATTTTCTGCAAAATACCATTCTTCCTCTCCTTATGTGACAGCTCAAACTATATCCATTCAGGTCAAACTATATCTATTCAGGGCCAACTTCAGCCATCCCGGTACCGTATGCCTAGATTCCTCTTATCCCAAAGACTGCATGCGAGGTAGCTTTGTTTCACTGAATTTCATTCCGCATTTCCTTCGTTACGGTTTCTGTGGTTCGACCACGCTGGATATCGCTTGAGTAATTCGCGATAATAGTAAATAGGTACGCGAATGCCGTGGTTAGAAAAATTATCATTATCCCTGAAGATACGGTATACTGATATTGCTGGCTAACGATGCGTCCGCGTGTATATGGCGGGCAGCCTAAGGGGAACAGCGATATGGGTATGGGTCTAATGGGCGTGAGGGTGAGACATACGTGGCGGGGCTGGGTATTGCCGGTTTGCCTGCTGGTCGCGGCGGCAGTGCTCTGTGCGGAAGAGTTGCCGCCGGATACCGCATCGGCGCCAGAGGATTCGTCCTCGTTACGGCTCGGCGTGCTGATCAACCAGGGGCAGGACCAGGGCCAGGCCATGTGGGAACCCACCGCGGCCTACCTGTCCGAACACCTCGACCGGCCGGTAAGGCTGGTGCCTCTTCCCTTCGAAGCAGTTGAACTGGCCGCGCAAAATAAAACCGTTGACCTGCTCATCGCCAATTCAGGCATTTACGCCGACCTCGAGAACAAAGGGCTGGTCCGCGCTATTGCCACCCAGATGGAAAGCGTCGGCGACGGGCCGCCCCTGCCCTGTTTCGGAAGCCTGGTCTTCAGGCGGGCCGACCGGTCCGACATCCAACACCTGTCCGACCTCTCGAAAAAACGTCTGGCCGCCGTCAATCCAGACTCTTTCGGCGGGTGGATTGCGGCGCTGGATTACATGCGGCGCAACGGGTTTGATCCCATGGCCCGATGCGCCCAGGTCATGTTTCTGGATGACCATAACGCTGTGGTTCGGGCCGTCATCGAGGGGATGGCCGACGCGGGGGTTGTGCGGACCGGGCATCTGGAATCCATGGTCGCGCGGGGGGAAGTCGCTGCGGATCTGCTGGAGCCCCTTTGGGCGGCCCGCCTGGATCCTTCGAGCGAAGACTCGCCCTTCAGCACCACGCAGGCCTATCCAAACTGGCCCTGCGCTGTGGTCACCGGCCAGGTTGACAATTATACAGCCGTAGAAATTGCCCGCGCCCTGATTGTTCTTCCCGAGGGACATCCCGCCCTGGTGAGCGCGCGGCTGGCCGGGTGGGCTCCCCCCCTGGATTATGCCCCCGCATGGGAAGCCATGCGCCGGGCTGGACTGGCGCGCCCTATGCCCTGGACTCCGGAGAAGCTGGGTTCGTGGATCCGCTCACATTTAGCTGTTCTGGTGGTGCTGGGGTGCTTCATCGGGCTGTTCCTGTGGACAGCCGCCCGCCTCTACGCCACGCGTTTTGCCCTTTCCCTGCGCCAGGCCGAGTTGGAGCGCACCGCCAGGGACCTCGCCGCCGCGCAGAACCGCATACACCTCCTGTCTGAAAGTGGGGATGTCGCCCTGTGGGAAACGAACAGCCGGAACCAGTTTACCTGGATTTCTACAAATAAGCTGGGCGGCGCTGTTTTCGACATCGCTGTCGGGCAGCACCCCTACGATTCAGCCCATCCGGATGACATTGCGCTTCTTAAGGATCACCTCAGCGAGTGCGTGCGGCACCACCAGCCCTTCAGGGAGGTGGAGTACCGCATGCGGGACCGGGATGGCCGCTGGCACTGGGTCTCCGTATCCGGCGAGCCCTTCTACGACCAGGCGGGCAATTTCATTGGTTTCCGCGGCATTACCTGGAGCATTACCCGGCGAAAACTTCTGGAGGAACACGCCCGGACTTATGAGAAGGATATGATCCAGTGGTTCCGGGAAGGGCCGGACGGGTTCCTCATCCTCGCCATGCCGGAAGGTAAAATCGAAGAAGCTAACCCCCGGCTGGAACAGATCCTGGGGTTCCGCCGGCATGAACTGATCGGCCGGACCATGCGCGAACTGGATATCTGGCCGGACCTTGCCGCGGTTGCCGGCGTCTGGCAGCAGGTACAGTCCGGGCAAACGGTCCACCGTATCCTGTCCCACCGCCGGGGCGACGGGAAAATCATTCAGTGCGCGGTTTCCGCGCGGCTTTACGAACACGATGGCCGTGCCAGGGTCCTGGCGGTGCTTCACGACATCACGTAACAGGTCGCCGCCAGGCAGGTGGAACAGGCCTGGAGCGACCGGCTTCGCCGCCTTACCGCCGCTGCCCCGGGCATCGCCTATGAATTCCGCAGAAATCCCGACGGGTCCTATTGCCTGCCTTTTGCCAGCGACCGCATGTATGAATTCTTCGGGATACCCATCGAACTCCTTGCCGAGGACGCCCAGCATGCCTTCAACCGGGTGCACCCGGAGGATCTTCCCGAACTCATGCGCTCCATTCAGCGGTCTGAACGGACTATGGCGCCCTGGCGCCACGAATTCCGTCTGCGGCACCAGAAGGGGCATTACCTCTGGTTTCTGGGGCAGTCCATCCCGACAAAAGATCCCGACGGCGGCATCACCTGGCGCGGCTTCCTGCTCGATGTCACCGAGTTCCGAAAGCTGAGTGAAACCCTGCGCGATAGGGACCGATTCCTGGCGAACCTTCTCGAATCCCTGCCCGTGGGCGTGGTGGTCATCCGGAAGCAGGACGAGCGGGTAGTGCTGATCAATGCCGCCGGAGCCGCGATGGTAAGCCATTCCGCCGAACAGCTCCTGAATATGCGGTGCCGGGATGTCCTGTGCGGCGGGCGCCTTTCAAAACACTGTCCCTTCGGGGAATCCGCAAGTGAAGCCGCCCATCAGGACGAGCTGCTGCTGGTTCAGCCTGACGGGACCCCCATCCCCGTCCTGCGGCAGTTCCGTACCTACAGCATTCCCGGGGACCAGGATTACTACCTGATGGTTTTCACCGATATCCGTGAACGCAAAAGACTGGAAACGGCGCTCCGGGACAGCGAAAGCCGCTACCGCGAACTCGCCGACTCCATTCCTGCCCTGGTGTGGATCAGCGGACCCGATGGCGCCTGCGTCGACTTCAATCGGACCTGGCTTGAATTCCGGGGGCGGACCCTCGAACAGGAAAAAGAGGACGGCTGGCTCGAAGGCGTCCATCCTGACGACCGGGAACGGGTTACAGCCACTTACCGGAACGCACTGCAGGCGCGCGCGCCGTTCGTCATGACGTACCGGCTCCTTCGCCATGACGGCGTCTACCGGTGGATAGAAGATCATGGCGTTCCCAGGTTGGACACCGAAGGCAATTTCCTCGGATACGCCGGCGGATGCATGGACATCACGGACCGTCAGGAGGCGCAGGCTTATCTTGAAGCGGTCATGGCCGGCGTGCAGGCCGGGGTTTTTGTCAGTGACGCGCGGACCGACATCCTGATCGACGTCAATAACGAGGCCGCCCGACTCGCTGAACAGCCCCGGGACAGCCTGGTTGGCCGTTCCTGGCGCGATATTATTACCAGGGACAGGGGATCGGATCACCCGGGCGCCGAAGAACGCGGGTGGGACGGACAGATCGTCACGCCAAAACTTCATCTCCGGCGTGTCCGGGTTCGGGAAACGGTCAGTGCTGTCGGCGGCCGCGATATCCTGGTCCAAAGCGCCATGGATATCACCGACCTGCACCATCTGCTTTCCAGCCAGCAGGTCGATATCGCCCTCGCCCGGCAGCTGCTGGATGATGTGGTCAGGCCCATGCCCCGGCACGTGAATCTCGGCAGGGACCTTTCCCTCTTCGTCGACGCCCGCGTATGGCCCTGCGCGAAAGCCGGCGGTGACCACGCGCTCGTCAGAAACTTTGGCGACCTGATCGGTTCCCCCTTAACCGCGCTGGCCCTGTGCGACCAGTCCGGCCATGAGGTCAACTGCGTCCTGCGGGGAATCTACACCACCCTCACCCTCGATACCATCCTGCGCGGTTCCCGCCGAACCCTCCAGGACCGGCTGGAACTTTTTAACAGCCTCCTTGAACTGTCCGGCGTATTCAGGGAAGAAGACTTCGTCACGGGATGGTTCGGGGACATTGACCATGACACCGGTATCCTGACTTATGCCGCCTGCGGGCATCCGCCCGCGTTCCTCATTCGCGAGGGACAAGTCGCGCTGCTGCCGGATGCCGGTACTCCCGGAAACAATGGCCCCTGCGGATTCCTGGCGGGCACGGCCTTTACAACCGCCGCGCTGCGCCTGCTACCGGGCGACCGCGTTATCGCCTTTACCGACGGCCTTGCCGAAATGCCCTATCGTAACCGGAAACAGCGTTTCACCGCGCCTATGCTGGCAAGGCTCGTCCAGGCCATAATCGACAAAAACCCTGACCTGCCCGTATCAGAACTGACCGATGTCCTCCTCGCCACCATCACAACGTTTTCCGGAGAATCCGTAGGAGGTCCCAACGGCGATAATTCCTCCGCCGATGACGTATCAATCCTAGCCTTCGAAATAGAATCGCTGACCCAGGCCCGCCAGTGGATTCTTCATCCCGGATCAGACCGGGAACTCGCCCAGAGCGTCACGGCCATCGCCCGGGAACTGGTGCCCCTCTGGGAAAAACAGGGCATCCGGTCCCCCGAGTTCCGCCTGCGTTCCGTCCTGGAAGAAGGGTTGTCCAACATCTGGATACACGGCCACCGGAAAAGCCCTGATATCCCCATTCGCGTCCGCGCCTGGGTGCGTAACGACTGTGTTCTCGAACTGGCCGGAGCCGGTGAGGGATTTGAACCGGAACGGGTTCCCGACCCCAGGCTGCCGGACCGCATCCTGGCCGATTCCGGACGGGGCATCTTCATGATCCGCCGCGCCGCCGACTTCCTGGACTGGTTTGATGCAGGCCGGGCCTTCCGCGCCGCTTTCCGCCGTCCGGCGGCGCCCGCCATTCCTGTCCCGGACCCCATGGAAATCATGACTTTCCCGGTTAAATAAAAATTTCCTTTAAAACACTTGCAAAAAACAGGAAAATGTTCTATAATATACTTGAAATTCGGGAGGTTCGGTATGAGCCAAATAAGCACTGATGTAAGCGGAAACACGGCAACCATCCGGGTATCGGTCGCCATTGACGGGGATGTGGCTGAACAGATGAAAACTGCGTTCAGCGCCCTGCCCCTCGATAAAATTAAACTGCTTGTCCTCGATTTCTCGGCCGTGCCCTTCATCGGCAGCGCCGGGCTGGGAAAACTGCTGCTGTTTTACAAGCGCGTTTCGTCCAATGGCGGCGCCATTGAAGTCCGGGGCGCGTCCCGCGAGCTCCAGGAGCTTTTCCAGGAACTGCGCCTTGACCTGCTGTTCAAAATCGTCTGACACCTGAATACTAGAACACTGCATATACATCCGGTCTGATCCTGTTGGCGAACTCTCGGTAAGACACATAAAAACCGTCCGCGCCGCGGACAAAGGAGGAGCTATGAGCGGGAAACAAGGTCGGAGAAGCCTGGCATTCAAGATCGGTGCCGGGTTCGGTGTCCTGATGCTGCTGACCCTGGTGGTGGGGGCAGCGGGAGTCGCGGCCCTGTACCGGCTCAGCGCGGCGTTGGACAACCTCGCCCAAAATGAGCTGCCTGCCGCGATGGCGCTGGGAACTTTACAGTCTTCCATCGAAAACATCCGGGGATCCCTCCGTACCCTCGCGATTCCGGGGTTAACCGCTGAAGTGAGGAACCGCCAGTACGACAACATCACCAAAGCCCGGGAAGCCTACACCCAGGCCGAGGCCCGGTTTGAACAGAGCGATTTTACCCCGGAAATCGCCGCCGCGTGGGATGCCTATAAAAAAGCCCATGCCGACCAGAAAGGCGCCAATAACCGATTCCTGGAACTATGCCGACAGGTGGACCAGCTGGGCATTTCCGATCCGGCAGCCCTGCAGGCCGATTTACGGCGTTTTGAGGGGGACCATTTCCAGCTGGAGCTGAACATGCTGGCCCTGCTGCGTGACGGCACTGCCTTTGAAGGCGGAACGGATCATACCGCCTGCAATTTCGGCAAATGGCTGCCCACCTTCAAAACCGACAGCGCGGAGCTCAACCGTATCCTGGAGGCCATGAAGGATCCCCACCGCCGGTTCCACGAGGCCGTCGCGGAAATTAAACAGGCTGTTCAGGCCGGTAACCGCGAACAGGCCGCCAGCCTTTACGAGACAAAGATGAAACCCGCGCGGACAGAAACTTTCGGCTACTTTGACGAACTGCTTGCGGTGGCGGAAAAAAGCCGGACCCTCTACGATGAGGCCCAGAAACTGGCAGTGGGGGAACTGTTGGATAAAATGCGCGTTACCTCAAACGCTATCCAGAAGGTTATAGAGGCCAACAACGCCTACCTGGAGGATTACCGGGAGTCCCTGGGTCGCCTGGCGCGGATGACCACGGTCCTGCTGATCGGCGCCGTCATTCTGGCAATCCTTTTGGGGGTAATCCTGGCATGGTTCCTTACCCGGTCCATCGTCGGGCCTGTCCGACACATTGTCGAGGTCCTCGGCAACGTCGCGGCGCAGACCTCAGCGGCCGCGGCCGAACTGGCCGGATCCAGCGAGAACCTCTCTTCCACCGCCACCGAACAGGCAGCCATCGCTGAGGAGGCCTCCAGTTCTATCACCGAAATCACCGCGCAGAATGAGGAAATGAATAAAATCGGCGCGACAGCCTCCGAACTCACCCGCGAGAACATCCGCATGAGCGGCGACTCGCTGAAATCCGTCGTCGAAATGACCCACAAAATGGCCGAAATCGAAAAAGACAGCCAGGAAATGGTCAAGATCATCAAAACCATTGATGAGATCGCTTTCCAGACCAACCTGCTTGCCCTCAACGCCGCCGTCGAGGCCGCCCGGGCCGGCGAAGCCGGAAAAGGCTTTGCCGTGGTGGCCGAAGAAGTCCAGGCTCTCGCGTCCCGCGCGGCCGACGCGGCCCGTATGACCCAGGGACTGCTCGAAGGAACCGCCCTCAAGGTCCGCGACTCCGCCGAGGCCATCCGGAAAATCAACAACAACTTCGAGGCCATCGTGGAATCCGCCACCCGCATGGGCGACCAGCTCGAACGCTTTAACATCGCGGCGAAGGAAGTCGAGCAGGGAATGGTCCAGCTCAATACCGCGGGACAGCAGTCCGCCCAGGCCGCCCAGAACACCGCGGCCGCTTCCGAAGAAATATCAGCCACCGCGGAAGAGCTGAGTTCTCAGGCCTATGAACTCCAGTCCGTGGTCAAGCAGTTGCAGACCATTGTGGAAGGGGGTTCCGCTGAGAGCTCCGCAACGGTCTACGAGACTGCCGCGGCGGACCCGGAAGTCGTGGTGGAAGGCGCTCCCTCGTCTCCATCCCCGGCCCGGCATGCCCTGCCCCTCAACCGGCGAAGCACGGATACCCCGAAACAGTTAATCCACCACTAGTCCCCTGGCCTGTTCCGGGACACCCAGACTATCCCCGGAACAGTTACTGTCCCCTTTCTCCGGCGGGCGGTCCACCCCTCAGGCCGCCCGCCCCGCCTTTTCTTTAACTGCGTCCCGCTGATAACGCCGTTGCGCTTACAGGCCGGGCGGCAGCAGAAACGGCAGCCACTGGCGGAAAAACGCCACGGCTTCCGGATCCTGTCGGGTCGCGCTCACGACATGTCCGCCGCCTGCTCCGCCTCCTAGGGCAAACAGCCAGCCCCAGGCGCCTCCGCCCGCGGCCACCAGGCCAACCGCGCCTCCCCCGATGGCTGCCAGTCCTGCGGCCAGGCCGCCTATCGCCACGCCGCCCGCGGCCACGCCGCCCAGGCTCAGCAACCCAAGGCTCAGCCCGCCAAAACTGACCGCCCCGACGCTCAGCCCTCCGACGGTTACCGCGCCCGCGGCAAATCCGCCCACGGCCACGATGCCCCGGGCCGTGTCGCCGATCGCGATCACACCCCGCGCGTGCCCCCGCGATTCTCCCCGGTCCGGATCCGGGCCGAGCGCGATGTCCACCAGGGGCATGCCTGCCCACGATCGGGCGGAGCGATACCGGATACCCTTTACTGTCTGCATGCTGCTGTGCCCTCCCTTTATGCTTACCGTGCGCCTGAACGGCCCATCCCGTCAGGCCGCGGCGCGCAACCTTCACCCGGATACATTTTCCGGCCAAAAACCAACTCAACATAAAAAAAGCCCGCCACGCGGCCCGCTTCGTGCCGGAAGCCTCGGCTCCGACAAGTGGGTGTCCTCACGGCGGCCATCCGAGATCCGCGTGATCATCTCCCGGTCCAGCCGGGGCGGCTTGTCGTAGACCGCGCAAATATTGGACTCCCTGATGAATTGGAAAGGGCTCCGCCGTTCAGGGGCTCGCGCGTGGCGGGGAAAACCATACCCGGCCCACCTCGCCGGGCATCAGATTCAACTGCAGCGTTTTCAGTATAGCACATTCCGTTTTCGTACGGGTGTGTATTTTTTAACGCTTCGCCTCCGTGTTAAGATAACCCCGTTCACCCTAACAACAGGATGTTACGCCATGTGGTTGCCGAATCCAGGGCGCGCCGAGGACTGTTACGGCGCTTTTCGCGGCGTATTTACCCTGTCCGCCCCCGCCGAAGTCGAAATCTTCACTGCCGCGTCCGGCTGGTTCCAGGCCTGGCTTGACGGAAAGCCCCTTTGCGAGGGGCCGGCCCGGTATGTCCTGGGCCATCCCGAGGCGGACCGGCTCACCCTGGCGGTTCCGTCCGGGCGGCACGTCATCGCCATCCAGGCCCACAACCTGGGCGTGACCACCCGCATGATCAAGGCGGACCGTCCTTTTGTCTCGCTGGCCCTGCGCGCTGCGGGTCAGGCGATCCCGCTCCGGTGGCGCTGCCTCGAGCTGGCCGGCTACGCCGGAAAAGTCCGCCGCGTCAACCCCCAGCTGGGCTGGATCGAATGGTGCGATACCCGAAACATTCCTCCTGACTGGCAGCAGCCCGATTTCGACGATTCCGCCTGGCCGGAACCGGTACTGGACGGCCCCGACGCCGCCACCCTTCCCCTGACCGGCCTCGCTCCCATGAAACGGATCGTACACGGCCTGGAGCCTGTCGCGTCCGGCCCCGTGGCCGCGTGGTTCGGGTATGAACGGGACGATATCCCCGCCCGGTTCTTCCTGCGCGACCTCGAGTGCCGCGAAGTGCCCCCCCAGGGCGTCTGGCGCCGCTATGACCTCGGGCGCGTCCGGCTTGGCCGGCCTTCCTTCCTCATCGACGCCCCCGCCGGGACCGAAATCGAATTCGCGTACAGTGAATACCTCAGCCATGGCCGGGTTTCTCCCTACATCAACCTGTCCGCGGGCGATTCCTGCAACCTGGACCACTACGTCGCCCGCGGCGGGCCCCAGCGGTTTGAACCCATTACCCCCAAAGGCGGCCGTTTCCTCGAGGTTCACGCGCTGGTTCCCCACGGCGCGCCGCCCGACGGCGTCCGCTTCCTGGAGGAACGGTATATCGAACGGTCCTACTTCGAACGCCCCGACGGCGCTTTCGAATGCGATGATCCCCTGCTCAACCGGATCTGGATCACCGGAGCCGACACCTGCATGGCCTGTTCCGAGGATGCCATGATCGACAATCCCACCCGTGAACGGGGGCAGTGGCTGGGCGATTCCGCCACGGCCGGGCTGAACATTACCTGCGCGGCGTTTGCGGATCTGCGGCTCGCCCGGCGCTGCCTGGTCCAGGCCGCCCTGTGCGCCAGGGAAGACGGCCTGGTTTCCGGGATGTCGCCCGGCGGCGACGTCTTCGTCAGCACCTTTTCCGCCCAGTGGTTCTCCGGGTGCCTGGACTACTACCGTTTCACCGGGGACCGATCCCTCCTCGAACAGCTTCGGCGCGCGGCCGGCAGAAACCTGGCGGCTTTCGAGCCGTTCCTCGGCCATGACGGCCTGCGCGACAGCGTCGCCTGGGAGTTTGTCGACTGGGGATACAAGCGGAACGAAGGCTTCCTCAATGCCGCGCCCAACTTTTTCTTCCTCGCGGGCATGCACGCCCTGGCCGAATGGGCGCGGATCATCGAAGACCCTGAACTGGAACGCCGCGCCGAGGAAGCCGGCGGGCTCGTGGAACAGGCCCTCCTGCGCTGGCGGGATGAGATGATGGCACGGCCCGAACCCTGGGCGGCTATGGGCTACCATGCCGCCGTCCTCAGCCTGGGCATGGGCATGGTGCCACCGGAGCGCGAACCCGAAGCGGTCGCTTTTATCAAACAGCACATGCTCGACTGTTTTCCCAACAATCCCGGCGCCCCGCGCAACAGCGATCCCCTCCTGTCTGAAACCCGGCTGATCACGCCCTTCTTCGGGCATTTCGCCATGCCTGTCCTGATTGAACGGGGTGAGATGGATTTCGTCCTCGACCAGTACCGGAAGTGCTGGGGCGAATACATGCTCGCTGAAGGCCGGACCACCTGGATCGAGGTCTTTGATCCCAGGTGGAGCCACTGCCACAACTGGGCCGGATGCCCCACCTGGCAGCTCTCGGCCTACGGGCTTGGCCTGTGGCACCGCTTCGACCTCGGCCGGCAGCACTATGCCTTTTCCCTGCGTCCGGGCTCCCTCCGCCGGGTCCGCGGAAAGGTGCCCGCCCAGGACGCCGCGGGACCTGTCGAAGTCGCCTGGGAACGCGCGGACCGCGGGATCGCCTACCGGTTGCGGCCCGCCGAAAAAATCTGGGTCCACGCTGTCCCGGGCGCGGATGGCCCGGTTGAACTCGAACCGGACCGCGAGGCCCTGTTCAACCTGCCGGACCTGCGCTGACGGTTCTGGCGGTTTATGTCAGCTGTAACCGGTTACGGTTCCGCGGATCTTGCGGGCGGCGCCGTATGAAGCTTTAAACTCCAGGCGTATCCCTTGCTGATATACGGATTTTTTTTCGGTTTTAACAGATTTTTTGCAGGATAAGAATTCAAAATGTGATATTATTTAACCGAGGTTAAGTGCTGTTAAAAAAAATACGGTTCGTGGGAGAAAAGCCTGATCATTGTGAAATTGGGCGCAACCGCACGGGAGGTAGCATCATGTTCAGCCGAGGTCGGGGTTTAAGTGTTTTTCGGGGGCAGGTTAAAGCGGTTCTGTTTCTGGTGGGCATTGGAATAGGGTGGACCGTGCCGGGGTGGGCGCAGATTCCGATCGATACCCTTGCGGAACTCCAGATGATCGGCAACCATCCCGCCTATCCGCTGGACGGGTCCTATGTGCTGACCACGGACATCCTGGCCACCGCTACCGAAGGATGGAACAGCGGCGCCGGGTTCGAGCCGATCGGAAGCGAGACAAATCCGTTTACCGGAGTCTTTGACGGACAGGGCCACGTGATCCGGAATCTTACCATTCGCAGGCCGGATGAAAATTATGTTGGGCTGTTCGCCAAACTGGGCATTGGCAGCACGGTCCAGAACCTCGGGCTGGAAAATGTATTTATTTTAGGGTTGAATAGAGTTGGCGGGCTGGCAGGCTATATACAAAGCGCGAACAACCTGGTTAATGTTTATGTCACCGGCCAGGTTCGAGGAATGTTCTTTGTAGGGGCAATCGTGGGCCAATCCTGGTATGGCCGACTCACGGGCTGTTACGCGGCCTGCGTGGTGAAAGGCGTTCAAATGGGCGCAGGACTGGTCGGGTGGTCTACATCCTCCCAGATCACCCGGTGCTATGCCGCCTCGGATGTGGCAGTGTTAAATTATGGCGGAGGCCTGATGGGATTCAGCATGTCGGATACGGTTGCCCAGTGCTATTCCACAGGGCCGGTCACCGGAACTGCCGCGATTGGCGGCCTGATCGGCTGGCGCGAAAGCAGCTCCATTTCCTCCTCCTACTGGGATACCACAACCAGCGGCCTGGCATCGTCGGCCGGCGGCACGGGGCTGAATACCGCGCAAATGCGGCAGCAGGCGTCTTTTTCCGGCTGGGACTTTACCACCCAGTGGAATATCGATGAGGGGGTTTCCTATCCCTTCCTGCGCTGGCAGGCCGACGAGGGCCAGGTCCGCGTGCCGGATGTCGTGGGCGCCGCGGTGGGAGACGCTGAAGCCGCGCTGGCCGCCGCGGGGCTGTCCGCCCACATCGAAACCCGCTACAGCGACACCCTGCCGGCGGGCACTGTCCTGGCGTCGCAGCCCGCGGCCGACCATCTGGCCGACCCCGCGGAAAGGGTGACCCTCCTGGTTTCCAGGGGCGCGGATCCACTGGAGATCGGCACCATCGGCGCGCTGCAGATGATCGCCTTCCAGGACGGTTACGCCCTGGACGATACTTATGTCCTGACGGCCGACCTGCCGGCGTACGAAACCAGCGGCTGGAACGGCGGAGAGGGCTTTAAGCCGATCGCGGGATTCTTCGGTACCCTGGACGGACAGGGACATGCCATCCGCGGCCTCTGGATAAATCGCGCGGAGCCGTACGTCGGCCTTTTCGGATGGATCGGACGGGGCGGAACCGTCACCCGGCTGGGCATTGAGGGGGGAAAGGTCAGCAATACCGTCGGGGTGGACGACTGGACAGGCGCATTGGTGGGTCATTTGTCCGGACAGGTTTCCCGGTGCTGGGCCGTAACAGAAGTATTCAACGGCGACGCCGCGGGTGGACTGGCTGGCGGAGTGTACGGCGGAACCCTTTCCGAAAGCTATGCCGTATGTAACGTGTTTGGAAGATACCGGGTCGGCGGACTGGCCGGGTGGGTCCAGGCCGGAGGAGAGATCAGGGACTGTTACGCGGGGGGAACGGTGCGATTGCTGGATAATTCTGATTGGGGCAGCGCCGGCGGACTGGTCGGCCGGAGCGACGGGTCCACGCTCGAGCGCTGCTATGCGGCAGGGCGCGTCTTTGGGTCCAGCGCCGGCGCCGGAGGGCTCGTCGGTTTAGCCTCTGGGGCGACAGATTCTTTCTGGGATATCGACACTTCCGGACAGGCCGCCTCCGCGGCCGGAACGGGGCTGGATACCGACCAGATGAAACAGCAGTCCTCCTTTGCCGCCTGGGACTTCGCCACCGTCTGGGACATCGTGGAGGGGGCGTCCTATCCCTTCCTCCGCTGGCAGAGCGGGTTGGGGCAGTCCCTGGTTCCGGATGTCGCCGGCATGCATTTTACGGACGCCATCACGGCCTTGAATGCTGCCGGATTCGGGTATGCTGTCCAGCCCAGCTACAACGAATCGGTGCCGGCTGAATACGTGATTGAACCCGTCCCGCAGTCCGGATTTTTCCTGACACCGGGCTTCTTCTCCCCGGTCACCCTGATTGTTTCCAGGGGAGCCGTGCCCCATGAGATTTATTCCATATACGAGTTGCAGTTGATTGGAAAGAATCCCGAGTTTTCCCTGGACGATGTCTACCGCATCGCGGGGGATATCGATGCTTCCGAAACCGCCATCTGGAACGGCGGCGCGGGGTTTGAACCCATCATCGGCTTCACGGGAAAAATCATGGGAGACGGGCACACGATTTCCGATCTGACGATTAACCGCCCCGGAGAGGATTATACAGCCTTATTCGGGATGATCAGCACCGGCGCCGTAATTGAAAACCTCACGCTGGAAAATCTCTTCGTGTCCGGCGGCGACGAAGTGGGTGGGCTGGTCGCGTTCGGGGCGGGCGCAACGCTGACCAACTGCGCGGCGGAAGGTACGGTTAATGGAGAGTATTACACGGGCGGACTGGCAGGATCCCTGTATGATTGCGCCGTGGATTCCTGTGCTTTCTTGGGCCAGGTTCAGGGACAATACGTTACGGGCGGATTGGCGGGGGAAATATACAATTCTGTTATATCCAACAGCCATGCCCTTACAACGCTGTTTAGCCCTGAAGGTTACGCGGGAGGACTGATCGGGTCGGTTAATGGCGGCAGCGTGGACTCCTCGTGGGCGGGAGGAGTGGTTTCCGGTGGCCTGACCGATACCGGGGGGCTGGTCGGATACGCCTACTCCACAACACTGAGCCGGAATTTCGCTTCCGCGCGCGTCATCGGCGACAGCGAGGTTGGCGGACTGGCCGGATATGCCTTGCAGTCGACGATTTCTTCCTGTTATGTCGTGGGGCCGGTCTCCGCGACGGATACGGTCGCCGGCCTGATCGGCGCGTGCAACAGCACGGATATCAGCGCCGTCTATGCGGCCGCGCCGGTGTCCGGCACACTGAATGTAGGCGGACTCGTGGCAGGAGATTACGGCGGCAATACCGCGGCGGCGGCCTTCTGGGACATTGACGTATCGGGCTTGTCCAGCTCCGCGTTAGGCGCCGGGCTCTCTTCCGCCGCCATGAAACAGCAGGACTCTTTTGCCGGCTTCGATTTCGACGCCATCTGGGATATCGAGGAGAACCAGTCCCGGCCCTGGCTGCAGTGGCAGGAAACCGCCGGACATTTCCTGGTGGGCGACTACAGCGGTCAGGACGCCACCGAAGCCCGACAGGAACTCGAAACGAACGGTATGGCTGTTTCTATTCAGGCCCAGTGCAGCGATACGGTTCCCGCCGGCGCGGTGATCCGGAACTTCCCCGAAGGGCAGCGCCTGCCGGAGGGCAGCGCCATTCAGATGGCCGTTTCTACCGGAACCTGTGACACCATCGTCCCGGATGTCATTCTGATGGATTTCGCCGCCGCCCAGGAGGAAATCCTGACTGCCGGCCTGGTCGTCGGCGCCGTTACTTCCCAGTGCAGCGATACAGTCCCGGCGGGTTCGGTAATCAGCCAGAATCCCGATCCGGGAACCCCTGCCACCTATGGCTTTCCCGTGGATCTCGTCCTTTCCTCCGGCACGTGCGACACAACGGTTCCTGACGTCGTCGGCATGATGCAGGCCGACGCGGAATCCGCGATCGTCACCGCCGGCCTGGCCGTCGGTTCTGTTGCCCACGCCTACAGCGATTCGGTGGAGCCCGGACGGGTGATTTCCCAGGAGCCGAATGCGGGTATTCCCGTAACCTACGGTACGGCCGTGGATATTACGGTTTCGCTGGGTATCCCGAATGACGCCTGTGAAAACGCCCTGCCGTTGTATACCGGTGTGCCCTTCATCGGCAGAAACGGAGCCGCTACGGGTACGGATGAAAGCTCCTGCGGATGGGACGACTGGAATGACCTGTGGTTCGTATGGACCGCGGAAATCGGGGGGAATGCCCGGGTCGGCACCTGCGGAACCGCCACCAATTTCGACACCGTGCTGAGCGTTTTTGACGCCTGCGGCGGAACGGAAATCGCCTGTAATGACGATGACTGCAGCGTGGCTTCACGGACGATATTCCCGGCGGTTCAGGGACACCAGTACCTGATCCGGGTCGCGGGTTATGGCGGCGATACGGGCACCTTTGAATTGCTGGTGACCATGGTGCCCGTCATTGTGCCCGATGTGGTCGGCATGGCCCAGGGCGACGCCGAAGCGGAAATCACATCCGTGGGATTGGCCGTCGGCGCGGTAACCACCCAGTGCAGCGACACGGTGCCGGCGGGATCGGTAATCAGCCAGAGCATTGCGGGCGGTACGGTGGTGCCTCTCGGCACGGCGGTAGACCTTACGGTCTCCACCGGATCCTGCCCCGTGTCGGTGCCCGATGTGGTCGGCATGGCCCAAGGCAGCGCAGAAGCGGAAATCACCTCTGCTGGGTTGGCCGTCGGCACGGTAACCGCCCAGTGCAGCAACACGGTCCCGGGGGGATCGGTGATCAGCCAGAGCCCGGCTGCGGGCGTGTCCGTACTCCCCGGCACGGCGGTTGATCTCGTAGTCTCCACGGGCCCCTGCCCCGTGTCGGTGCCCGATGTGGTCGGCATGGCCCAGGGCGACGCTGAGGCGGAAATCACCTCCGCGGGCCTTGCCGTCGGCACGGTCACTTCCCAGTGCAGCGACACGGTCCCGGGGGGATCGGTGATCAGCCAGAGCCCGGCTGCGGGCGTGTCCGTACTCCCCGGCACGATAGTAGACCT
>JAKOTZ010000253.1 GCA_029776995.1 Candidatus Hydrogenedentota bacterium
CCAGACCGGTGAAGCGGAAATTTATCAGTGCCTGGATACAGTTTCGGGAGATCGTTGCATCCTGAAACTGTACCACCCC
Source organism: Candidatus Hydrogenedentota bacterium (assembly GCA_029776995.1). Lineage (GTDB taxonomy): Bacteria > Hydrogenedentota > Hydrogenedentia > Hydrogenedentales > CAITNO01 > JAGPFE01. The sequence continues at coordinate 80 of JAKOTZ010000253.1, forward strand.
CGGGTCCGACCCAAAGAAGACGTACTGAACCATCTGGTGCTCCTGCGGCATCCCTGCATCGTGGCGCTTCGGGATTACGGTATCTGGAAAGGCCGTTTTTTCGAGGTTATGGACTATTGCTGCGGGGGAAGCCTCGACGCCCGGATGCCCTTTACGGAACAGCAGCTGACCCGCATGCTGCCGGACCTGGTCCAGGGACTGCGCTTTCTGCACAACGCGGGCATAATCCACCGGGACATCAAACCGTCCAATCTTTTCTTCCGGGACGAGGAAGGCCATCAGCCGGTAATCGGCGATTTCGGCATCAGTTCAAAACTGGATCGGGAGGAAAACGTCCGCCGCACCACCACCGCCCAGTTTATGACGCTGGATTACGCCGCGCCGGAACTGATTGACGGCAAGGAAATCAGCGAAAAAACGGATTATTACGCGCTGGGCATTACGCTGATTCATCTGCTCAATGGCAGGTCCCCGTTTTACGGCATGGATGTAAACACGATCCTGGGATGCCATTTTCGGGGCAGGGTTCCGATGCCCGCCGGCATCTCAGGCCGATTCAGCCAGCTGCTCAGCGGGTTGTTGCGGGTAGACCCGAAAACCCGATGGGGATATGCCCAGGTGACCTCCTGGCTCAGGGGTGAACCGGTTGTGGAAGACGCGGCGCCTGATTCCACGGCAGAGTCGGCGGTAAAAAAAGTCCCCTACCGAAGTTGCCCGGCAATCACCACCCCGAGGGAGCTGGCCCTGAACCTGGATAAATTCGACGCGGCCCGGGATATGCGCCGGGGGTATATATCCCAGTGGCTGATGTTGTTTGATGAGGAACTGGGACGCAAGGTCGCCGAACTGGAAGAGGCATATTACGACAATATTGAAATTGGGCTGTTTGCCCTGAAATACCTGCTGATCCCCGGCCAGCCGCTCGTGATCGGCGAACACCAGGTAAAAAGCATTGGCGAACTGGCCGGACTGGTTGAGAAATACCCGAACATATCCGGCGCAAAGGAGCTGGAAAAAGCTTTTCAGTCGGGAACGCTGGAAGTATGGATCCGCTGCCTGCCCTCGAAGGACAACACGCCGGAAACCCTGAGCGCAAAAATCGCGTCGATCCGCGACCGGAACCTTAAGATTGACACGGCGCTTTTCGCGCTGCGTTTCACGCTGAATCCCTCCGCATCGTTTTCCATTGGCAACACGCGGATAACCAACCTCGCGACCCTTGCCGCTGCGCTTTCCGGTCCGGGGGCATCTCCTCAGATGATTGCCCACTTCATCCGTTCCGGAAAACTGCTCGAATGGTTCCGGCAAAAATATCCGGAAAAGCAACCGGAACTCCGGGCAATCGAACGTATCGCCCGTGAAGCGGAAAACAACCCTGCTTACGCGGTGTTCTGCCTGAGGTGCCTACTGAACCCCGAGACGCCCCTGGATGTCCTTGGGGTCCAAGGCGTTAACCGTCCCGAAGATTTTCCGAAATTCCTGGATAAGGATCCCTCCCGTCAGCAGCTTGGGATCCGCCTGCTGCAGGAAGGATGGCTGCGGGCATGGCTGGTCTATACGGGCCGGCTGAAAGATCCGGCCCCCCTGGACGCCATCCTCACGGATCCCACCGTATCCTGGGCCCGCAAGCTGGAATCCGTGCTGTGGCTGCTGCAGCCGGATCTCCCCCGTCCCGTCCCCATGGCGGATGTAGAGGAGCTGAACGGCGGACGGGTTGGCAGCGACCGATGGAAACCGCTGCGGGTCACGATTTTCAACGGCAGCCGTGGAACGCTCTGCGGTACGGCATGGCTGGATACGGAATCCGCGGGATTCATCATGGCTTCGGAAAGTTTTGAGGGCGGACCGGTTACCCTGACTGTATATGTTTCCGGCGCCGGGTTGGAACCCGGCTCGCGCCACACCGCCCGGCTGGTTGTCAACACCAACGGCGGCGACCTGATCATACCGGTTCATTTCCGGGTGGCTGGAGAATGGCGGAGTTACGTATTGCGCGCCAGTGGCGGCGGGCTGGTGTGCGGCGCGGCGTTCGGCCTGCTGCGGTACCTGCTGAATCCGCCTGGATTCACGGACGCGTTCAGGCTGCCTCCTCCCCCTCGCGCCGATATCCTGGCCGATCTGTTGCGGGATTTTCCGGCGGAGCGCATGATTGGCGCGGCTTTTCTGCTGTCCATGATGCTGTTGTCTGCCATCCTTATGGTTATCCACGCGTGGCGCGTCCATAAACAGCAGGGGAATGATATGAACAGCCTGGCGGATCTGTTTCCGGGAAATCACAAACCGCGCAGCAGCGTGCTGGATGAAGAAGACGATGAGAAAAAATTGGATCATTTTAATTTGTAGCGGCAAAGTTGTGATGTAGGCAAGGAAAAATTTTCGGAGCATGAGAAACAGCATTGTGCGTTACGCCGTTTTGGGGCTTTCCCTGGGCAGCCTCGTGCTGCTGCTGTTGTTCATAATACCGGTTTATGTCGGTCCTGAAGCCCTGTTACAGGCATCGTGGCGCGTGCTGTATGTTGCGGACCGGACCCTGGGAGGGCTGGTGCCGCTTCCACCCGTGTTATCCTGGATAGTATTCGGTTTTTGCCTGGGGTTTTGGCTGCAGCTGTTCCTGCAGGAACTGGAACATCCTTCACGGGCCAGCCGCATTACCCGGTGGAGCGTGCTGGGCGTTTTACTCGTCTGGGTTCTGGGCGCGCAACCCTTCATGGGAGAGCTGACTTCCCGCCGGCCCGGCATCCAGGTCAGGCAATGGTGGCGGCCGGAAACCTATCGACCGCCGGGTACCCCCCGTGTCATTGCAGAACTCGAATTTCGCTGGGCTCCACCAGGGACATTCACCAAAGGAAGCCCATCCACGGAAAAAGGCCGGACGGTCGATGAAGTTCAACGGCAGGTTGTCATGCCAAAAGGTTTCTGGGTCGGCGCGAAAGAAATCACCTGGAAAGAATGGCTTCGGGTAATGCCTCCGCCGGCGGCTCAGCCGAATCCCCCTGAAAATCTGGATCTGCCCGTATGGGGAATATCCTTCGAAGAAGCGGATGCTTTCTGTAAAACATTGAGCGCCAAAACTCGGGGCACATTCCGTCTGCCTACGGAAAGCGAATGGGAATATGCCTGCCGCGCGGGTACCACCACGGCCTATTTTTTTGGCGACAATCCCGCAGATCTCAAAATCTACGCCTGCGCGGGACGTACTCTGGAAACCGCAGAGACGTCCATCCCCTGCCCTGCTTCGTCTGGTCACGCCAACCCGTGGGGACTGATGGATACTCATGGGAACGTCGCAGAATGGTGTATTCCTGAAGGCACGGATACGTCCTCTCCGCCGTATTATGTTTACCGGGGAGGAAGCTGGTTAAGCACTCCGGAAGCCTGCCGCGCCGCCTCCCGGGGCATACAGCTCCTGAATCAGGCGCCGCCTCCGGACGTGGGACTCAGGGTAATTTGGGAACCGTAATATAGCGCACCGGTTTTTCTGTTTTTATAGATTTTTTATGCAACATGCCGGTTGACGGATCCCAGCCTTTGTGATAGAATTATAATAACGTGACGTGAACTGAAAAACTGTGTGGGGGAGTGCAGTCCGGGCTTCCTGCAGCAGCAACTCATGGAGAAGGATGGCAGCATGACGAGGTGCATTCCGAGTACGCAAATCTGTAAACGCGTGGCCGTGCTAACACTGGGATTGATCCTTGCGGCAACGCTGGGGGTTGGACAGGCGGAAGCCCAGAGCATCTATGAAAGCAACGGCGAGCTGGGTGACTGGACGCTCAGCTTTGGCACGCTGACCATTAATACGGATGCCTTGACGATGTCCAGCGGAGCTACCACCAAAACCGGCGTGGACATTGACGGGGTGGCCGTTTTTCGATTCGCCAACCTGAACGTCGGAGTCGGGGTAACTGTGAACGTAACAGGCTCCAGACCGCTGTCCATTACAACCAGCGGCGACCTGTACTGGCGGCCTCACATGGTGGTCCAGCCCGGCACGCTGGGGGGCGGATTGGGCGGCGCCGGCGGTCGGGGCGGCAACGGCGGCAATGGCGGTTCAGGTTCCATGGGTGGGCCCGGTGGACCCGGAGGCCGGGGCGGCGACGGCAGTAACCGGGACGTCTCCCACGGAGACGGATGGACAGGTTCATCGGGTTCCGCAGGATCCGCTTCCAGCAATGCTTCGGGCGGATCCAGCGGTGAGACGGGATTATCGGGCGCAAACGGGGGATCCGGTTATGGCGGTTATGGTACGCCCGGAACGGGCGGTGGCGGTGGCGCCTCCGGCAGTGGCGGTGGCGGCGGATCCGGAGTCTCCGGCGGGGCAGCCGGTAACGGTGGCGCTTACGGCACGTATCCAGGCGGCAGCGGAAGTAACGGAAACCCTGGAGGTAACGGTTCTGCCGGCAATAACGGCGGGACTGGAACCGGTGGCGGAACCGGAGGAACCGGTTCAGATGCAACATTCACCGCACCCGCGGATTCGCTGATACTGGCGGCCGGCCATGGTGGCGGCGGTGGTGGCGGCGGTGGTGGCGGTGGCGGCGGCGGTGGCGGATCCGGCGGCGGCGGCGGTGGTGGCGGCGGTGG
>JAKOTZ010000012.1 GCA_029776995.1 Candidatus Hydrogenedentota bacterium
TGATGCCCGCACAGCACAAGTAGAAAGGCTGACAGGACGTATTATAATTCGTATTATCCAGCAAGTCAACCTGAATATATTTGCTCCGCCGGAAGGGCTGCCGGGACCGGGGGGAAGGGGATCATGGCCATGGTCGGTTCCTCCGGGGCGCGGCGTCCGGACCCGCTCCGGACGCAACGGTTTGACAGGTATATGGGGGCCTATCCCGGCGGGGCCGAAACCCGGGCACGCCATGGCGTGCCCCTACGGGATGACGGTTTGGGGAAGGGCGACCAGCCGGTCGCCCCGTTCCGATATAAATTGCCCGGACTTCCCGGGGAAACGTACAATAACCATGGCGGTTCGAATTAAAATGTCTCTGGATGCCGAGAACCTGCCTGTTTCCTGTTTATCGGAGTCATGCCATGTCCGAAGGCTTATTAAACGTGGCCGTTTTCATGGGCGGCGTCAGCACCGAGCACGAGGTTTCGCTTCGGTCCGGCGCGGGCGTGGTGCGCGCCCTGGCCGCCATGGGACACCATCCCCTGCCGGTGCGGATCGAAAAGGACGGCGCATGGACCATAGACCAGGAAACCTTTGACGGTCCGCTCGCGGCCATGATCCGGCTGCGGGAACTGGAGCCCGCCTGCGTGTTCATCGCGCTGCACGGGGGATTCGGAGAGGACGGGCATATTCAGGCGCTGCTGGACTGGGCCGGCATCCCCTATACCGGTTCCGGCAGTATGGCCTGCGCGCTGGCGCTGGACAAGGTGCGGGCCAAGGCCGTCGCGCAAAGCGCGGGGGTTCCGGTATCCCGGCACGTGGCCTTTGACATCCGTTCCTGGCGGGGCGACGAATCGGAAGCGCGGCGCCTGATCCGCGAAATCGTGGGTTTCCCCTGCGTTGTTAAAGCCCCCTGCCAGGGATCCAGCGTGGGGCTCGCCATGTGCTCCGATGAGGGCAGCCTCCGCGACTGCGTGGAAGCGGTGCTGCCCATGGAAGGTCGGGTCATGGTGGAACAGTACGTGGCCGGCCGGGAAATAACCGCGTCGATTCTGGACGCGTCAGAGGACGGCTCCCTGCTGCCGCTGCCGCTGATCGAAATCCGGCCGAAACATTCCGCCTGGTTCGATTATGAGGCGAAGTACACGCCGGGCGCGAGTGATGAGATTGTCCCGGCGCCCATCGAGGAGGCCCACCGGCAGCGGATCGCCGAACTGGCCGTGCTGGCCCATGAGGCAATCGGGTGCGCGGGGTGGAGCAGGAGCGACTTTATCCTGCGGGACGACGGCACGCCCGTGTGGCTGGAGCTGAATACCGTGCCGGGGCTGACCGAGACGTCGCTGTTTCCCCAGGCGGCCGCGGCCACGGGCATCACGTATGAACTGCTGGTGGACCTGTTTGTCCGGGACGCGGTGCGCCGCGGGGTCCGGCAGGGCCGATAGACAGACCAAACCCAACCGGTGGAAGAAGGGCAGCGAATTATGGCGATCGAATTCACCAAAATGCACGGACTGGGAAACGACTACCTGTTCATTGATGCCCAGGCGTATCCGGTCGAGGACCCGGCGGCGCTGTCCGTCGCCATGAGCGAGCGCCACCTGGGCGCGGGAGCGGACGGCATCATCCTGGTGCTTCCCGGCGAGTCCCACCCGTTCCGCATGCGGATTTTCAACGCCGACGGCAGTGAAGCGGAAACCTGCGGCAACGGCATCCGCTGTTTCGCGAAGTACGTTTATGAACGGGGACTGATCCGGGATACCGAATTCGTGATCGAGACCCTGGCGGGACCAAACCGGGTCGCCCTGCGGGTGCATAACGGCGAAGTGGTATCGGTCCGCTCCAATATGGGCACCCCCCGGTTTGACCGCGCGGACATCCCCATGGTCGGCCCGCCCGGACAGGTGCTGGAAGAGCCCCTGCGCCTGGAAGACGGCCGGGAAGTCCGGATAACCTGCGCCAACATCGGCAATCCCCATGCCGTCATTTTCTGCGAGGATGCCACCGCGGTTGACCTGGCAGACCTCGGGCCGAAAATTGAACGGCATCCCGCTTTCCCGCAGCGGACCAACGTTGAATTCGTAACCGTGCGGGACCGGGAAAATATCGTTATGAGAATCTGGGAACGGGGCAGCGGGATTACCCTGGCCAGCGGCAGCGGCTCCTGCGGTTCCGCCCTGGCCTGCATGATCACGGGCAAAACCGACCGGCGGGTGGCCGTCCACCTGGTGCACGGCGCGCTCACCATCGAGTGGGCCGACGACGGCTGCGTCTACCAGGAAGGCCCGGCCGCGGAGGTCTACACCGGCTTCTGGCCGGAACGTTAACCGATATTGTGTTTCGGCGTTTATCCGTCGCGCTCAAAGGCACAACTCCCCGGCTTTTTCATAACAGGCAAGGTCGTAAGTTACGCCCGGTGTTCGGGGCCGCAATCGGGTTGCAACGCCACTGCCGCATTCCATGTGGAGGAAAAGCAGCACCGGTACCGAGGCATTTTATCCAGACACAGGGCTTCGACGCAGCGCTGCCATACCCAGCAGGGCCAACCCAAGACCGGACAGCAAGAGATCACCGCCCGCCACGGTCAGCAGGTTCTTTACAAACAGCCTTCGGACACAGCCCAATGGACCTCCGATGCCCAGATAGGCCTCCAGCTCCTGTCGTGTCAACTGCTGATCACCGTTGAGATCGATCTGGCGGAAACTGGCCTCGCTCATTCCACTAATCACAGCCAGCGCTTCTTCCGGCGTCAGCTTCCCGTCACCGTCCTGATCCACCCCATTGAACCCATCATACAACAGGCTCATGATCACCCGGTCGGCGGGGGCCTGGGTTCCCCAGTTGACCGCGCTGTTTTCCTCTCCGGAACCATTATCATCGGGCGGCGCGCATGGTCCTGATGAAACGACCAGATTGACCGCTGTTCCGGAACCCACCGAGCTGTTCGGTTCGGGGCTTTGGCTGATGACCAGGCCAGCCGCCACCGTATCACTGCACTGCGGTATTACCGATCCGAGTGTCAGGCCCGCTTCAGTTACACTTGTCTGCGCATTGGTTTGTGTCCGACCGATCAGGTTCGGCACGGTCACGCCGGGTTCAGCGCACGGCCCGGAGGCTGTGACCAGATTCACCGCGCTCCCGGGCATCACCTGAGTGCCTCCCGGTACACTCTGGCTGACTACAGCGCCGACAGCCGCAGAATCGGAACATACGGAAGTCACCGCGCCTACCGCCAACCCGCTGGTGGTGATGAGCGCTTCCGCATCGGTAAGGCTGAGTCCAATAACCTGGGGAACCGCGACCGGGCAGGGTCCCGTGGCAACCGAGAAGTTAACCTGGGTGCCGGGAGCCACTACCGTTCCCGCCGATGGAGTCTGATCGATAACCGCGGCGATGGGTACCTCATTACTGCATGCGACAGACACGGTACCGACCGCCAGTCCGGCCGCGCGCAGCATCTGCTCGGCAGTGGAGCGAATTTGCCCGCGCAGATCCGGGACCGCAACTGGACAGCGGCCGGATGATACGGTGAGGGTCACCACCGAACCGTAGAGTACGATGGCGCCGGCAGCCGGACTTTGGGCGATGACATTTCCCTGCGGCACGGTGTCGCTGCATTGGTATGTGGTGGCGCCAACGGCCAGTCCTGCAGCCAGGATGGCAGACCGCGCGGCGCCTTCCGTTTTCCCCCGCAGATCAGGTACCGCGCAGGGCCCTGTCGATACCACCAGGTTAACCGTACTTTCCGCCGGGACGGCGGTTCCTCCTGATGGCGTCTGGGCGATCACATACCCGGCGGGGACCGTATCATGGCACCGCGCGGTAACCGTTCCCACGGTGAGGGACGCGCCTGCCACCTGTGACCGGGCCACCGATTCGGAGAGGCCTGTCAGATCGGGAACAGTCACTGTGCACGGTCCCTTCACCGCAGTCAAAGTAATAACCGTGTTCCGCTCAACCACGCTGTTCGCGGGAAGGGATTGGCTGATGACCTTTCCCCTGGGTTCCGTGTCACTGCAGACCCAGTTCACGCTCCCGAGTACCAGCCCCGCTTCCAGTACGCCATTTTCCGCGTCCGTCAACAGTTGGCCCGTCACATTGGGCACAGTTACCGTACAGGAGCCGATAGAAACCACCAGACTGACGGGGGTGTCCGGGGTAACAATGGCTCCGGCCAGGGGATTCTGGCTGATCACCAGGTTCTGGGCTACCTGATCATCGCATCGGGTCGTAATCTGGCCCACGGTGAGGGCAGATGCCAGGATGGCAGCTTCCACCTCCGTTCGCAACATTCCGGTAACGCTCGGCACGGTTACCGAACATGGGCCGCTCGAAATCACCAGGTTGATGGCTGAACCCGGTGAAACCTGTGTTCCGGGAGACAGATGCTGGCTCATGACCGTATTCCTGGGCACGCTGGTCCCGCAGGAACGAACGATGGTCCCCACTACCAGATTGGCAGCCGACAGGGCGTCACGGGCATCGGTTTCGGTAAGCCCTACCAGATTGGGCACTGAGGTTACCCCTGGCGGACATGCCCCGGTGGAGACGACCAGGCTCACGGATGAACCCGCATCCACAACGGAGCCCGACGAGGGAGACTGGTATATCACACTGTTATTCGAAACCGTGTTACTGCAGGCATAGGAAATGGTTCCCACTGTCAGGCCCGACTCCAGGATTCTTTGCTGGGCATCGTTGAGACTCCAGCCCGCCACGTTGGGAACTGTCACGCCACACGGGCCGCTGGAAACCACCAGGGATACCGAGGCACCGGGCTGAACCGAGGCGCCCGCCGCCGGGTTCTGGCTGATGACGCGGCCCGCCGCCACCGTGCTGCTGCACTGCTGGGTCACCGCGCCCACCGTCAGACCCGCTCCCGTGATCATAGACCGCGCCGTGGTTTCTGTCTGGTTCACCACGTTTGGCACAGTCACCGGGCACGGGCCACTGGAAACCACCAGGGATACCGCGGCGCCGGGCTGAACCGAGGCGCCCGCCGCCGGGTTCTGGCTGATAACACTGCCCGCCGCCACCGTGCTGCTGCACTGCTGGGTCACCGTACCCACCGTCAGGCCAGCTCCCGTGATCATAGACCGCGCCGTGGACTCTGTCTGGTTCACTACGTTCGGCACCGTTACCGCACACGGGCCGCTGGACACCACCAGGGATATCGGCGTGCCGCAGGATACGGCAGCATTCGCGGCCGGGTCCTGGCTGAGTACGGTATCTGCCGGAACCGTGTCGCTGCAAGTGTAACTTACCGATCCGATGACCAGTCCGGGAACCGCGGTAATCGCCGATCTGGCCGCGGCCAGCACCAGCCCCGTAACCTCCGGCACCGTCGGCAGTCCCGCGGACAGGATAAGGTCCACGTACTCCCCGGCCTGCGCAAGACTTCCCGGCTCTGGCGACTGTCCGATTACCTGGTCCACGGGAACATTGGCGCACTCCCGGGTAATCTGGCCGGCAAGCAGACCGGCCGAGGTCAGCAGATCCTCAGCCTCCACGCGTGACAGTCCTATCAGATCGGGGACTTCCGCCGAGCATAGGCCGCTCGACACCACCAGATTGATGGCTGTTCCCCGAAGCACCCTGCTGCCCGCCGGCGGTTCCTGGGAAATTACCGTGCCTGCCGGGAGCTGCATATCACACCGTTCGGTCAGGGAACCCCGCACCAGCCAGGACGCCCCCAGGATGCTTTCCGCTTCCTCCAGCGCGTAAGCGCTGACATCCGGGACGATGGTTTCCGGTCCGGCCTGCCAACGGAGGTACGGATAGGAATACCCTTCGCTGATCGCCCACACCCCGCTGAAATCCCAGCTGCTGAACGTGGCCTGCTGTTGCATCTGGGCTGTATTTCGCGGCTCACCGCCCGCCGACCATTGCAGGCCGGTGGTCTGCGTGTCCCAGTATGCGCTGGTTACCGTTCCGCCGGAGTTGGTAGCAACCAGGCCGCCCGTGTAAACCCCTTCTGCGATCGGGCCGGAGGCGTAAGTCCGGGCCAAGGTGCCGGCTCCCAGACGGCCCACCAGTCCGCCCGCGTGGGAATTGGTTCCCAGCGCCCGCACGGCTCCCAGGGCGTACGCGTCGGCGATCTGTCTGCTGCTGGCGTTGTAAGATCCCGCCAGGCCGCCGGCATAGGCGTTATAGGCCCGGGCGGTGGCCGGTCCCGACGCGCCGCAACGGCTGATTCTGGTACTGGAGTCACCGATCCCCACCAGGCCGCCTGCATAGGACGTGGATTCGGCGGAAATTTGCGAAGTCGCCTCAGCCGTGGCTGCCCCCGTAGCATAGCTGTCTGTCAGGTTGCCTGAACCGTAGCCTACCAATCCTCCGGAATAGGAATAAGAAGAAGAAAAAGAAGAATTAGAAGAGGATGTCACCGAGCCTGTGGCATAACAATTCGTCACCGTACCGCCGTAGCCCACCAGCCCCCCGGAATAAGAAGAAGAAGAAGAAGAAAAAAAAGAATAACTATTAGAAGAAGAGGATGTCACCGAGCCCGTGGCGTAACACTCGTCAACCGTGCCTGAATTCAGCCCAACCAATCCCCCCACCCTGCAGTCAAGGCGGGCGGAAGCGTTGACGCCGCCCGTGGCGTAGCACCGGGTAATGGTTCCCCCGGCATTTTCACCGGCGAGGAAGCCCGCGTATACAGTATCCAAATCACCGCCCGCGGTGGCCACCGAGCCGCCTTCCAGGCCCAGGTCGGTGATCCGGGCGCTGGCACTCAGCTTGCCGAAAAGTCCCAGATGTTTGGCGTCCCGCCGTATCACCAAATTCCGGATGACATGCCCCTTGCCGTCAAAGGATCCTGAAAAGGGTGTCGTTTCCGTGCCGATCGGTTTAAAACCCGCTCCGCTGTTCCAGCCCGCCGTGGGCGAGGCGTCAATGTCGGCCGTAAGCTCATAGATGCCGTTGAGCGGATAGCCTGTCGCGCGGCCAATCTTGTTCAGATCCTCCAGCGTGGCAATAGGTACCGGGGTTTGCGCCGCCGCCGCCCCCATGATGAACAAAACCGCCACACACAGACCAAACACCTTGCGCCGCACACTCACATGATCCATTTCCTCGCTCCTTCACGTTATACCCCCATACGGAGGCTCACCTGTGGATATTACTCCAACCGACCACTTGTCAGTGTACCACAATCATAGATAAGTGTCAAGAAAAATAGTGAAGCTATAAATGGGATTGGCGAGGCTGACGGCGGGTGGCCGTCCACCTGGTGCACGGCGCGCTCACCATCGAGTGGGCCGACGACGGCTGCGTCTACCAGGAAGGCCCGGCCGCCGAGGTCTACACCGGCTTCTGGCCGGAACGTTGATCCTTCAGCCGGGTATCGCGGCTCCGGCCGCGCTCCCGATTTTCGACTCCGCGGAAAAAGATGGCCCGGCCGTTTCGGAAAGAAGCGGCCGGGTCGTTTACTGCCAGGTCAACCCAAAGAGCAGGAGAAAAACTGTCAGAATTTCAGCACCGCCATCCAGAACAGGTAACCGGCGTCGTCATCATCAGTGCCGCCGGAAAATTCCGTGCCGTTATACTGGATAAAGGCGCCCCGGGCAAGCCCTTCGCCCGTCCACAGGTAGTTGCCGTACAGCAGGAACCACAGGTCCGCGGAGTACTGGTATTTGACCCACGCGGCGGCTTCCCAGCCCAGGTCCCGGCTGCCTTTCTCCGTCCAGAAACTGAAGGGGGAATAGAACCGGCGGTCGCCGATCTCGAAGGACACCGGCGGATCGAAGGGATCGTCCACCCAGTCCTTCGCGACGTGGACGTGCGTCCGGACCTTCTCCGTCACCTGCAGTTCCAGGCCCAGCTGCACCTGGATTACGTTCGAGAGCCAGCCGTTGTCGTTGATGGTCGGGAATGCATTGGTCGATGAAAACAGCCGGTTGAAGGAAATGGACGCTTCGGGACGGTAGAAGGGGTTCAGCCACTCCCAGAAGGTAATGTCCCGGTTGTCTTCTCCGTCATACCAGACACCCATCACGTACGGGCGGGGCTGCCATTTCACGTCCGCGAAGGTATACCCCAGAATGGCTTCCATGCCCCAGTTGTCATACTCGGCGTCCGGGTCGCCGTACGCGCCGGTCACCGGTTTGAAATAGGACCCCACATGGGAGGCGTCCCCGAACTGGTACGCCAGTTCCAGGCTGTAATCGAAACCGTTGGATTTCCCGAACAGGTAGGTGCCCACCGTGTGCAGCCGCGTGGGGTCATACGAATCCCATCCGAACAGGCTTTCCGCCCATTCCCCCGGCGCGCCCAGGGAGGTCGTTTCCACGTGCCGGGCCGCGCGCAGGAAGAACCAGTACGCCGACACGGTCAGTTCCGGAATGCCGGTCCAGGTGCCGTACAGCGCGTAGAAATCCGCGTCCTCATCGCCGATCTGCTGTTCATTCAGCTTGGAGACGATCGCGTCGATGGAGAGGTCATCCGCGGGCGTCCAGGTCAGCCGGATCGCGTCATGGGAGCTGTACTGGGAGGGCGTCAGCATGTCATCCACCAGCCAGCCCTTGCCCAGTTTGATCGCCTGCCGGCCCACGCGCAGTTTCAGGGGCGCGCCGAACATCTCCCGCATCTCCACGTAGGCCTGTTCGATTTCCACATCCTCCGAACTGTTCGCCCGGCGGTCTTCACCGGTCAGGTAATCGGAGCGGAAATCTTCGCCCCAGATGTGCCAGTCATACAGTTCAATGAAAGCCGTGACGTTTTCCGTGAAATCCGCCTTGACGTTCAACAGCACGGATGTCTCGTAACGGGTCCAGTCCGCTCCCCGGTCATCCCATTTGAAAATGGACCGGGTGCCCTGCGGCCCCAGCGGACGCCAGCCCGTAAAGTCGGGGCTGATCCGTTCCCCCCGCGGAGAAAACGTGTTGAAATACTGCCTGCCGCGGATCCGCAATTCGCCGCCCACCGACACCTGCTGGAGTTCAGCAAAGGCTGAAGACACGGTCAGCGCCAGCATAAGGCCCGCCAGGAAAAACAAAACTCCCGCAACCCGATCCGATTTACAGTTCATTTCCCGCCTCCTTGCGGCGAAGACAAAAACCCCGCCGCGTTGAATTATGACCTAGATTCACTCGAAAAGCACAACAGGATTGAGTATACCAAAGTTTATTTCATTTTTTACAGTTTTCTGGACGTTTTTTTGTGAAACCGGTCAGGTCAGCATCAGCAGCGCCAGCGCGGCCTCTATCGCCAGGTGGGCCAGAAACGGCGCTGTCAGGTTGCGGCGGGCCATGGTGTACCGGGTCGCCAGAACCGAGAAGACCGCCATTCCCAGGGTTTCCGGCAGGGGCTTCACCAGGTGGTACAGCGTCTCACTCAGCGGAACGATAATCCAGCCCCATCGGGGAAACACCCGAAGTCCCGCCCGGAGCAGCACGTACCGGTGCAGAAATTCCCAGCCCGGCAGCCAGGACAGCCACCAGAACACCACCATGCCCAGCCACAGGACCCGATCCCCGAATCCGCTGAACTGCCCCCGGGGATAAATGGAAGCCAGGGACGGAATAAACCGCGTGGCCGCAATGCCGACCAAACCCAGGACACAAAGTCCCGCAAGGAACCAGGCGTCCCGCCGCTCCATCCGGCGCCAGGACAGCCAGCTCCATTCCATCCGGGGCAGGCTCAACAGGAAGGGCACCGCCAGCCACAGCAGCGCCTTGTACAGGTCAAACATGCCCAGTATCCGCCAGTTCCACGGCGCGCCCAGATCCCACTGGCGGGCCAGGTCCCCCAGGGTCCAGTGGAACTGGCTCCAGTAAATGACGCTGTCGTCCCCCAGGGAAGCCATCGCGTCCACGAACAGCACCACGGCCCCGTAGCCGATCACCAGCAGCGCGGCGCCCAGGCTTATGCCCCGCCGCCACCGCGGCGGAACCATGCCGGCCAGCCCTTTCGGTTTTTCCGCCATCGCGGCGGGCCGCGGCGGCCGCGGACGCTCCGCAGACGCGGATCGGGGAAGCGGCGCGGAACTGTCTGTGTCCGCGGATACTTTTTCCGGTTTCGGTTTTCTCCCCGACCGTTTCCTGCCGGCAGGCGCGCCTGTTTCAGCGTGCCCGGTCTGCGTATCGACCGGACCGAACAGTTCTCCCTGCTCGGGCCCCTGTTTTGATGCCGCTTTTTTCCGGGACGCGCCGGACGACTTCCTGCCGGATCCGGGTGGACGTCCCCGGCGTTTTTTCGGTTTATCTTCACCGGTCATGCCGGTTATCCTTTCTGTTTTTCGCCCGGCCGGTTCCCGATGATATCCCCCGCTTTGGACACAGGTCCGCTACGGGGCACGCGCCGCATCGGGGTCCCCGCGCGCGGCACACGGCCCGGCCGTGGAATACCAGCAGGTGGGAGTACAGGGTCCAGTTTTCCCGCGGCCACAGCGCCTGCAGGTCCCGCTCCACTTTTTCAGGCGTGTCAGCCCGGGTAAAACCCAGCCGCCGGGCCACCCGGCCGCAGTGCGTGTCCACCACTACGCCGGGAATTCCAAAGCACTCGCCGAGAATAACGTTCGCGATCTTCCGTCCCACCCCCGGCAGCGCGAGCAGCGCGTCCATGCGGTCAGACACCCGGCCTTCGTGCCGTTCCAGCAGCAGCCGGCAGCTTTCGCGGATGGCGCGCCCTTTGGCTCGGAAAAAACCGCAGCTTCGGATGGCCTCTTCTATAACGCCTTCCGGCGCCTCCGCGAAATCCCGGGGACCGCGAAACCGCCGGAACAGGTCCCGGCTCACCAGGTTCACCCGCGCGTCCGTGCACTGGGCCGACAGGATGGCCATGACCAGCAGGCGGAAGGGATCGCCCCGGTATTCCAGCGCGCACCGCGCGTCCGGATAAGCCTCCGAGAGCCGCAGGAACACTTCCTCCGCCCGCCGTTTATCCGCGGCGGTTATTTTCCGGCCCCGTGGCGAAGTTTGCGTTCCCGCGCCCATGTAATCAGTTCCGTTGCGTCCAGGCAGTTGAGGACATGTTCCCGCCGCAGTCCGCCCTTGCGGGCCATGGCCGCGCCGAAGCGTATATTGTACAGCCCTTCGGGCCGGTGGGCGTCAGGGCCGATCAGGAACCGTATGCCCTTGGCGGCGGCAGCGGGAATAAGCCGCCAGTCCAGGTCCAGCCGCCGGGGATTGGCGTTGATCTCTATGGCGACGTCCCATTCCGCGGCCGCCTGGAATACCCGATCCCACTCCAGCGACCGGCCGGGCCACCCTTTCAGGATCCGTCCGCAGGGATGGCCCAAGACGTCAATCCATCCCGTGGCCATGGCCCGGACCACTCGGTCCGTGTTTTTTCGAGCGGTTTCCGGTTCGCCGTCATGGACAGAGCCGATCACCAGTTCGCTGGACCGGATTTCTTCGCCAACCAGGTCCACCGAACCGTCTTTCAGGATGTCCGCCTCAATTCCTTTGATCAGCCGGAACCCGGGCCACCCGGCGTTGAGCCGGTCCATGGCCGCGTACTGTTCCCGAAGCTTGTCCGGCGTCAGGCCATTCGCCAGCAGCGCCGCGGCGCTGTGGTCGGTGACTGCCACCCACCGGCATCCGATGTTCCGCGCGAGCGCCGCCATTTCTTCGAGCGAGCCCTCGCCGTCGGTCCAGTTGGTGTGGCAGTGCGCGATGCCCCGCAGGTCTTCCAGGCTAACCAGCGGCGTTACGGGCGACCACGCCCATTCCAGCCGGTCCTCGCGCAGTTCCGGCGGGATCCAGGGCAATCCCGCCATCCGGTACAGCGTGTCTTCGTCCGGGCAGGGCACCAGGCGACCCTGTTTATCCAGGACACCATGCCAGGTCAGCCGCAGCCCGCGCTGCAGCAGGCGCCTGCGCAACTCATGAATATGGCCGTCGCTCCCCGTTACCAAACATAAACGAGCGCCGAAATACGCGCTCGGCACGTGATGCACAGCATACGTAAATTTCCGCGAGATCAATCCGAAGGCCATGTCCCACTCGGACGGCTCTGAGGGGAGTTTCTTCCAACCGAGGCGACGGAGGATGGCGGTTGTTTCCGCCGGTTCCCCGTTTTCCATCACCAGGTCCAGGCTCGAGACCAATTCCCGGCGGCGGCGGTATTCTCCGGCCGGGGCCACCACCGCGGCGCGGTTTCCCTCGCGCAGCGCCTCAATCGCCTCGGACATCAGCGCGTTCGCCTCCGGCAGAAAGCACCGGTAAATGGCACGCCGTCTACGCCGGACCAACTTCATTGCCCGGTCCGCAAAGTTTGCGGGAAATTCGTCCCACTCCCGAATCTCACCGGATTCACAGCGGCGTTCGAGCTCTTCCGCGGAATCCACGCCCCGCGCCAGCAGGAGGCGGACCGCACGCGCGCTCAGTTCCGGCATAAAGTACAGCTCATCAAGCGTGTCGGGATATCGCCGCCGCAGATTCTCCAGGCACCCCAGAACGCCGCATTCGAACCATCCTTTTACCTCATCCTCCATCCCCGCACGGCGGCAGAGGGCCGCCAGCCGGGCCGGGGACAATCCGGGGTCCAGCGGATCCGATATTTTCCCAAGCTCCCGCGCGAAGTTTGAGAATACACGGGCTTCACCGGCCGTATCCTCAGCGAGTTCGGCGAAAAAAGCTGTCCGCTCGAAGAGCAACCGCAGCTTGATGATGTCACTCACGAGGCTCACTGTTGGATTCCACGCACGGACATACCAACGCCCACCGGTGTCAGCAGGCTGCTCATCCCAACCAGTCCAGCAGTCCGATCAGGACCATCAGCAGCCCACCCGCCAGGCCGGTGATCGGTTCAGCGGTCCAAACGCCGGCTATGGCAGCCAGAATCGCGCTGCCCGACGCCAGCAGCAACCCAAGGCCGGTGAGTGCGGGTCCCATGCGAACTTATCCTTCACAGGTTTCAGCGGTACCGCGGCAGCACCGCGTGTTCCAGCCAGTTTACGAATTCCGCCTCGCGGATGTCATCGTCCACGATGCTGTCGTCGATTTTCAGCTGCCAGCGGATGTGCTTCAGCGAGGGGTCCCGATGGACCGCTTCGAACTTCTCCACGTACGCCAGCATGTCCGCGCGGTCCCGGAACCAGCCCTGCTGGATCAGTTTCTCTTCCCGGGCCAGGATCAGGCGCGCCACCTCGTGCAGGTTGTACTCCGGATGGTACTGGGTGGCCCAGAAAACGCCTTTTTTGAAGGATATCGCCGCCGCCTGTATCGGACTCCAGTCGTTGCCCGCCAGCAGTACCCCCCCTTCGGGCAGTTCCACCACGTGGTCGTCGTGGCTCACGAAATGGGAGTACACGACCGGTTTGCCCCGCATCATCGGATGCTGCCTGCCCGCGTCGGTCAGCAGAATTTTGGTGGCGATGCCCATTTCCCGCCCTTTCGGATGGGCTTCCACCCGGCCCCCCGCCACGGTGCTGGCCAGCTGGATCGCCCAGCAGCTGCCGAACTGGGGAATGCCCGCCTCGTACGCCCGGAACGCCACGTCTTTGTGGCGCTGCACCCGGGGATCATCATTGTGGTAGATCGTCAGGTTGCAGCCCGGCCAGATCACGCCGGCATACCGGCTGAGCTCGGCATCTGAAGGCACGGTTGCCCCCTCGTCGCTGCTGTACCAGATGTCATACTGCGCGCCGGGGAGCCGCTTGACCAGCAGGTCCGCGTACAGCTGGCCCGCCAGACGCATGCCCACCGCTTCAAACTGGGCCCGGCTGGCCGGAGAATATCCGTCCGGTATCAAAAAGCGCAATGTGTCCGTCATAAACGTACTCCTGTCTGTGCTGATCCCGTTAATTATTGTTTCACGGCGCCGGCCAGGGACTGCGGTCCAGCGCGTCGATAATTTCCGGCAGTTTGCGGTAGTCGTCGCACACGGCGTCAGGCGTATGCCCATCCAGCGGGCGCTGTTTGATCACCGTGAGCAGCACGCCCCGCGCGCCTACCGCGTGCGGTCCGCCGAGATCGTTGTGGGGACGGTCCCCCACGTGCGCGATCGACGTCACGGGAACGCCAAACTGTTCCGCCACCCGGTCAAACACCACCCGGTGCGGCTTGGAACAGCCCGCCTCATCGGAAAACACGAATCCGCTGAAGTATTCCAGCATACCCGCGTCCCGCAGCAGCACGCGCAGGTTGCGCCCCGGCGTGAAGATAGCGTCGGATACGATCGCCAGGGGATACCGCGCGCTGAGCGCCGCCAGCGCCTCCACGGCGTGCGGCGCCGGATCCGGACGATACTCCAGCTCCATGCGTTCCATCGCGTCCACCACCTCTGCCAGCGCCGGTTCCGGCAGCGACCGGCCCAGGCCTGAGAGCAGTACTTCTAACCGTTCCCGGACGGTCCAGGTGAAATACTGATCGTGCCACACCTTCCGGAACGCCGCGTCCGCCACGTCAAAGGCCAGGTCAACGGATGCCCGGTCGATGGGACATTCCCGGCTCAGCGCTTCGTGCAGCAGCGCGCGGCGCGCCACCGGCTTCGGCGGAAGCCCGGCCGCAGCCCGTTTCGGCTCATCTGAATCATCGTGGAAAAGGCAGTCCCACAAATCAAACGTCACTACGCCTACCGATCCCATGGGATAACTCCTTGCTGAACATTGCGCGCGGGGAAAACCCTGAAAAACAGGGGCAACCGGGTACGGCGCGGTTTTTTCACCCTCCCGCAACCTGCCCGCTAAGCATACCATGTTCCCCCGGCCGGATAACAGCAAACCGCCTCCCATCTCCGGCTCCGCCAGACACCTCAGCGATCCGGGCCGGCGCGCCGGGGATAATCGAACCTGTTGCCCAGTACACCCGTCCGCGTTTCCGCGCCGTATCCCCCGCACAAATGGGAACCGGCTGTGATCCGGTTGCGTCCGCTCGAAAAAGCATGTCCGGGAACGGAACACTAATCGGGAGGAAGACGCGCGTGCCAAGTGAAATGGGGTGTGGCATTTCACTGTTTTGTCAATATCGCAGTTAAGCATGCTGCAAAATGAAATAGTTCAAGTTTTTTCAATACCCTATAAAACACACGGTCCGAATTAATGCCGTGATGAAGAAGGGATTAAGACAGGGGCGACCGACCGGTCGCCCTGCCATTTCGGATTTGGATTGGTGGGCTGATGACAAAGGAGTTTTAGGGGGGAAAAGTCGTCGCATATTTGCTTTGCCGTTTCGGCAAAACCGACCTCCCGAGGAAATCCGTCCACCGGGGGCGGTCCGCTCGTTTTCAGAGTCTTGGCGATGGTGTAGGGGTACGCCATGGCGTGCCCCTACGGGATGACGTTTTGGGGAAAGGCGACCAGCCGGTAGCCCCTACGGATGCGGTGCGATATTTTTTCCATAGGGGGCAGCCATCTTTTGCCGTGGCGTGGCCACGCGGGTCTATGTAAAACCGCCCGGGCCGGCGGGGTGTGCCGTTCAGCCCGGGCGGTCTTTTGTCTATGGTCCGGGGGTTGTCCCCGGAGTCTGGGTTTGGTTACCGGTTACAGGGACCTCCTCCGCAGGGTTGCCACGCCCAGCAATGCCAGGCCCAGCCCCGCCAGCAGCAGGTCGCCGCCCGCGGAAACCAACAGGTCCTTCACGAACAGCCGTTTGATGCACCCGAAGCATCCACTGATCTTCAGGTACTCTTTGAGCTCCTCGAGTGTCAGACTGCCGTCACCGTCCGCATCAATGGCGTCAAAGATTTCCCACGGCAGCATCGGCAGCGCCGCCTGAGCTTCTTCCAGCGACAGTTTGCCGTCACCGTTTGCATCCAGCGCTTCAAACTGGTCGTGAATCTGCTTCATGATCTCCCGGTTCGTCGGAACATCCTCCTCCGGCAACGCGCCTTTGGACACCA
>JAKOTZ010000118.1 GCA_029776995.1 Candidatus Hydrogenedentota bacterium
CTCTGGGCGTTATAGCCGCCGCGAGGGCTTTTGTTGCGTCTTATTTCCCGGCTGATGGTGCTGGGACTTCGGCCCAGCTTGTGTGCGATTTGCCTTACTGAAGCGCCCGCGCTGATCATGGCCTGGATTTGACCCCGTTCAAATGGGCTAAGATGTTTGTGAGACATTGGGATATCCTTCTGCGGTATGGGTTAAACCAACCCGGAAAAGGCCTACCGCATTTAATCCCAATGTCTTCTTTCATTTCCAGCCTGCCGATTCCTCAGGGGAGCCAGCGCGCTGGCTCCCCTGAGGAACGCACCCTACGGCGCACATCGGGGATTTCCACGTCCTGGCCACCCACCTTATTCACACCAAAACTCAGCAGGTGTTGCATTTATTGTTAGAATCCGAGTTCTTTTTTGGTGGGCGGGATATGATTTTATGGTATGGTGGTGTTTCTTTCAATAAATAAAAAAGGTCCCTGCCGGGGGTGTGGTTCCCGGCGGATCATACACGGAATTCCATGTATTCCAATCGACACGACATGCTGGACACGCTCCTGACCGCCGTAGAAAAACCCTCGCGGTATATTGGCGGCGAATGGAACAGCGTGGTAAAAGATCCCGCGCGGGTGCGGCTGCGGGTAGCGCTGGCCTTTCCCGACCTGTACGAACTGGGACTGGGAAACCTCGGACTGCAGATTCTGTATTCCATCCTTAACGCCCGGGAGGATATCTGGGCGGAGCGGGTATGCCTTCCCGCCCCCGATCTGGCCGGGCTGCTTCGGAAAAACGGCCGTCCCCTGTTCCTGCTGGAGTCTCGGGATCCCCTCGCCGAAGCCGACGTGATCGGCTTTACCCTCCAGTCCGAACTCACCTATGCCAATATTCTCGAAATGCTGGACCTGGCCGGCCTGCCCGTGCGAAGCGCCGATCGCGCGGAGGACGCCCCGCTGGTGCTGGCCGGCGGTCCCTGCGCGGTGAATCCGGAACCTCTCGCGCCTTTTATCGATGCTTTTCTGATTGGCGATGGCGAAGACGCCATTATCGAGATCGCCGACGCGCTTATACCCCTTCGGCGGGCTCCGCGGAACCGTCGACTGGACGCGCTGGCCGAAATCAGCGGGGTGTATGTCCCCGCCCGACATCCCTTGGAATATCTGGGCGGCCGTCTGCTGGCCTGCCCCGAACCCCGCGTGCGGCGACGCACCGTCATCGCGCTCGACCGGGCGCCTTTTCCCCGAAATCCTGTTGTTCCCTTTACCCAGCTTATCCATGACGGCGCGGGGATCGAGGTGTTGCGGGGCTGTACCCAGGGATGCCGTTTCTGCCAGGCCGGCATGATTACCCGGCCCGTGCGGGAACGCGAAATCTCCACCATTGCGGACGCCGTCGACGCGGTTCTTCAGCGCACCGGCCTCGAGTCTGTTTCCCTCGTTTCCCTGTCCACCTGTGATTATTCGCGCGCCCGGGCCATGATCGAAGCGGCGGCCGCGCGGGCCCGCGAACACATGGCCGGGGTATCGCTTCCCTCGATCCGGCTGGATTCCTTCTCGGTGGCCCTGGCAGATCTCGTGGCGGGGGTGCGCCGCAGCGGCCTGACCTTTGCCCCGGAAGCGGCCAGCCCCAGGCTGCGGGCGGTAATCAACAAAAACATATCCGACGAAGACCTGATTCGCCTTGCGGAAGAAGCCTTCCGCCGCGGCTGGCGCCATGTCAAAACCTATTTCATGATTGGCCTTCCCACGGAAACAGATGCCGACGTGCTGGCCATTGCGGATCTTTGCGTACGGCTGCTGGAAGCGGGGCGGCGCGTACGGCCGGACGCGATGGTTCGCACGGGCGTGTCCACTTTTGTCCCGAAGCCCCATACCCCGTTCCAGTGGGCGCCTCAGATTTCGCGCGAAGAAACCGAACGGCGCCAGCGGCTCCTGTTGGACCGATTGCGCTGGCACCGGGCGATTCATTTCGGCCGCCATAATCCGGTTGCCTCCTTTATTGAAGGGTTGATCAGCCGCGCCGGGCGGGAAGCGGCGGATCTCATCGAAACCGCATGGCGCGCCGGAGCGGGCTACGAGACCTGGGAAGAAAAACTCCGGCCGGACCCCTGGTTTCAGGCGGTTGAACGCACCGGTTACCGCGTGGACGCGGCGCTGGGACCCCGCGAACCGGGCGAGCGGCTGCCCTGGGACCATATTGATACCCTTGTGGATCCCGGCTGGCTCCGGCAGGAGTGGGATCGGGCGCTCTCCCTGGAGATCGAAACGGATTGCCGCAAAGGAAAATGCAACCGTTGCGGACTGGTACGGGAAATGCCGAAAGTTTGCGGTACCATGATCATCCGCAGTAAAAACGGACGGATGGATACCCCCCTGGAAGATTCCGTCCCCTCCGGCTCTGAACCTGACGAAAACAACGCGGACCTCGGATCAGCTCCGGGGACTCTGCCGGCTGCGATTGTCCGTCCCGCTGTTTCCCGGATCCGTTTTCGGGTGGCGCGGATTGGATCCGTTCGCCTGCTCAGCCATCTGGAAACCGCCACCGTGTGGATCCGGGCATTGCGCCGGGCCGGAGTCCCCATGGCCTACTCGCAGGGGTTCCACGCCCATCCAAAAGTAACTTTTGCCCTGGCGTCTCCTGTCGGCGAAGAAACCGTGGACGATCCCATGGACGTGGAGCTGGTGGATGATATCGACCCTGAAACCGCCCGCGCCGCCCTGGCCGCCGCGCTTCCCGGGGGATTTAATGTCTGCTCGGCGCGGACTGTTCCACTGAACGCGCCCTCGCTGATGGCGGATCTGGCCGCCATAACCTATGCGGTGTGGGTGCCCGCCAATCCCGAAACGCTGCGGCGGCGCGTGGCGGACCTTCTGGCTCGGGACCGTCTGCCTGTTTCAAGGTCCGTAAAGCACCGGCCTTCCCCAACGGGACGGCACGTGGTGGAGGTTGACCTCAGGCCGCTTATCGAATCGCTGGACATCGGAACGGTTCCGGACGATTCGCGGGTCGTGCTCCGTTTCACTACCCGGGCGCGTGACGGACGCATGGCAAAGGTTAAAGAATTGCTGCAACTCCTGGAACTGGACCCCGCCGATTGCCTGGCCCGGCGTCTGCGCGTGATGTTGTGTTCGGAGGAACAGGCTGCTCCGGACGATTTGGCGGCGTTACGGCTGGATTCGGTCTAACCCTAACCGAGCCGCCAGCATCTCCGGCATCTGTTTCCACGATGCATCGCCATACAGGCCGATCCGGGACCGGTCGATAGGCACGAACCCCAGGGCAAACGCCGGCGAATCGGGTGACAGGAAAAAATCTCCCTGTTCCGGCGCGGCAAATTTCGGGTCGGCAACCATCCCAAGCAGGTCATGCCCGCGGGCGCGCCAGCCGGCCAGGTCATCATCTCCGAATCGGACCGGGCCTGCCGTGTTCCAGTACAGATTGCCCTCGGTAACATATCCTTTGTCGTCTTTCCAGTTTGAGCCCAGCAGCCGGCTGTTGTCGTAGTACACGATGTTCCGCAAAAAGTAGAAGGATATATGTTCTTCCTGGCGGGTACGGATAATCTGTTCGTTGCTGGAGAACGCCAGGATGTTGTTCACGATCCGGTTTTCCCGGCCGTAGTGCTGGTGGAACCCGCCCGTTGTTGTGTTATACACGATATTGTTTTCCATCAGAATGTCGCTGCTGCCCTCATCGGTATACAGCCCCCACCCTCCGTACAGTTTCGGATTGGAGCGGATATCGTGGAAGCAGTTGTTTCGGACGATTGTGCCAGGCGATATCCCCAGCGTGTAGATGCCTCCCATATCGTTGAGCTGGCCCTGACCGATGTGGTGCACGTGGTTGTACTCCACTGTGTTGTGGTGCGCCGAGGAGGGATCATATCCCCACGACCAGCCGACAGATATCCCCGTGTACCGGAACCATCCGACTTCGTTGTGGGACAGCCGGTTATAGGATGAGCGTCCGATCCACAGCCCCACCGCGCCGCGGAAAATCCGGCCTCCGTCCAGGAAAATGCTGTTATCGATCTCGTTCCAGGCCGCGGCCTCATTTTCCGTCGCGGGGTTGCCGCATTCTCCGATCCGCGCGCCGCCGGCCCCCAGGTCATATGCCGCGCAGCGACGCGCGACATTGCGCTGACATCCCCGGCGGAACCACAGGCCGTAATTACCGGTGTGGGCAATGCGGCAGTCTTCCAGCGTGCAGTACCGCGCCCCGGTCCATTCCACCGCCGCGTTCACGGAGTGCGCCGCCTGCGAGTCGTGATGGCCCTCCTGTCCTATCGGGTAATCGGTATGCTCGAACGCGATGCCCCGGAAATGGATGTGTTCAACATACCGCCCCGCTTCCGGCTGGCCCTGCAGGACCAGCAGCTGCCGGAGCCGCGGCACAAAAGCCTCGACGGTTTCCGGAGATTCTCCCGGAAGCGGCATATACCGGATGAGGCCTTCCCGGGTCCGGTGAACCCACTCCCCGGGCTGATCCAGCGCTTCGGCCAGGTGCTCCACGAAATACCACTGGTTCTTTACCCACTGGCCGTAGGGCCATACGGCGGGGCTGGTAAAGGTAACCACCCGATTCTCTTCATCCAGGCTGCTCACCCGGCACAGCGACGTCTCCCAGGAGTGGTAAACTACCACCCGCGCGTCTTCCAGACCGGGCCACGATTTTAAGTCACCCGGCCGGAAACGGAAATCCGTGCGGCTCGACACCTCTTTGCCCGCGCTGTCTGTCTCCGTTACGGGGCTTTCCATAAAAAACAGTTCCTCATCCCGCGGAAAATCCCCGTTGACATTTCGGGCGTTTGGCGTTCGGGCCGGCGTCCGGCGCTGCCCATTGATCCACAGCGCGCTGACCGGCACGCCTGGAGCGCCGCAACCCGGCGGCGCCGCCGCGCTCCACGTGCCATCCGATTCTGCCCGCCAACCCGTAACGGGAACACCGCCGTCCCAGGTTACGTCCGCCCCCGGCGCGGATTCAAAAATAACCGGCGCGTTGGGACCTCCCGAATCTTCCGGCGACAGCGTCACCGGCTCTGCCAGGTAATAGCGTCCCTCCTGAAAGATAACCCGAACCGGTGCGCCTGTAATGCGCCCTTCCGCCCGAAGCTGGCGCAACCGGTTCACCGCGCCTCCCGGCGTCGCCAGGGGACCGTCCGAGCCGTCCGCTGCGGGACGTTTCAGCGTTCCACTCCATGCGTCATTCCCGTCCGGCGCCACGTAAAGCTTCACATCATCCAGGGAAGACGCGCCGCCACAGCCAAATACAAGGATGGCGCACAGTACCGCGATTACCCAACCGGATATTTTCCGTCTCATCAGACCTCTCCTTATAAGGCTCTTTCAGCAGATTTTTTCGACCCATGCCGGGCTGCCGTCCCGCAGTCCGGACCAGGAAGCCGCCTCGGGCGTAATCCGTATGACGTCCGGCTGCCCATCCTGGGAACCGCTGTCCGCAAGCCGCCCGTGAAAACTCCGAAGACCACCCAGCCACCATCGGCTGTCGCAGATGTAGGCCATATCCCCCGGGCGCTCCCGCAGCCGTTCCCGGATTCCTGAAGGCACGGCCACCGTGAAACCTTCTCCCAGTGCGGGATCGATCCGGATTACGCCCTGCGCGATCCGGCCATCGTTGAGATTGGGCGCGCCTCCTTTGTAAAGCCGCATGGCGTCCAGTTGCGTCCCGGCAACCAGGCCCAGCAGTTGCGCCAGGGGCTGGGGCCGGGTAAATGCCGCAACGGATACGCCAATAACCCCGCTGGTCACCAGGCCGAACAGCGCCCGCGTAAACGCGTAACTGTCCGGCCCCATGTCGAATGAAAAGGGGCGCAACAAAAAGTTGTCCAGGCCGGGAGCGAAACTCAGCATGCTCAGCGCCCCCCCGCCGATTAGCGTGGCCAGCGCCGCGGGCTGATTGAACCGCCTCCAGAATATCCCCAGCAGGATCGCGACCACCATCGGCGGCGTTACCGCCGCGGTAAACATGGCGTGCGCGTGGTAGATTGTCCCCCGCGACATGACCGGGACCAGCAGCAGGCCGAGCGCGGCTGCCCCGAGGCTGACCAAGCGCGCCACAAGCAGATAATGCCGGTCCTCTTTGCTGGGTGCCAGGTAGGGCCGGTAAATGTCGTTGATGAATACCGCCGCCACCGCGTTGATCAGGGTGTCCGCCGTGCTCATCAGCGCCGCCAGCAGCGCCGCAAGTACCAGCCCGAAAATCCCCGGCGCGCACAGAAACTCCGCGGCGTCAATGAATGCCCGCTCCCCGGACGTCATCATCTGGCCCTGGGACACCAGCACCCGGGCCGCCCACCCCGCCCCGCTGACGGCAATTGCGGCCAGCGGCGACAGCACCAGGATCCATAAAACGGCCATCTTCCGGGCGTCGCGAATGCTCCGGAGCGCCAGAAACCGCATGATCATCCCCTGGTTCATCAGCACAAAAGCCGCCGAGTTGGCCAGGCCGTCCTGCACGTATATGCCGATGAAACTGAAATTATCCGGGCGGTTCCATTCTGAAAACAGATAGCGGTGGTCCTGCGGCAGCGCGGCCCAGAAAGATGTCAGTCCTCCGGCCTGCCAAATCCCCGCGGCAAACAGCGCCAGTCCAGCAATCAGCAATATGACCCCCTGAAGCAGGTCCGTCATAATGACCGAGGTCTGGCCTCCCGCCATGACATACGCCGTGATCAGCGCGCAGGTGACCGCCGCGCCGGTCATAACGCTCCAGCCCATCAGCGGCTGCATCGCCTTTCCCAGGGTCAGGAGGTTCACCCCGATGTAGCCGATCAGGTACACCAGCATGAACCCGGTCGCCGCGAGCCGCGCCCATCGCCCAAACCGGAGATCGAAATATTCCGGGACCGACTGTATCCGCCGGTAGTACAACACCGGCAGCCAGACGATCAGAAGAATCGGCACCCAGAACCAGTCGTTCAGGTAGCTCTGGGAACTGGACAGACCGTATGAGAAGCCGGCCTCACTGTATTTGACGAAACTGTAGCTGCCGACCATGGTGGCTATGGATGAAAAACCGATCAGCCACCACGCGAACCGCTGTCCACCGAAAAAGTAGTCGCTGGTGCCTTTCGCGTACCGGCCAAAATAAACGCCAAAAAGCGTAATGCCCATAAAATAGGCTACGACAATGATGTAATCCGCCGACGTCGCTCCATGTGGAATCATAATAATGCCTGCTCCCCCGCTATGGAGTTCTGGAACAGGATCATTGTCAGCAATTCGCTGTCCTCCATGCAACTGAACCGATTTTTCCTGTTCCATGTACGAGCCAGAAATACTTGTGCCGTATGGGTGCGTGCCGTGCCGCGCAACCTGTACGTATCATCCGATCCTGCTCTCCGGAGCGTTTGTGGTAACATGGATCCTCGGGGGTATGTATATGCGGGAATCCGCTCGTTCAGAAAGGAGTGCAATTATGCGTAACAGGTCGGCAGCCCGGGCGCGGAAACGGTTCCGTGTGATGCTGGCCATCGCTTTGGCATGCGCTGTTCTTGGGTGCTCCGTGGCAGGCGCGCAGACTGGAGCCTCGCAGCCGGCCCCTGCTGTGCCCTCCTCCGGAGCAGTATCCCTTACGCCCCAGCCTACGTCCGCGACCGGCACGGTACCCCCTGCGCAGAATGCGATTACCAACTACTGGGAGCTGTTGCGTGACCTTACCGCCCGGATGGAGTCCGCCCCTCCCCGGGGACGCAGTATCGGCCGGGGACTCGACACCCCTACCATGGAATATCCTTTTGACGCGCTGCGAAACCTGCGCGTGACCCACCTGATCCGCGCGGCCCTTGAGGGAGCGGCGGAGGCCCGAAAACGGTGCGAAGGGCGTTCCGAGGCGGAATGTGACCAGTTAGCCCGGGCCAACGTGGTGAAATGCCTTGATTATGTGCCGCTTCTCTCTCAGGATCCGGCAGAGGGGCTGGAGCTGTTCACGCTGCTGCAGAAAAAGGAAACGGACCGGGCGCTGCGGATCTACATTCTGGACGCGCTGGCGCCCGACGCGCCCAGGGAACTTCTCCTGGCCGCATGGCTGGATCGCGTCCGGAACCGCTATGAACAGGATTACCGGAAAACGCTGGACCTGCTCGCCGGCGCGTCCAGGGATGATCCGGAGGTCCAGTTGCGCGCGCTGGACCGCTGTTTTGAGTGGTATTTCAAGGGGTATAAAAACGCGTGGGAGAGCGATTCAAAAGTGCGCGCGGCCGCGGAAGCGGGACAGCACATCGATATGGCCGCCATGCTGTCCGCCCAGCTCCCGGAAGTGGATTCCATAACGCTGAAAACCCTGCGGGAGCAGGGTGCGGTAGTCAGCCGTTACGCGGATACGGTGGCTCCGCATATTGATCCGCTCAGCCAGCGGGATCCCCGGATCAAAGAGAAGGTCCGCGCCCAGTTAACCTTTATTGTGGAATCGGTGCTGGTGCCGGACCGGGATAAAATCCGCAAATACCTGGATCCCGCGTATGAGCCGCCCGCGCCGAGCCCGCAACGGGGCGCAATGCCGGGAGGCATGGTGGTCATTCCGGTCGGACCCGGCGGATCGCTGCCGGCAATGCCGTTCCCGCCAGTGCCGGCTGCTCCGGGCGCGCCCGCCGCATCAGACGCGGCCGGAGAAAATGTGCCGCCTCCCGTCGACTCTCCTTTTGGCGTACCGCTTGTTGAGCCAAGGCCTGCAAACTGAGCGCCTCTCAGCCTAATGGGCTCTCATTGCCGCCGGGCAGGGATGGTATGTCTGCCCGGGGAAATTAGCGCGCCCTTGAAATCCTCCGGAAAAAGCGCCGAAGTCTCGAACTGTCTAAAAAATTTTCCATATTTCCGGTCAACGGAAACATCGTGTGCGATAAATGTAATGTCCTTACCGCTATCAGCGGTTGCGTCTGGCCGGCGGGGATCCCAGGGTCAAAAATTTCCCCGCCGGCCCCCCTTTTTTTCAGGCAGTGATTGCGGTACCCATTTCGCGGGAGTGCATAAAGAAAACCGCCCTCTCCGGTCGGAGAGGGCGGAGAACCCGCGATGCGACACGCCTGAAGTTCAGCTCAGGATTTTGGGCCGGGGCGTATAGGAAGTGTGCAGCAGGTGGTGGGATACCTCGCCCAGCGGAGCTCCCAGAAATTCCTCGTAAATCTGCTTGATGGCCGGGTTTTCATGGCTCTTGCGGATCGGCTTGCCCTCGTCTTCCTGGTAGATGGCCGCGATGCGCGCTTTACGCACTTCATCCGTGCAGAAACGGGGCTGTCCGCCGCCGCCGATGCAGCCGCCGGGGCAGGTCATCACTTCAACGAAGTGGTACTGCGCCTCACCGGACCGGATTTTCCGGATAAGCCGGTCCGCGTTGCCCAGGGTATGGGCCACCGCCACCTTGGCGGTAACGCCTTCCAGGAAGGACCACTCGGGCTTGACGTTCTCGAAGGTCAGCGCGGCCTCCTTGATGCCCTGCAGCCCCATCACCGGCGTAACATGCAGATTCTCCATGGGCAGCTCCCGGCCGGTAACGATTTCGTATACCGTGCGCAGCGCGGCTTCCATGACGCCGCCGGTATTGGCGAAGATATCCGCCGCGCCGGAGGACAGGCCCATGGGGGCATCCATTTCCTCATCCGGCAGGCTCATGAAGTCGATGCCCGCCGCCTTGATCATGTCGCCCAGTTCCCGGGTGGTAAGCACGGCGTCGACGTCCTGCACGCCGCTGTCGTGCATTTCAGGGCGCTGGCATTCGAATTTCTTGGCCGTGCAGGGCATGATGGACACGCAGAAAATCTCTTCGGGTTTGCGCCCGATTTTCTTGGCGTAGTAGGTCTTGGCCAGGGCGCCGAACATCTGCTGGGGCGATTTGCAGGTCGACAGGTTGGGCAGGAAATCCGGGTGGTAGTGCTCACAGAACTTGATCCAGCCCGGGGAACAGCTGGTGAACATGGGCAGCGCCACCGGCGCTTTGTCGACCAGCGCTTTTTTGAGGCGGGTCAGCAGTTCGGTTCCCTCCTCCAGAATCGTCAGGTCGGCGGTGAAGTTCGTGTCAAAGACGGCGTCGAAGCCCAGGCGGCGCAGGGCGGCCGTCATTTTGCCGGTAACCAGGGTTCCCGGCTCACAGCCGAAGCACTCGCCAAGGGCCGCCCGGATAGCCGGGGCGGTCTGCACCACCACGTACAGGTTCGGGTCGTCAATCGCGTCCCAGACCCGCTCGATATGGGTCTGCTCCGTGATTGCGCCGACCGGGCAAACCGCGGCGCACTGCCCGCACTGGGCGCACGGCGTTGTGTCCAGCGCCCGGGCAAAGGCCGGCCCGATGACCGTGTCGAAGCCGCGACCCTGGGGGAAAAGCGCGCCCACGCCCTGCAATTCGTCGCACACGCTCACGCAGCGGCGGCACTTGATGCATTTGCCGCTGTCGCGCACCAGCGCCGGGGTAGACATGTCGACCAGTTTTTTCGTCCGTTCCCCTTCATAGCGGTTGGTTTTGATGCCGAGCTGGTGCGCGAGGGTCTGCAGTTCGCAGTCTTCGCTTCGCGCGCAGGTGGCGCAATCGCCGTCGTGTTCCGACAGCATCAGTTCCACCACGGTGCGGCGGGCTTCACGGGCCCGCTTGGAGTGGGTGTGGATTTTCATGCCCGGCGCCACCGGCGTGCTGCAGGACGCGACCAGATTGCGCGCGCCTTCCACTTCGACCACGCACACCCGGCAGGCGCCGATGCATTGTACGCCCTCGAGATAACACAGGGTTGGGATATCAATCCCGGCGGCGCGGGCCGCCTGGAGAATGGTCATGCCGGGTTCCGCGTCAACCGCCCGGCCGTTAATCGTCACTGTAATCACATCCGTTGCTGTAGCCATAGTCCTGATCCTTCCTTATTTGCGCTTGCCGTATTCGCAGCGCAGGCACCGCTTGGCCTGGCGCAGCGCGACCGGCGCCTCCCAGCAGTGCTCCACCTCTTCGAAACTGTGAACCCGTCGCTCGACCGGAATCGTTGGCAGCTTGGCGCGCGGCTCTTTGGAGGGCGGCAGCGCCGGATCGAAGGGTACCTCAATGGGTTTGTCCTCCCGCCAGAACGCGTGGAACGCGCCGGTCAGGTAATAGTCGATGCCCACGGCCGCGCGCTCGCCCGCGCCCACCGCGGCAACCACGGATGCCGGTCCGGTCACGGCGTCGCCTCCCGCGAAGATCCAGTCCACCGAGGTCTGCCCCGTGACGGGGTTGGCGTCGATGAAGTTCCGCCACTTCCGGCGCAGTTCGACGGAGCCGAGAATGGCGTCGAGATCCAGGGTCTGTCCGATGGCCGCAATCACCTGGTCGGCTTCCATGACGAACGATTCGCCGGCGGCTTCCGGGCGGCGGCGGCCCGTCCGGTCGAAACCGGCCAGCACCATCCGGCGGCAGCGCAGTCCGACTACTTTCCCGTTTTCGACCAGGACCTCCTCCGGCATGACCAGCATTTCCAGCTTCACGCCTTCGTTCTCGGCTTCTTCGATCTCTTCCTCGTAAGCCGGCATGGCGTCTCGGGTGCGCCGGTAGACGATGGTCACCGATTCGGCGCCCAAACGCAGCGCCGTGCGCGCCGCGTCCACGGCGGAATTGCCACCGCCGACC
>JAKOTZ010000036.1 GCA_029776995.1 Candidatus Hydrogenedentota bacterium
CCGGGTTCGATCTCCAACCTTGACCAGCACGTGGACGCCGGTTGGAAGGTACAATTCCACCCGGGAACCAAAACGGATCATGCCGAATTTCTGTCCCGCGGACAATTGCATGCCTTCCCGGGCGGGGCACACAATCCGCCGCGCCACCGCTCCGGCAATCTGGCGAACGGTGACCGGGCCATGTTCGGTATCCAGCCACACCGCGTTGGACTCGTTCACCTGGCTGGATTCCGGATCTCTTGCGTCCCGGTAACGGCCGGGCGCGTAACGCACGTCGCGCACGGTTCCCGCGCAGGGGGCGCGGTTGACATGCGCGTTGAACACGGACATGAAAATACTGATCCGGCGGCAGGGTCCCTCATAGTGCGGAGTTTCAGTGAGGTCCTCCACCGCTGCCACTGTACCGTCCGCGGGGGCGTAGAACACCGCCGGGTGCCCCGGACACTGGCGGGGAAAATCGCGGAAAAATGCCGCTGCGGCCAGACCCGCCGCCAGCGGAATCAGCGCAACCCAGGACCATCCCCACGGGCGCAGCGCCAGCGCCAGGACCAGCGCGGCCCCCAGTAGCGGACCATAATAGGGCAACCCTTCTCGCCAGCCGTTGAATGGGGGCATCGGCTACATCACTCCCCGCTGTTTCAGGCTTACCCACGCGCCGTCGCCCAGAATGATATGGTCCAGAACGGGAATCCCCAGGGTTTTCCCCGCTTCCACGATGCGCCGGGTTACGGCGATATCTGAGGCGCTGGGCTCAGGATCTCCGCTGGGATGGTTGTGCGCCAGGATAACCTGCGCGGCGCTGTGTTTACAGGCGGCCCGGAAAATATCCCGGGGCGATGCCTCCGCGCTGTCCAGTCCGCCCCGGGTAACTTCTACCACCCGAAGCACGCGGTTTCGGATGTCCAGCATGATGGCGAGCATCCGTTCGGTATCATACGCGCGGTATCTGGGCATCAGCAGCAGATCTACCACGTCTGTCGGATGCTGAATCTGGATCCGTTCTTCCCGGCGGGCAGTGGTGAGCCTGCGTCCCAGTTCCGCCGTGGACAGCAGAACGGCGGCCTTGTCGGGGGACATCCCCGGCGCATCCGAAAGTTCTTCAAAACCGGCCCGGCTGATTTCAGCCAGTCCGCCGAAAGCGCTCAAGAGGCGTTCCCCCATCCGCAGAGCGTCCTCCGCGGGCTGGTCGCCGCCCAGTATGATGGCGAGCAGTTCCGCATCCCGAAGGGCTTCCGCGCCATACTCTTCCAGGCGGCGCCGGGGATGCTGGTCCGCCGGCATATGTCCCTCCGGAGCGTGGGATTCCTGTTGTCGGGCGCATTCCATCGCGGATTCCTCAGATCAGAACAGAAGTATAACATACAGCCCTGCCATGCCCGGTTTAGTGCGGAATGGCTCCATCGCGCAAACGGGATAGCGTCCGGGATCCTCAGCGTTATCAGAGGGTTCCGGCATCGGCCGCGCCGGTGGTTGCCGAATTGTATGGAGCTTCCTGTTAATCGTATAATTTCCACGCGGCTGTGGCGTTTCCAATGTGGCCACGGAAGGTATTTCTGTATCCCCCAATCTGAGGAGATCAAATCCATGAGCGGAAAAGCGGTAGCGGTATGCGGCGCGACCGGCGTGGTCGGCCGGGAAATGATCCGGGTACTGGAAGACCGGAATTTTCCGGTTCGCTCCATTAAACTGCTGGCCTCTGAACGGTCAAAAGGCAAAACGCTGCGCTTTAAAGGGGAAGAAATTCCGGTTGAGGTACTGACGGAAAATTCCTTCGAGGGCGTGGAAATCGCGCTGTTCAGCGCGGGCGGCGGCACGAGTAAAAAGTTTGCGCCCGCGGCAGCCGCGGCCGGCTGTGTGGTGATCGACAATTCCAGCGCGTGGCGCATGGATCCGGAAGTGCCTCTGGTGGTGCCCGAAGTTAATCCGCACGATCTGAAATGGCACAAAGGGATTATCGCCAACCCCAACTGCTCCACGATCCAGATGGTGGTGGTGTTGAAGCCCCTGCATGATGCCGCGAAAATCCGGCGGGTGGTCGTGTCTACCTACCAGGCGGTATCCGGCGCGGGCAGCGCGGCCATAAACGAGCTGAAAGAACAAACGGCGGCGCTGATTGAGGGCCGGGAGTATTCGCCCAGCGTCTTTCCCCATCAGATCGCGTTCAATGTGATCCCGCAGATTCCCCAGAAAGATGCTTTCGGCGAGAACGGCTACACGTCCGAAGAAATGAAGATGGTCAACGAGACCAAGAAAATCATGGGTGATCCCTCCATCATGGTGACTGCGACCACCGTCCGGGTTCCGGTGTATATCGGCCACAGCGAATCCGTAAACGTGGAAACGGAAAAGAAACTGACCGCGGACCAGGCCCGCGAGCTGCTCCGCAACGCGCCGGGCGTGGTGGTGCAGGATGATCCGGGCGCGCAGCTGTATCCCCTGCCGATTCACGCGGCCGGACGGTATGAAACCTTTGTCGGCCGTATCCGGGAAGACATTTCCCACCCCTCCGCGCTCGACATGTGGATCGTGGCGGACAACCTGCTTAAAGGCGCCGCTTCCAACGCCGTGCAGATCGCCGAAGAACTGCTCCGCATGGGAATGTAAGCCAAAAGCGGCACTGAACGACTGACGACTACAGCAGTTACGCCGCGGCAGCGGCAAAATAAACAGGTCTGGAGGGCGTCGTGTATCTGCGGAACTACGGAACAATCTTCCGGGCTGTAAGCGCTGTCGCTGGTCTTTGCGTCGCCTGCGAATTTTTAGCTTAGTGCTTTTTCCAGGGCGGCGAAGCGGGGCGGGATGGTTTCGAGTGGGTGGGTAAGATGGGCAAAGAAGGGGAGGTCTTTCAGGCCGTGGCCGGTCAGGACGCAGCATACCCGGGTGGTGTCCGTCCGGGGCAGGTAAGGCAGCGCGGCAAAGAGCACCGCGGCCGTGGGTTCCGCGAGCAGCCCTTCTTCACGGGCCAGCAGGCAGGCAGCGTCCCTGATTTCCGGATC
Organism: Candidatus Hydrogenedentota bacterium; assembly: GCA_029776995.1. Classification (GTDB taxonomy): domain Bacteria; phylum Hydrogenedentota; class Hydrogenedentia; order Hydrogenedentales; family CAITNO01; genus JAGPFE01. The sequence goes on from JAKOTZ010000036.1 coordinate 2,997, forward strand.
GGGTACGGATATAGCCATTCCGTTAGTCTGCCGAAGCGCGGGCAGTACCGTGTGGGCGTCAAACAAAATATCGTCGGCAATACCGCCCGCGATGGTCTTCGGGTTGGGCCAGGGTCGGGACAGGGCTTCAAGGGGCGTCCAGCCCTCCGCCAGGGCCCGCGTCAGCGGAGCGCATCCGGCCGCCTGAACCCCCGCGAGCCGGGGCAGCCGGCTTATCAGTCCGGCCTGCTGAAGGTCTGTCAGCCCCCGCCAGATGCCGCCCATCAGTCCGCCGCCCCCTACGGGCGCGACGATCCAGTCGGGAAGGTCTCCTCCGTACTGCTGCCAAAGTTCATAAGCGATGGTCCGCGCGCCCTCCACGCAGGCCGGAGCGTATATGCCCGCCGTGGACAAATGGGCCCAGCCGAATTTTTTGCAGGCTTCCCGGCAAAGCCCAAACACCTGGTCCGGAGAATCGGACTCCACCCGGAACACCCGGGCGCCGCACGCGGCTGCCTGGGCAATTTTGCCTGTTCCGGCGTGAGCGTGCATGAACAGGACGGCCCGCATTTCCGCGCGGGCGCAATAGGCCGCGGCCGCCACGGCAACGTTACCGGACGATACGACGGCAGCCGTGTCAAATCCCGCCTCCCGGGCGCAGGTTACGCCGACAGATACCTGCCGGTCTTTGAACGATCCTGTAGGATTCACCGACTCGTTCTTCACGCGCAGCTCGGCCAGTCCAGCGCGGCGCGCCAGACGGGGCGCAGAGACCAGCGGTGTGGCGCCTTCTCCCAGCGTAATGGCGCCGTCAGGATTTCGGGCCGGCAGCATGGGCGCGTAATCCCACAGGGACCGGGGAGAGCGGCGGAACAGCTCAGGATCAGGCCTGTGCCGGGGCCGAAGCGCCATGGGTGTGCCGCACCGACCGCAGCGCGCCGGTTCGAGCGGCGATTGCACGGATGTTTCCCATCCGCATTCGCAGCAGCCAACCGGGAATGAAACCAAAGCATCATGAGGGGGATTCATATTTTTCCATCCTGTTTCCGGATCCGGCACCGCCTGACGCGGGGATACGAAGACCGGCAACCCTCATGATAAGATGAAACCCTGGTGGCCGTCATAACCGGACGTAAAGGAATATGAACATGGTGCGGTTTATTGTGCTGATTGGCCTGTGCGCGGCGGTGGAAATGCCGTGGGCGGCCGGTGACGGTTTTCCGGCGGATGAAACGTTCGTGCTTTGGAATGCCCAGGCTGTTGCCCGGGAATGTCAGCCTTGCGGGGTAACTGTTGAGGGCTCCGCGAAGGATGGAACCGGTTTAAAGGTTCGGTTCGATCCGGTGGATTGGCCTCAACTTTTTTTCGCGCATCCATCAGACGCTTGGGACTGGAGCGGATGGGAGGGCATCCGGGTGACCGTGCGCAATCTGGAGCCCCGCACGTGCCGGGTAGGCCTCAGGGTGGACAACCCCGGCGGAGACGGCCAGAAATTAAGCAACACGCGCAGCATTTCCCTCGGGCCGGAACAGTCGGGAACCTTGACAGTTCAGTTCCGCACGGCGGAAACCGACAGCCTCTGGGGAATGCGGGGCCTTCCAGGGCTGCCCTGGCTGGCGGACGGTACGGCCATAGACCTCAGCCGGATTGCCGCGTTTCAGGTTTATCTGCATAAACCGGAACAACCGCATAGACTCGTTATTGGTCCCATAGAACTGTTTCGCCGCGCGGGGGGCATGCATCCCGCGGCGTTTCCGTTTGTGGACCGGTTCGGCCAGTACCGCCATGCGGAATGGGCCGGCAAACTGACGGATCCGGAACAATGGAAAACGTGGGAAGCGGAAGAGCGGGCACAATGGGCGGCGGCCCCTGAAGTGCCGGGCCGGGACCGGTTTGGGGGTTGGGCGGAAGGTCCCCGTCTGGAGGCGACAGGAAGGTTTCGGACGGAGAAAATCAACGGGATCTGGTGGCTGGTCACGCCGGAGGGCACGCCTTTTTTCAGCGCGGGGGTGAACTGTGTGCGGCTTGGGGACTATACCTTTGTCGATAAGCGGGAAGCGTGGTTTGAGTGGCTGCCCGCGGCTGAGGACCCCGAGGGCATGTTTTACTCGCAGGGACGCGGCGCGCACAGCCACGCCGAACCCATCGGAGGAACGGGGCGGACCTTTGATTTCTATGCCTGCAACCTGTGGCGCCGGTACGGCGAAGGGTGGCGGGACCGCTGGGCCGAAGCCATCGGGGCCCGGCTGAAACACTGGGGCTTCAATACCATCGCCAACTGGAGCGACTGGACTATTGCCCAACGCCATGGTATTCCCTACATCGCGGGAACGTCGCTCGGGGGAGCGCCGGTGATCGAAGGCGCGACAGGGTACTGGGCGAAAATGTACGACGTGTACCATCCGGATTTCCCTGGAATAGTTGAAAAACGGGTGGAACAGCTGGCCCGGGATCATGCCGGCAACCCGCTGTGTATCGGTTTTTTCGTGGATAACGAGCTGGCCTGGGAAGGCGTAAAAAATGGCGTGCTGGCGAGTCCCCCCGAACAGCCGGCCCGACAGGAATTGATCCGCCGCCTTGAGGAGAAATACCGGACCATTGAGCAGCTGAATCAAAGCTGGGGAACCGCTTTTGAAGACTGGGCCGCCCTGAGTCCGCCGAA
>JAKOTZ010000124.1 GCA_029776995.1 Candidatus Hydrogenedentota bacterium
TATCATCATGGAATAAACCGGAGGCAACCCCTTCTTTTTCCGTTCGAGCCGCACGTCCCGGTTATCCTGCTGATACGTGCCGTGGTGCTTGAGCACCTGAACCGCCTCCTCGGAGAAATGGTCGTCCGGTTTTGCGAGTTCTTCGGCTACCGGGTGGTATAATGCGTCACTGGCCGCCTTGATCTGTTCCACTTCGGACAGTTTGGACGCGTCGCCGTTCACATCCAGCCAGTTGCTCATGGGGTGATCTCCTAATGTTTCTAATCATAATCAACAAAGTAAGTATTATACATTATTCCCCTGGTTTCCCGCAAACTTCTTATAATTTACAGGCAGCCCCTGGAGCCATGATATGAGCAACGATTATCCAGGTCCAGGCATCCTGGCATTCTGCCGCTACGACGGCACCGGCTTTGCCGGGTGGCAGCGCCAGCAAAACGGCATCGCCGTGCAGCAGGTAATTGAGGATGCCCTCAGCCGCCTGGCCCGGCAGCCGGTAATGATTCAGGGAGCGGGACGGACAGACGCCGGCGTGCACGCGCTGGGCCAGGCTTTTTCATTTGTGTGGCCACATTTTAATATTCCCGGCCGCCTTAAATATGCCCTGAATGACATGCTTGGCCCACGGATCCGTATCGACCGCATGTTTGAGGTCGACCCGACATTCAACGCCCGGTTCAAAGCGTTATCCAAACGCTACGCCTATGCTTTCGATCTCTCCCGCTTCGCTGATCCGCTCAGCTCACGGTACGCCTGGCATGTGCCTTATCCGGTGGATCTGGACAAAATCAGATCCTGCCTGGCTATTTTGCCCGGAAAAAAAGATTTCGCCGGATTCCAGAGCGCCGGTAATCAGATGAAATCCACTGTGCGCACGCTCTATTCGGCGGAACTGCTTCAGGACGGCTGGAACGGAGCCCGGGATAACAGCAACCTTTGGCGGATCGAATTTCACGGCGACGGTTTTCTTTATAAAATGGTGCGGAATATATGCGGTACGCTGATAGAAATCGGCCGGGGGCGTTTTCCAGTAGATTTTATGCGGGAACAGCTGGAACAGGGCCCGCCTTTTTTAGGGCATTGCGCTCCTCCTCACGGTCTGGCGCTGGTGGAAGTCCGGTATAATCCGGCCGATTACGGGGAACATGCAAGGGAAATTTGCTGATTGCCGGTATGGAATGCCGGATTTAAAGGTTATGTTAAACTGTTCTAAAAGCGGTAAAAAAACGCATATCTTTCCGAATAATTGATGTGAGGATGTATCGAAATGGGTGAAAAACTGCGCGCTCAGGTAGCGGTTATTGGCGGCGGTCCAGGCGGTTATGCGGCGGCATTCCGAGCTGCCGACCACGGTCTGGATACTGTGCTTCTCGATGTGGAAAAAAATCCGGGCGGCACCTGCCTCTATCGGGGATGTATTCCATCCAAGGCGTTGCTGCATGTCGCCAAACTGATTAATGATGCCAAAGAAGCCGCCGACTGGGGACTGTACTTTCAGCCTCCGGAAATGGATCTGGAGAAGGTCCGCAGGAAAACCGCGGAAGTGGTGCAGACGATGACCGGCGGACTGGGTCAGTTGTGCAAAGCCCGAAAAGTGCGGTACATGACAGCCCGCGCGTCTTTTCTGGATTCCAACACCCTCGCCGTATTCCACGAGGACGGACGCGAGGACATCCTGGAGACGGATTACACCATCATCGCGTCGGGGTCCCGCCCGGCCCGGTTCGGTCCGCTGATTGATTCGCCCCGCCTGATGAATTCCACCAACGCCCTGCAGATGGAAGACATCCCGGAAAAGCTCCTGGTCATCGGCGGCGGATACATCGGCCTGGAGCTGGGAACCGTTTATGCGTCCCTTGGCAGCGCTGTTACGGTGGTGGAAATGACGGACGGACTGTTGCCCGGCGCGGATCGGGACCTCGTTGAACCGCTTCATGCCCGGCTGACAGATCTTTTCGAGGAAATCCTGTTGAGCACCAAAGTGGCTGAAATGAAAGAACAGAAAAATGGCATCCGGGTTACTTTTGAAGGAACGGATATCCGAAAACCGGTCCGTCTGTTCGATAAAGTCCTGGTCTGCGTGGGAAGAAAGCCCAATTCCCACGGACTTAACCTGGTGTCCACAAAAGTAACCACGGATAAAAAGGGGTTCATCACGGTTGACGCCCAGCGGCGGACAACTGATCCCTGTATTTTTGCCATCGGTGACGTGGCCGGAGAGCCTATGCTGGCCCACAAAGCCTCGGCCGAGGGCAGGGTGGCAGCCGACGTGATCGCCGGAAAATCCGCCGCCTTTGACTTTACCGCTATACCGGCCGTGGTATTCACGGATCCGGAAGTCGCCTGGGTAGGACTGACCGAATCGGCGGCCCGGAAACAGGAAATTCCCGTTAAAGTAACCCGATTCCCCTGGGTGGCTTCCGGCCGGGCAACCACCCTGAACCGGCCCGAAGGGCTGACCAAACTGGTCTGCGACCCGGACACGAACCAGGTGCTGGGGATGGGCATCGTGGGGTCCGGAGCCGGAGAACTGATCGCGGAAGGCGCGCTGGCCATTGAAATGGGCGCGGTGGCAGAAGATTTGGACATGACCATCCATCCCCATCCCACGCTCAGCGAAACGGTTATGGAATCAGCCGCCGCCCTGTTCAGCGCCAGCACCCATATCTACCGCCCGCCCAAAAAGAAACCGCAGTCCGAATGAAAACAGCTGTTCTGGCGGTCCTTCACGAATCTGATGATAAACGGATGTATCACAAGATCATCCGGAGTCTGCGCAACGCCGGCTACTCGGTCGTCTACATATGCCCGCCCGCGCCGCTGCATCAGAATAAACCTGGGCGGTGGACAGACCCCATGGGTGTCGAGTTCATCCATACGCTACCGGCATCCGGCCTCTTCAGCCGCCTGCTGGCTACTTTTCGCCTGATCCGGACCGCCCGACCGGTTGACGCGGATGTTCTGATCGCGCCGGAACCGGAATCCTGGGTGGCCGCCCTCGCGCTGAAAATCCTGGCCCGCGGAAAGAAACAGGTGGTCTTTGACATGCACGAGTACGTGGCCGGGCAGTTCGCGCAGTATTTCCCTCGTTTCCTGCGCAACGCGGTTGAGCGCCTTACCCGCCTGATCATGCGGTTTATGGCCCGGTTTACGTCGCTGATTATTCTTACCCGGGAAAGTTTCGACGGGGAGTGGGCCGGCCTGCCGGTGCCGCGGATCACCGTAATTAATACTACCCATCTTCAGCCGCCCACCGCGGAAAAAGCCCCGGAATTGACCGGGCTGGGGGCAGATGCCGAGATCATTCTGCACCAGGGCGTATTCAGCGCCAAACGCGGGGCTTACCAGCTGCTGGATGCTGTAGCCCGGCTGGCGCCGCGCCACCCCATGCTGCGGTGTGTGGTGCTGGGACGCTATGTTTCCGCCGATGAACAGCGTTTCAGGGATACCATCCGCGAAATGGGGCTGGAGCAGCATATGGTGCTGATCCCGGAGGTTCCGTTTTCCCGCGTGCCTTCGTTTATTGCCGGCGCCCGCGTCGGTCTGATTCTGTTCCAGCCGGGCATCCGCAACCACGTGCTGGCCATGCCGCATAAACTTTTTGATTACATGAGAGAAGGCTGTCCGGTAATCGCCCCGGATTTCGCGGTTGAAGTCGCCCGGATTGTCCGGGAATCCAACTGCGGCCTCCTGGTGGACGTGTCGCGGCCGGAAGCCATTGCGGATGCCATAGATACCCTGTTACGGGATCCGGCTCTTGCCGCGGAACTCGGACACAACGGCCGCCTGGCCGTGGAACGGCGGTATCACTGGGAATACGACGAGCGGGTGCTGCTGGAAGGGTTTTCCAGGTATCTGGCCACTTCGGGAAAAACAACCTGAAAGGCACATGTATCCATGCTTTTCAACTTCCAGTGATGCCCTGGATAAAAAACTTGTTCAATTTCCGCAAATTTGCTATACTGAACAGAGAGCAAGTGATACAAACAAAGGGCTGACCTAGGGTAGTACTTCAATTTGGAGGAACTGCGTATGTCTGAAAAAAATCCGGTAATCAAACTGGCAAAAGAAGCTGCCGAATTCGTCGCGGAAAACAATGCCCAGTGGGATCATGACGGATGGGAAGCTTTCTGCGCTAAAGCCGCAAAACTGGGGGTCAACACATCCTGTGATGAGACCCGGGCTAAATTGGGCGCATTGCTGGAATCTCTGAAAGATTTTTACCAGAGTTTTGCGGCAGCTGCGTGTGCTGAAGAAAAACCCAAGAAAAAAGCCTGCGGTTCCAGATCCAGGAAAAGCGCGGCAAAAGAATAAGTCCGGGGAGTCCCGGATATGGGGGTTCTGAACCCTCCCCATGATGACAGTATCAGGTGCTAAAACAGCCGCCGCGGGTGAAAGTTCCGCTGTGGAAACAGGTTGGTTTATGGCAGATACCGGACAGCGTAATATGGAAAAACGCCTGTCCGGTATTGCCATAAGCGATGGCGTGGTGCTTGCCCGCGCGGAGGTACTGCAAAGTTCATCCGTCGGTGAGGTCGTCGCGCGGGATATCGCCACAGAAGATATCGAACGCGAGCTCGGCAGACTCAAGCGGGCTATTGCGCTGGTGGCGGATGATCTGCGCAACCTCTCGGAAAGAGTTGCCGAGCGTGTGGGATCGGCCGCAGCCGCCATTTTTGAGGCTCAGCGGGCCATTGCCCTAGACCCCGCCCTGGTAACGGAAGCCGAGCGGATCATTCGGGATCAGCTGGTTAACGCGGAAGCCGCCGCCTGGCAGGTGCTCCGGGAATATGAACTGCGGATGCTTGAGATCGATAATGCCGCGCTGCGTGAACGCGCGGCAGACCTGATCGAAGTGCGCCGGCGATTGCTGACTGTGCTGGGCCAGATCTCCATCCCGACGGACTCGCCGCAACCTTCCATTGCAAGTGACCGTCCCCCAAAACAGCGCCGCGGGGACAGCCATCCTATCATTATCGTGGCTGAGGAACTGTTTCCCGGCGATACGGTCTCATTTGACACGAACCAGGTGGTCGGTATCCTGACCGAACATGGCGGACCGGCTTCCCATGCGGCGATTCTGGCGCGCGCGCTGGGTATCCCCGCGGTGACGGGAATTCCCGGACTGCTGGATGAGGTGAGGCCGGGAGAACCGGTATTGATCAACGGCCGCACCGGCGAGGTTATCGTCCGTCCACAACGGGAAACGCTCTCGCTGTATCCGGGGCTGTCCCGATTTGACCCGCTCAGGATTCAGGTTGTCGAGCCAATCCGGGAATTTTCGGTCTACGCGAACATTAATTCGATTGAAGACATGCCGCTGACCCATCTGGCCAAGGCAGATGGCATTGGGTTGTATCGCACAGAGTTTGAATTTATCATCCGGGACCGTCTGCTCAATGAAGATGAGCAGTACGATCTGTACGTGCGGATCGTGGAAGCCATGAACGGCAAACCGGTTTGCATCCGGATTCTGGACCTTGGCGGAGACAAAGCGGCCCGTTTTCTGCATCTGCCCCCTGAAGAAAATCCGGTGCTCGGATACCGGGGCGCCCGGCTGTTGCTGGGCCATCCCCACCTGTTGGAAACCCAGGCGCGCGCGATTGCCCGGGCCTCCATGGCAGGTCCGGTACAGGTGCTTTACCCGATGATCATAGACGCGCAACAGTTCTATACCCTCCGTGAACTGTTCCGCCAGGCTACGCAGGACATCAACGCGGGACCCCTCGCGCACGGTCCGATGTTTGAAGTGCCTTCCGCCTGCCTGGCGGCCCGGGAATTGCTGTCCCTGGCGGATTTCGCATCGATCGGCACGAATGATCTGATCCAGTACACGTTCGCGGTTGATCGGAATAATGAGCTGGTTGCCCGGGATTACAATCCTCAGCACCCGATCCTCTGGACCATGCTCGCGCAACTGTACCAGACCGCAAATGAAATGAATAAGCCGGTTTCCATTTGCGGTGAGCTGGCTTCCAACCGTCAGATGATTCCGAGGCTGATCGAACTGGGCGCCCGGGCCGTAAGCGTAAGCCCCCGGCTGATCGGCCAGGTCAGGCTGGCCGCCCGCTCAGCCCTGGCCATCGCGGCAAAAGACGTCTTAAAAAACCAGTCTCGGATCGTTTCCTGACCCACCCGGAAAAGTTACCCCTCCTTCCGCGCGAGATACTCCATCGCCCAGGTTTTCAGTCGATGTATTGGCGGTTTTGGTCCCGGCGCGCAAACCTCTTCCGGCCACGCAAAAACATAATGTGGGCGCATCCAGTCGGGAAATCGGCCTTGCAGATGCCGTTTTACCGTCTCTGGTTCAGGTAAGGGCTCTCCCTCCCGCATGGCCAATATTGCGGCAGGAACCTCGCCGTACGTAGCATCAGGGACCCCTGCCACACAGGCAGCAAATACGCCCGGCAGATCCATAAGCGCGGCGGCAAGCCATTCCGGGTGTATTTTTTCCCCACCGGAAATGATGACTGAGTCCGCCCTGCCCTGCACGCGAATTCCCCCCGCATCATTCATTTCACCGATATCCCCGGTGCGATACCATCCGTCAGGCTCCAGATTCAGACGGCGAATTTTCCCGGATTCCAGCCATCCCGCAAAAAGCATGGGACCCCGAATCAAAATCCGCCCTGTGCCGTTCACACTGAAGCTCCCGGCATACAGCGGATTGGCATACGCTCCTGCCGGATTTACCTCCGGATCTGTCATGGCTGCCATGGCCGCCGTTTCGGTCATCCCATAGCTGTTGATTACGGGGATGCCGTCCCGCCAAGCCTGATCCAGAAGCGTATCCGAAACCGGTCCGCCCCCCAGCAGTAGCCGTTTCGCCTGCTGAAGGGCTCTCTTTATATCGGGGTCCCCCATTCCCTGGCTAAGCTGGGCGGCAACCAGGGAAACGTGGGAATACCCCCCGGAACGCAATATGTCCCGCCAACCTTCTTCCGGTGAGGGCAGTCGGCATGCCGCGCCGGCCAGAATCGCGCGCATCAGGGTCATAAGCCCCGAAACATGAAACAGGGGCAGCGTCATCGGCAGAACAGACTGGTCTCCAATCCCAAGCCGTCCCGCCCCGGCCCGAGCGGTTACGCACAGGGTGTCCAGCGTATGAACTACGGCTTTTGGTTTTGATTCCGTTCCGGAGGTAAACACGGCAACTGCCGGCCCATCCTCCATGCCGGCAACATCCGTCCAGGAAACGGTCTCAGGTAAATGCCCCGCCGTCAGGATTTCGCTTACTCCGGCAATAGCAGTCAGAGCCTGCGCCCACTCCGGTGGATGGTTTGCGTCCAGCAGAACCACCCCCGCGCCGCAACGCCACAGGGCCAGCAGATCCACAATCGCTTCCGGAGTGGGAGCCACACGCAAAGCGATCCAGCGGCCGGCGCGCGCCCCGGCCTGCGAAAAAGTATCAGCCCAATCCGCAGCCAATCGGTCCACGTCAGAGCGGCTGTAAACTTTTTCACGGGTAAGCAAGCATGGGGCATCCGGCAACCAGTTTCCCAACGCTTTAAACAGCATATGTTTGCCCAGGGTCATCTCGACTTACTTTCTCCGAATCAACCGCTTTGTACCAGGCTCAACCGGTCCGTCACAACGGACTGGGAAACAACCAGAAGATCTCGCAGGTCCGCCCACGGCCTGTCGGCTACAGGCAACCGCCGCGCAAGCACATCCTCCCGAAGCCACTGATATGATCCCAGGCCGGCGCCCGGCGCGATATTACCATAGAGCGCGAGCGCCGCCAGGGCGGCGGTTCCCACCCCTGATTCACATGCGGAGCTGACGGTTACCGACCAGCCCTGTTGCAACATTTGAAACCGGACCGGCCACGACACAAAGGGTTTCCAGACGCCCCACTGGACCCGTGAGCATATCGCTGGCGCAATCAGTTGATTCAGAAAAGCGCGCGTGTCCAACGCCAGTGGAACCGGCCATAAAGCGGAATCCGCCTGGCCTCCCGGGGGTAATGGATCCTCCAGATACATTACCGGCGCCAGTCCCTGTTCCGGCAGCAGCGCGCCGCAAATCACCTCCGCAACGCTGTCCGGCGACCACGAAGCATTGAAGTCTACCCGGACCTGACAGAATGGCCCAAGCGTTTTGCGTATCCCGCGCAGGAGGTCAACGGCTGACTCGGAACGGCACCCGCGTGTCTTAATTTTCGCGTACCGGTAACCGGATTCCGCTATACGCCGCGCGACGCGAAACACATCGGAAGCATCCCCGTCAGACAACTCCAGTAAAGCGGTCAGCCACACCTTCCGGCGCATGCCTTGAAGCAGCGTCCGGCGCGCGCGCATGCCCAGCGACCAGGTTCCCGCTATCGTATCCATTACCGGGCCAGGACATCCGGCATCACGCAGGCGCGCGCGAATATTCCAGGGAGGGAGATTACTGAACCAGTGATCCGCCCAGATGCCGCACCACCGGACCAGATCGTTCAGGTCCGGACCACCCAAGACGGTTACCGGCCCGACTTCCAGCCACCATTCACCCTGTCCGTCTGACAGACACGCCAGCAATCCGGTTCGATGGGTTAACAGGTCTTCATCGAACAACATGCCGCAGACCAGGGGAAGATCGTATTTCCACAGGCCCCAGTTCATAAAGACGCAACCATCCCGGAGCAGAACAGCCACCCTGCCGAAAATATCAGACTGTACCCAAAAATCAGAAGACCGGTCTGCCCAAGCCTGCGGTTCAAGGCCCTCCCATTATCACGGTAAACGCCGCGAACCAGTACCAAGGCAAACGGTCCCGCAACAAGCGCCATCAGCCCAGCCATGGCCAATGCGCATTTAACCGGAAACCCATAAACATACGCGGCCCAGCCCGGCGGAACCACCAGCGCCGCAAGCACGCAAAACATAAAGAAATGCCGGGCCCGGGTCTCGCCAATGCGGACGGCAAGCGTGCGTTTACCGGCCGCGCGATCCTGGGTGAGGTCGCGGATATTGTTCACGGTCAGCAACGCGACGCTGAGCAGTCCAGGGCCGCATCCAGCGACTAAGGCTGCCGGCTCCCATGCGCCATGCTGCGCGCAAACCGTTCCGGCAACCGCCACCGGGCCAAAGAAAACAAACACAAACGGCTCCGCCAGACCGTGATATCCCAAAGGATAAGGTCCTGCCGTGTAAAGCACGGCAGCCGCAATTGCCAGAATTCCCAAAACCAGCAGGGACCAGCCGCCCCGCACAACCAGATATAGACCAATGACAAAGGCCAGGCTCAGGACTAAGATCGCCGCCCGGCGCATGGCGCGCGCCGATATCCATCCTGACTGTACCATCCGTCGGGGACCAAGACGATCTGCCGTATCGGTTCCCCGGACACCGTCACTGTAATCATTAACGAAGTTCGCGCCGATCTGCAGCAGCAGGGCACAGGCCATTGCCGTCAACGCGGCGGGTACGTGAAGCGCGCGGTCCGTTGCGGACATAACCAGCCCCATCAGAACTGGACCCGCAGCGGCAAAAAGAGTTCTGGGCCTCGCCGCCAAAATCCAGACCCGCATTGGTCCAGGTCTCTCTCCTGCTGCGGAAGATGCCTGCCGCGTATCCGTTGTCATGGCTTCCTGGGAAACCGCGAGAAGTCCGGTTTGCGTTTTTCAAGGAAGGCGTTTCGGCCTTCCTGGCCTTCTTCGGTCATATAAAAGAGGCTGGTCGCGTTTCCGGCCAGTTCCATCAGTCCGGCCTGGCCGTCTTCATCGGCATTCATCGCCGCTTTGATACACCGCAGCGCGGTGGGAGACAGGCTCAGGATTTCGCGGCACCACTGCACCGTTTCTTCTTCCAGTTTCTCCAGGGGCACAACCGTGTTAACCAATCCCATTTCGAGAGCCTGCCGGGCGTTATACTGCCGGCAGAGGAACCAGATTTCGCGTGCCTTTTTCTGTCCCACAATACGGGCGAGGTGCGCGGAACCGTATCCCGCGTCAAAGGATCCCACCCGCGGACCGGTTTGGCCGAAAATCGCGTTGTCCGCCGCTATGGTCAGATCGCATACCATGGCCAGAATGTTTCCGCCGCCAATGGCATAGCCGGCCACCATGGCAATCACGGGTTTGGGCAGCGTGCGAATGACCCGGTGCAGATCCAGCACATTCAGCCGCTCCACGCCTCTTTCCTGGTCGCGGTAACCCGCCTGGCCGCGCACCGTCTGGTCGCCACCGGAGCAGAAGGCCAACGGACCGGCTCCCGTCAGAATGACGACGCCAATTTCCGGATCAAAACGGGCGTCTCGAAACGCGTCCAGCATTTCATCCACTGTCCGGGGGGTAAACGCGTTCCGTTTATGGGGGCGGTTGATGGTAATCTTTGCGATTCCCTCGGCTTTATGGTAGAGGATTTCCTTGTACGAACCGACCAATTGCCACTGAACAGACATTGCTTTCTCCTTATCCGCGTAATTATAAAAAACCTTCCCCTAGTTTTTAGGGGAAGGCTGAACATAACCAGTTTGTGTTTTTTAGTTTCAGATAACAGGCTTGGGCGGCTCCGGTATATAGTTGGTAAGGATTTTCATGTAGTTGGCCCGCTCGAACGCGGCCGGTTCGGCGCATTTCTGCTGGCTCAGCGATCCCTGCATCTGGGAAATGGAAGTGTATTCCTTTTCCTCCATCCACGCTTTAACGCCATCCAGCATTCGGGCAATGTGTTCTATCCCATGGCGAAGTACGGCGGATGTGGTCATGGCCACTTTGGCGCCTGCCATCATGGACTTGATAACATCCGTTGCGGTATGGACGCCGCCCGTAATGGCCATATCGGCCTTGATTTTTCCGTACAGGATGGCCACCCAGCGCAGCCGCAGGCGAAGCTCCTGCGAGGAGCTCAGGTTCAGGTCCGGTTTCACTTCCAGATTTTCGATATCCAGATCCGGCTGATAAAACCGGTTGAACATCACCAGCGCGTCAGCGCCGGCCTGATCCAGCTGCCGCGCCATATTGGCCAGTGAACTGAAATAGGGACCAATTTTGACGGCCAAGGGAATCGTGACAGCTTCCCGAACGGCCTTCACCAGCTCAACATACATCTCTTCCACCTGCTGGCCGGTCATATTGGGATTGGTTGCCAGGTAGTACACGTTCAGCTCAAGGGCATCCGCGCCGGCCTCCTGTATCTGTTTGGCATACTCGACCCAGCCGCCCTTTGAAACGCCGTTCAGGCTCGCAATGATGGGTATCTGAACGGCTTCTTTAGCTTTGCGGATATGGCCGAGATAGCCGTCCGGGCCCATCTTATAGTCTTCCATATCCGGAAAGTATGTCAGCGCTTCCGCGTAGGAGTATTCGCCCTGCCGGAGGGAGGCGTCCAGCTCATGGCTCAGCAGGGAAATCTGTTCCTCGAACAGGGAATGCAGCACAACGGCGCTGGCGCCGGCGTCCTCGGCTTTTCGGATGTTGTCAATTTTTTCCGTCACCGGCGCGGGGGAAACCACTACCGGGCTTTTCAAAGTCATGCCAAGATACGTCGTTGTCAAATCCATAGTAAATTCCTCCTGCCGTTACCCAACGGCCTGGCAGTTGTTTTAGGTTCAGTCCGCTTCTGTCTTCCCTTCGCCCGCGCCGTTTCCGCCCAGCAGATTTGCCAGTCCCTGGTAGAACCGCCAGCGCTCCTGCACATCGGCCTGGGCTTCAACCAGCAGTTTCTGGGCTTCCTCCGGCTTGCTCAGAGTCAGCATCTTATACCGGGTTTCATTGTAAATGTATTTCTCGAGCGGGAGCGTCGGCTCTTTGGAGTCCAGCTGGAAGGGATTTTTTCCTTCCGCCTTGAGCGCGGGGTTATAGCGGAACAACGGCCAGTGTCCGCTGGCCACCGCGGCTTTCTGCTGTTCAAGCCCCATCGCCAGGTTGTAGCCGTGCGCGATGCAGTGGCAGTACGCGATTATGATCGAGGGACCGTCATAGGCCTCCGCTTCGAGGAACGCGCGGATGGTCTGGGCATCATTGGCGCCCAAGGCAACCTTGGCCACGTAGACGTTGCCATACGTGATGGCCATCAGGGCCAGGTCTTTTTTCATAGCCGGCTTGCCGCTGGCCGCGAATTTAGCCACGGCCGCCCGCGGCGTCGCCTTGGAGCACTGCCCGCCCGTGTTTGAGTAAACCTCGGTATCCAACACCAGAATATTCACGTTGCGTCCCGACGCAATCACATGGTCCAGTCCGCCGTAACCGATATCGTAGGCCCAACCGTCGCCACCCAGGACCCACACGGACTTGCGGACCAGAAAATCCGCGACACCGGCCAACTGTTTGGCTTCGGGCGCGTCGATGGTTTCCAGTTTCTTTCGCAGCTCAGCCACCCGGGCCCGTTGCGCTTCGATGCCTTCTTCAGTCGACTGGTCCGCGTTAAGCAGAGCATCCACTAACGCGTCTCCCAGCTGCGGCGCCAGCTTGCACAACAGTTCAGCGGCAAACTCGCGCTGTTTGTCGATGGTAACCCGCATGCCCATGCCGAATTCCGCATTATCCTCAAACAGTGAGTTACACCACGTGGGACCCCGCCCTTCCGCGTTAACGGCCCACGGAGTGGTCGGCAGGTTCCCGCCGTAAATGGACGAACAACCCGTGGCGTTGGCGACGTACAGGCGATCCCCGAACAGCTGGGACAGCAGCTTCACGTATGGCGTCTCGCCGCACCCCGCGCAGGCTCCGCTGAATTCAAACAGCGGACGCAGCAGCTGCACATCTTTGACCAGGTGGTGTTTAACCTGCTGGCGGTTAAAGTCCGGCAGCGACAGGAAGAAATCCCAGCATGCCCGCTCCCGTTCCCGCACCGGCGCCTGCGCGATCATGTTGATTGCTTTAAGCCGCGGTTCGGTCTTGTTTTTGGCCGGGCAGACCTGCACGCACAAGGTGCACCCGGTGCAGTCTTCCGGCGCGATCTGCAGGATAAACCGCTTGTCGGCAAACTCTTTCCACTTGGCCGGAGCACTCTTGAACCCTTCTGGGGCGTTTTCCAGCGCCTGAGGTTCCACAATCTTCCCGCGGATCACGGCGTGGGGACACACCAGCGAACACTTTCCGCACTGGATACAGGTATCCGGATCCCACTCCGGAATCTCCAGGGCAATGTTCCGTTTTTCCCACTGGGTTGTGGCCGTCGGGAAAGTGCCGTCCACCGGCATCTTGCTGACCGGCAGCGAGTTTCCTTCATCCCGGATAATGGCCGCGGTAAACTCGTGAAGGAATTCGGGCGCGTGGTCCGGAACCGCGGGCGCCAGGTCGAAGGTGCTGGTCACCTCGCCGGGCACCGTTACTTCATGAAGGTTGGCGAGCGCCATATCCACTGCAGCCCAGTTCTTCTGCACGACAGATTCGCCGCGTTTCCCGTAGGTCTTCTTGATGGCGGTTTTGATCGCTTCAATAGCCTGCTCGCGGGGCAGGATATTACTGATCGCGAAGAAACATACCTGCATGACCGTATTGATCCGGTTACCCATCCCCGCTTCCGCGGCAACCTTGTAGGCGTTGATAACGTAAAACTTCATCTTCTTCTCGATTATGTGGCGCTGAACCGTCCGGCTCAGGTGATTCCACACCTCATCCGGACCGTAGATGCTGTTCAGCAGGAATACGGCGCCTTCCTGAGCGCAGCGGAGAATGTCTATTTTTTCCATCAGCGTGAACTGGTGGCACGCCACGAAATTCGCCCGGGAAATCAGGTAAGTGGAGCGGATCGGCTTCGGACCAAAACGCAGGTGGGATGTGGTCATAGACCCGGATTTCTTGGAGTCATAGACGAAAAATCCCTGGGCGTTCAGCCCGGCGTCTTCACCGATGATTTTGATGGAATTCTTGTTGGCACCCACGGTGCCATCCGATCCCAGCCCATAGAACACGGCCCGCACCGTTGAAGGATCTTCCGTGCTGAAAGACGGATCATACTCCAGGCTGGTGTTGGACACGTCATCCAGAATGCCGACGGTGAAATGGTTCTTGGGATTGTCCTTTTTCAGTTCATCAAAGATACCTTTAATCATCGCCGGTGTAAACTCTTTCGACGACAACCCATACCGGCCACCCACGACCCGCGGAATCTCGGAGAAAGGTGCTTCACCCGCCGTGAACATTTCCACCAGCGCGGTAATCACATCCTGGTACAGCGGTTCTCCGGCTGCTCCCGGTTCTTTGGTACGGTCCAGAACCGCGATCTTTTTGACCGTAGACGGCAACGCCCGAACAAAATCTTTCGCGGAGAACGGTCGGAAAAGGCGCACTTTGAGCACCCCGACTTTTTCGCCCAGGTTGCCGTTCAGGTACTCCACGGTTTCATGTGCTGCCTCGGCGCCGGAGCCCATCAGGACAATAACCCGGTCCGCATCCGGCGCGCCCACGTAGTCGAACAGGTGATACCGCCGTCCGGTGATCTCCGCAAAACGGTCCATGGTCTTTGCCACGATTCCCGGACAGGCCGCATAGAATGGATTACACCGTTCCCGCGCCTGGAAAAACACATCCGGATTCTGGGCCGTACCCCGGATGATGGGACGGTCAGGAGAAAGCGCGCGCGCACGGTGGGCCAGCACCAGATCATCACTGATCATGGCGCGCATTTCTTCGGGACTAAGCATTTCCACCTTGGCCACTTCATGAGAGGTGCGGAAACCGTCAAAGAAATGCAGGAAAGGCACCCGAGCCTCAAGGGTCGCCGCGTGGGCAATCATGGCCAGGTCCTGCGCTTCCTGGGGAGAACAGGAAGAAATCAGCGCAAAGCCCGTGTTGCGAACGCTCATCACGTCGCTGTGGTCGCCAAATATGGAGAGGGCATGCGTGGCAACCGTCCGCGCCGTGACATGAAAAACAGCCGGCGTGAGTTCGCCGGCGATTTTGAACATGTTGGGAATCATCAGCAGCAGCCCCTGAGACGCGGTAAACGTAGTAGTCAGGGAACCAGCCTGCAGCGCGCCGTGAACCACCCCCGCGGCCCCGGCTTCACTCTGCATCTCGACCACCATCGGGACCGAACCCCAGATATTCTTCCGACCCTGGGCTGCCCATTCGTCCGCCCATTCCCCCATGGCTGAGGAGGGCGTAATCGGATAAATGGCCGCAACTTCGCTTACCTGATAGGCTACATTGGCCACGGCTTCGTTGCCGTCAAGGGTACGCATTACCTTGGACATATAGACATTCTCCCATTGCTCCCGGGAATGAAACAGGGGTACCCGCGGGACGCAAAATGTTATGGTCCGGAAAGCGTTAGGCACTGAACCTGAGAAATACCGGACACCTGATCTCAGTTTTTTTAATTATGCTCCCCTGTGTACCGGCAGAGTCAAACAACAGAGAAAACCAGTGTTAAGGACTGGTTAATTACATTTTTATTCACTTACTTACTCTGGAGATATATATTCACTGAACATATTTTTGCAGTCAGCCTCTTCGGTAACGGAAACCTCTATCCGCCCGATCAGCGGAATAATTTTACTTTGCTGAAACAGATCACCTTCAGCTAACTTAATATGCGTGGCGTCCGCGGGAATCTGGTTGAACGTGGGATCTACCGCCAGCCACTCGCCTATCCAAACCTCCAGCCACTGATGAAAGTAAAACCCGGCATCCTTCCCCGGAATATACACCAGGCCCGCATTCTCCCGGGCGGGAATACCGGCAGCCCGGGCCAGCGCTGTCATCAGTACGCTGTGCTCAGTACAGTCCCCTTCAAGATGCTCCAGCACTTCCAGCGCGTTGGACATGCGTGCGGAGTACGTGGTGCGCATGTTTTCATGCACCCAGCGGCAAATATTGCGGACAACGGCAAGGCTGTTGTTCCGCTCCTCGCCGCGTAACTCGCGCGCTTTCTCACGTATAGCCGGGTGATCCGACTGGATAAAGGTTGAAGGCTGCAGCCATGGGGACACCTCCGGCGGAACTTTTTCCAGAGGAAGATTTGGAGGAGCGTACTCTTTAAGGTCCACCAATCTCCCCCGGAAATCATAACGGTTTTCCGACATGCGCGTAATACGCTGGTGCTGGTTATTGAACAGGACCCCTTCGCTGAGAGGGCCCGTCAGTATCAGGCCGAGACAGGGTCGGTTCCGGGGATTCGTGATGGGCCGGTCAACCCGGGCGGCATTGGCCATGATAACGTCGTATTGTTGGGAAACATCCCGGGCTACGGCTTCCGGCTCAAGCTTCAGCGTCATGCTTCCCGACAGAGATTCTTCCAGCACCTGCCCTGAAGCAGTCACCCGGGCCACGCTGTCCATCTCCATGGCATCAATCCGGTTGCGGATGGTATAGATTCGTGTTGGAGCGCCGTCAATCAGCCGTTCCTCCAGCGCGGTCACCTGGGAAGTGCCGGTAAGTTCGCGCTCATAAAGCGGTTCGAACAGCCGGAATTCGCGGGTACTGCCGACTTCCGGGCGCGCGAATACCCACAAAGACTGCCTCAGGCCATCCCAGACCGTTTCTTCGGGCAGGGGGAAATCCTTCTGTTTCCGGTTCTGTCCCACGACGGAATGCATTAGAAACCTCTCCCCTTCCGCTTCGGCTGTAAATTCCGACTGCTGCGATGGATCGGTAACCAGCGCATGGATCCTAACCAGGCGTCCCGTGTCAGCTGCGTATGTCCGTTCGGAATAAAGCCGCATGTTCTGCCGGGTTCCGGACATGATCACGGAAAAATGGGCGTCTTCGGTCAGCGTAATTTTTCCATCCTGCACGCCAATCTTATGTACGGAGTACCCCACCTTGGCGCCGTTCATATACACACCGTACCAGTTATCACCCTGGAGCCGCTGGATAAATTCCAGCGGAACATCTTCCGGCGTGGCCATCAGCGATAACCCCCAGATAATCAGCAGCACATTCACCATCTTTTCCTCGACCGGTCTCGTGTGCCGTAT
>JAKOTZ010000137.1 GCA_029776995.1 Candidatus Hydrogenedentota bacterium
CATCATCAACGAGAAGGAAATCCTCTACAACGTTGAATCCCGCAAGAGTGGTTCGCCATGGACCCGGGTCAACGGGAACGACATGGACCGCGTCCGCTCCAAATATCCCAAAGACCGCATGTTCCGCGGACGGGAGAAAACCGGTGCCGACAACGATGCCTCGGACAATGGAGCCCGCCGCTGGAACAACCGGGTCGACCGTTACTGGCTCTACCTCCTCGGATACCCGCAGGCCGAAGCGGAATTCATTCACATGCAGTTTAACAACCTGCCGCTCTCCCTCAAGGATGACACCGAGCCCACCGATACTGATATGCTCGACCGCACCTATGAGAACTCCGGCTCCAGCGAGCTCCATGAAATTGATGATGCATGGTATTTTGGTGACGATCTTGCCAGTGAAAACCGCTCTCAGGTAAACGGTGACTGGGTTTTTGATGTGCGTTTTCGGGAAAATCCCGTTTACTGGCACGGGTCATGGCCGATCCGGACCCAGTCCGACCGCTACGATTTCTCGGGCCTCACCAGTTGGATCCGGACCATGTATAACAACGGAGTGACGCCGGCCAGTGCCGCTGCCGATGAGACCTTCCGGGCGTCGGTCGAAAAGATTTTCGATGTGGATAAATTCGGGCGCTATGCGGCTGTAAAAGGCTGGGCGGGCGCATGGGACAACTTTACCATCGACCGGGGCAAAAACGGTTTCGTTTACCGCCGGCCCACCGACGGCCGCTGGGAGTTTCAATTCTGGGACGGCGACCTCGACTTCCAGAGCACGACTCAATCCGTGCTGGGCGGCATTCCCGGGACGGCGCCATTCTTCGGGCGTCCATGGTTCCGCCGCGCGCTGAACTATTATCTCCAGGAAATCCGGGACAAATGGTCGCTCAACTCCCCCCGTATGTATGCCTGGCTCCAGGCAATGGAGGATCAATCCCCCAGCTACTCGATCGATCAGAACTACTTCAAGAGCTGGTTTGCCAACCGCCGGCCCACCATTGATGGGTTTATCGGAACGGGCAATCAAACGGCTGCATTCACCGCGACCGCCTCCGTGGGGGCGAATACCGCACTGAATATCACGAACCTCAACGGGACCGCTCCCACCATTGTGGCCTCTGTCACGGTGGATGGACATCCGGAGGGTACCTTCCGCTGGCTCACCGCCTCCACCTGGGAACTGCGCGGAATTTA
>JAKOTZ010000218.1 GCA_029776995.1 Candidatus Hydrogenedentota bacterium
TCGGGCACCAACAGCAACACGCTGAGCATCAGCAACTTCGAGCAGTCTCTCGCCGGCTCCTACCAGTGCGAAGTCTCCGACGAGTTCGAATCCATCATCGTCGGTCCGGCAACCATCACGTATGATCCGGGCGTGCCGGTCGCGGGTGGTATCGGACTGGCGGCCCTGGCGGCCCTGACTGCGCTGGCCGGCGCGGCGGCGACCCGTCGCAGAAAATAACCTCATAACAGCGGAAAACCGCTGACGCAATGGCGCGGCGGGAGTCGATCAAACGGCTCCCGCCGCATGGTTTTTTAAAGCGGAAAGTGATCGCCGGCACAGGCAAGACCAGAGGCAATGGCGTGACCGTTATACGGTGCAGCATCACGCGGCGGAGAGGTTCCGTTGGAGTTTTAAATCGCGGTTTCAGACCTGGCGGGTTACGGGCGCACTTTGTGGAGATAAACAGGTTCTGGAAAACAAAACCGCGGCCGCGAAGCGGAATGCATCAGGTTCCCGTGTGGCCGAAGCCGCCGGCGCCCCGCGGCGTTTCGTCCAGGTTCGGCACGGCGCGCCAGGCAATACGGCAACAGGGAGCCACCACCAGCTGGGCAATCCGGTCTCCCCGTTGAATGACAAATGGGGCTTCGCCGAGATTCATCAGGATCACCGCGATTTCTCCCCGGTAATCCGCGTCGATGGTGCCGGGACTGTTCGGCAGGATGATGCCATGCCGAAGCGCCAGGCCGCTCCGGGGGCGCACCTGCGCCTCGTACCCCATAGGCAGAGCGATCCTGATGCCCGTCGGCACCAGGGCGCGTCCGCCAGGCAGAATTTCCAGGGGCTCGCGAACGGCCGCGCGCAGATCCATGCCCGCGGCATGTTCGGTGGCATAGGCCGGCAGTGGCAGATCTTCATTACCCGGGAGCTGGTGCACGGCAACTTCCAGGCACTGATGAATATTATGCGACTCATGCGGATCCATTGGCGCAGCTCCCGGAGCGTTTTTTCATGGAGGAGGGATTTATAAATGTATTATCACAGGTTTTTTGCGCGGCGCGCCAGTCTCTGACCGTCGGGGGGAAAACGCAGAAGGGGAGCATTACCAGGAGAAATCCGACTTCGCTGAACTGCGGAGCCGGGCGGGCCCCATTACCAGCATGGCGCACCGGTCGGGACGAATAAACGCGGCAGTACACGCGGCCACGGAATCCGCGTTGACGCGGTCGTAGGCGGCCAATTGCTCTTCAATCGGGATGGTGTGCCCGTAATCCAGCAAAGCAGCGGCGTTCCTTCCCGCTCGGCCGCCGCAGGATTCGTTTCCCATAAGCAGGGAGGCTTTAAGCTGTTCCCTGGCCGTGGCGATTTCGGTTTGATTTGGCGGAACGCGCACCAGCCGGGCAAGCTCCTCAAACAGGGCGTTTCTGGCCCGGTTCCAGGTTTCTGGCGCGGCAGCCAGATAAATTCCCAGGACGCCGGTTCCGGAGAGCGGCTGTGACCATGCGTATACATTGTAGGCCAAGCCTTCCTGCTCGCGGATCCGGTCAAATAAACGGGACGTGGAACCCCCGCCGAGCAATTGGGCCAGGACCGCCATATCGTAACGCCGGGGATCGTGCAGTGAAACCCCGGGAAAAGCGATGCACATGTGACCCTGGTTGAGCGGCCGCTGAAGGAAATGAGTCCCCGCGACGAACTCGGGAGGTTTGGAAACCGGCGGCATCGGGCGCGCCTGCATGGCGCCAAACCAGCGTTCAGCCGCGTCCGCGACGGCATCCCGATCGAAGCATCCCGCCACGCTGAGGACCATGTTGGCAGGGATATACCAGCGTCGCCGGAATGCGGCCAGCCGCCGTCGGTCAATCGCGGCAACAGAATCGGCGCTGCCCAGGATAGACCGCCCAAGAGGATGGCCGGGCCAGTGACGTTCGGTGAGGAGATCCTGCGCGTATTCTTCCGGAGCGTCTTCGGCGGAGAGGATCTCTTCGATCACCACCGCGCGTTCACGGTCAATGTCGCGCAGGGTAGCGTTCAGGGCAATGTCAGCGACAATTTCCAGGGCGGTCAGGGTGTGTTCCGCGGGGATGCGCGCGTATACCGAAGTGTTTTCACGTCCGGTTGACGCGTTGACGTAGCCTCCGCGAGCCTCTACGGCTTCCATAAGTTGGCGGGCCGTCCGCGAACGGGTGCCCTTGAACAGCAGATGCTCCAGAAAGTGGGCGGCGCCCCATTCCGCGGCGGTTTCGTGTCCGGATCCCGCGCCGATGGCAACGCATACTGCCGCCGTCCGGGCCCATGGAAGATACTCCATGACAACGGCCATGCCATTCGGCAGCCGAATAATCTCCGGTTTCTGGGT
>JAKOTZ010000145.1 GCA_029776995.1 Candidatus Hydrogenedentota bacterium
CAGCACTTCCCTTTGGCGCAGGCGCAGTTCTCGCACTTGCAGTCCGGGCAGGCGCACTTGCCGTCAGCGCACTGGCACTTGCCTTCAGGGCAGCAGCAGGAAGCAGCCGCGCATTTGCCGCCGGCGCAGCACTTCCCTTTGGCGCAGGCGCAGTTCTCGCACTTGCAGTTCGGGCAGGCGCACTTGCCGTCAGCGCACTGGCACTTGCCTTCGGGGCAGCAGCAGGAAGCGACCGCACAGGCCTTCTTGGCGCCGTCTTCCGCATATGCGGACACGGCGGGCAGCAGCAGACCGAACGAGAAAACCATCAGGGCCACGGAAAGGGCCACGAAATTCATCATTTTGCTGTTCATGAGAAATCTCCTTGTTTGATAAGCATTGTGTTTCTGCATTTGATGTTTCATGTCCACTCACGGATCGGAGCGGGTACAGCGTTTCTCCGCCGCATCCGGCGGCGGTCCCTGAGAAACGCCGTTCTTTTCAACAGCGCCAAATGCAGAAATACGCGTTCAGCTTGGCTGATGAGGGGTAGGGAGGCGATGCCGCAGGAATGGGTTGGGGCGATTCCCCGGCAGAAAAAACGTAACATACCGCTGTGCCCTGGTGTGGCAAGGGCGAATTCGAAGCTGGCCCAGCCGACACCACGCTACGGGTAGGCAAGCCTGGAAGCTGATCGAAAGCGCTGTGGACTGCGCAGGGGCAAGGAAGTTTATTTCCCGGTTTTTGCTGCGGATGCGTGAGGGGGCAGGTACCCTGGCTCAGAGGGGACACTGACGTATCACCCCCGCAACAATCGGCTGAAGAAACCGCATCCGTTCCATGATGGCAACAGGCACACTCTGCCGTCTGGCATTCAGCGTCAAAGGCACATAGGCATGCTTCCGAATAAGCAAGCATAGGCGCCAACGCCACCATGGCGGCGATTCCGATTCGCCCGATATATTGAGCAGCCGATCTTTTCATGACACCTTTATTATACCATCAGGTTCTACAATTAGTAACTGCTTGTGAATCGGGAAAATTCCCGGATCCCAAATACTGCATTTAGATTTTAAATTCGGCGGTTAAGTATCATACCTGTCATGTCAAAACGCCCCTCGTCCCCAACAGGTTTACCGGCTCGGCAAAAGATCGCCTGTTTTGGTCAACGGTCCGGATTCGGGCTGATTGTCCTGATTGCCCTGCTACTCCTGGCCGCAGTGAACACCCGTGCGGTGGACAGCCCTTCTCCCGCAGGGGATCCGGAAACCAACCGCATCGACCTTTCCCCATCCGACACGCCCCGTGAACAGGTAACCGTCATCCTTCTGCATGGGATGGGGCGCAGCCGGGCCGCCCTGTGGATGCTGGATACCCGCCTCAGGCAGGCCGGTTTCTCTATGCTTAGTTATGCCTACAGCGCCCGGGCTGAAGACATCGAATCCATCACCAGCGATTTCCTAAAATTTATCCGCGGAAACGTAAACACCCCTGTATATCACGTGGTGACCCACTCCCATGCCAGTATTGTGGCGCGCCTGGCCTTCCGTCAGGGATACCCGCCCGGTTTGGGGCGCCTGGTCATGATTGCGCCACCCAACCGGCCTCCGGAGTTAGCCCGCACCCTGCGGGAAAACCCGATCTATCGGTGGGTCACCGGAGAAAGCGCGGGCATTCTGGCCTCAGAGGAATTTTTCGCTGCCCTTCCGATTCCCTCCGTACCCTTCGGCATTATTGCCGGAAACCGCGGGCAGCGTCCCACGCTTGGGAAGCCCAATGACGGCGTTGTCACCGTAGACGGCACCAGACTCGAGGGTATGTCAGATTGGACGGTGCTTCCCTATGCCCATAACTTTCTTGTAACCAGCCGTGAAGTGGCGTATCATGTCATATGGTTCCTTGAGCACGGACGTTTTGCGGACCAGACTGAGTTGTCCCGGGCCATGAGCCAGCGCGAACCGCCTCCCGCAACATCGTCTGACCGGAAACCCGAAAAAGGAACGACACCGAAAAATATCGCGCAATGAATCGCGGCGGACCGGACGGTTCTGTGCCGATCCGCCGGCAGCCGTTAACTATGGAGAAGGAGCATAGGAATGGACCGACATGAACTGACCCGCAGGGCATTTCTGGCGGCGGCCACCACTACGGCCGCGCTGGGATCCGCCGCTATCGCGCAGACCCCAAACACCGCGAAAGTGGTACCCCGAAAAATTTCTCCCAATGAGAAGGTCAACGTTGCCGCCATCGGCGCGGGCGGAAAAGGGCTGGGGGACATTATGAGCGTCCATAAACTGGGACATAATGTCGTCGCCCTGTGTGACGTGGACTGGGACCGCTGCGCCGAGGCCTTTTACCGCCTGCCCGACGCAAAACGGTTCAAAGATTACCGCAACATGCTCGAACAGATGCCCGAAATTGACGCCGTGACCATCTCCACGCCCGACCACACCCACGCGCCGGCCGCCTATATGGCCATGAAACTCGGCAAGCACGTGTACGTGCAGAAGCCGCTTACCCACACCGTCGCCGAAGCCCGCCTGCTGACCGTCACCGCGAAGGAAACCGGCGTCATGACGCAGATGGGGAATCAGGGACACTGCGGCAACGGCGTGCGCACCCTGTGCGAAATGATCTGGAGCAGCGCCATCGGGGCTGTCCGCGAAGTGCATATCTGGACCCACCGTCCCGTGTGGGACAACCAGGGCATGACCGAGCCTCTGCCCCCGATGGTTACCCCCGAGAACCTCGACTGGGACCGCTGGATCGGCACCGCCCCCTGGCGCCCGTACAACAAGAAACTCGCCCCTCACGACTGGCGCGCGTGGCAGGACTTCGGAAGCGGATGCCTGGGTGACATGGCGTGCCATATCATGGATCCAGCCTATTGGGCCCTCAAACTTTATGAAGCCTCTGATTTCACCGTGGAAGTCGTTGAGCAGCGGGGCCGGAATGACCAGACTTTCCCCATTATGACCACCATTAAATACGCGTTCCCGGCCCGGGGTGACATGCCTCCCGTGGACGTATACTGGTATGATGGGCACTGGCCCGATCCCGTCACCGGCGAGAAAACGTATAACCGTCCAAAACGCCCCGAAAGCATCCCGCAGGATGAGGTCCTTGGCGACAAGGACCTGAACGGGTCGCTGTTCATCGGCAACAAGGCGATGCTTACTGCCGGCGAATATGGCGGCGAGCCCAGGCTTGTTCCCTCCGCCCTGATGAAAGACTACACGATGCCCCCCGAGACCATCGAACGCATTCCCGACGAAAATCCTTATTTTGACTGGCTGCGCGGGATTACGGAAGGTAAAGTCCCCTGCTCCAACTTCTCCTATTCCGGGCCCTTCACCGAAATGGTTCAGTTTGGAAACCTTGCCGTGAAATCGGGCCAGAAGCTCCACTGGGACAACGTCAACGGCGTCGTGACCAACGTACCCAACCCGAAAGAAATCGTCAGCAAGGAGTACCGGAAGGGCTGGGAACTGCCCTGCTGACAGTCCTAAGGACTCCGCGGAAATCACCGGGCCTTTCCCGACACAGGGGAAAGGCCCGGTTTTTTACGGATTCATTCGCAGACCACTTCGCCCTTCATGAGCGGGGCGGCAGAGAACACAGGTACTGATGAATGTGTTCCGCCGCGATTCTGCCCTGGCCCATGGCGCTGATCACCGTGGCCGCGCCGGAAACGATATCTCCGCCCGCGAAAACGCCGGGCACCGACGTGGCCATGGTTTCCGGATCTGTCTTGATCGTTCCGTGGGAGGTGGTTTCCAGTTCCGGCATGGTCTGCGGAATCAGCGGATTGGGTTTATTGCCGATGGCGATGATCACCGTGTCAGCGGGAATGACATACTCAGAGCCTTTCACCGGAACTGGGCGCCGGCGGCCGGACGCGTCCGGCTCGCCCAGTTCCATGCGGATGCACTCGATGCCGGTGACCCGATGGTGGTCATCCCCCAGAATCCGGGTCGGGTTGGTCAGCAGATTGAATTTCACGCCTTCCTGCTCAGCATGGTGAATTTCTTCATTCCGGGCCGGCATTTCGTCCCGGCTGCGCCGGTAGACGATGGTAACGTCGCCGCCCAGGCGCAGGGCGGTTCGCGCCGCGTCCATGGCCACGTTTCCGCCGCCCACCACGATGACCTTCCGGCGCTGGATCGGAGGCGTATCGAAATCCGGAAAGAGATAAGCCTTCATCAAATTTGACCGGGTCAGGTATTCGTTGGCGCTGTAAACGCCCACCAGGTTCTCCCCGGGAATTCCCATAAAGGACGGTAATCCGGCGCCGCTCCCGATAAATACGGCATCATAGCCGTCCCGTTCCATCAGTTCCCGGATCGTGGCGTTCCGGCCCACCACAAAGTCCATCACGAACTGCACGCCCAGCTTCTGCAGAAACGCCACTTCCGCGTTCACGATCGTCTTGGGCAGGCGGAATTCCGGGATGCCGTAGGTCAGCACGCCGCCCGGCTCGTGCAGCGCCTCAAAGACGGTCACGTCATGGCCCATTTTGATCAGATCGCCGGCTACGGTAAGCCCCGCGGGACCCGCGCCGATTACGGCTACTTTGCGGCCCGTCTTGGGAGGCAGTTCAGGCACCGGGATCTCGCCGTGTTCCCGTTCCCAGTCCGCCACGAACCGTTCCAGGCGGCCGATCGCCACCGGCTCGCCTTTCACCCCCAGAATGCATACCTTCTCGCACTGCTCTTCCTGCGGGCATACCCGTCCGCAGATTGCCGGCAGGGAATTGGTCTCTTTGATCTTCATCGCCGCTTCCGCGAAACGCCCCTCTCGCACCAGATCCATGAACGCCGGAATGTCGTTCCGGACGGGACACCCTTCCACGCACCTGGGTTTTTTGCACCGCAGGCAGCGGCTCGCTTCGAGGATAGCCACTTCCGGCGTGTAGCCGTAGGGAACTTCGTTGAAATTATGAATCCGATCTTCCGGATCCTGCTCCGGCATCGGCTGTCGTGGTATCTTTTCCGCCATGGCTTGTCGTCCTTGCGCCGCGATATCCGCGGATACTGCTTCTTTGTTCAGGCGTAGCAGCCGCACGCGCCGTGATGGTGCTCGGCGTCGGCGGTCGCGCCCGTGTGATGCCGGCCCGGTGAGGCTGTGCGACCTATGGACATGATTTCGGCGGCGGCATATGCCGAACGCCGGTCTTTCACTTCATCCCAGTCCACCAGATGCGCGTCAAAAAATGGCCCGTCCACGCAGGCGAAGCGCACTTTATCGCCGACCGTAATGCGGCAGGCGCCGCACATTCCTGTTCCGTCCACCATAATCGGGTTCAGGGCCGCCCATGTGGGGATTCCATAGGGCCGCGTGGCTTCCGCGGTAAGTTTCATCATAAACGGACAGCCCACGCAGATAACCCGGTCTACCGCCTCACCGGCGGACAGCCGCCGCGCCAGGGCGCGAC
>JAKOTZ010000259.1 GCA_029776995.1 Candidatus Hydrogenedentota bacterium
CAGACAGCTTGCCGATGTCCAGGCTCTGCATGTGTCCCGACGGCGGTTACACCAAACGACCTATCAGATCCCGCATGGTGCAATTTTCTCCCATTTTTTGATAAGGCCCAAAAAATTTTTTCAAAGCGCTTGATTTAATGAATATTTTCTCGATATGATTTTATCGAGAAATAAATCTTGATTAAAGCCATGAAAATACCCAGAAAAATTACCCTGTGTGCCGGCAGCGCCTGCTGGGCAAAAGGAAATCAGCAGAATCTCCGCGTCCTCGAAGCTTTTCTCGCGGAGCATCCAGGCTGTTGCGCTGTCCGGTTGGAAGGCTGCCGCTGCCAGAATCTGTGCCTGAATGGGCCGGTCATCCTGGTTGACGGACAACGGCTTACCAACGTCACCCCCCAATGGCTTCAACAGTGGCTCCGGCAGCTGCCGGACTCTCCGCAGGAGGTTGCGCCATGAACCGACGTTATCCTGTTTTCACCCTTGAGGCCGAGTGCCAGGACTGTTATAAATGCCTCCGCAACTGCCCCACCAAATCAATCCGGGTATCCGGCGGCCACGCGGTGGTGCAGCCCGAACGATGTGTCGCCTGCGGAAAATGCGTTACCACCTGCCCGGCCAAAGCCAAAACCGTCAGGAATGACCGCGGCATTTTGCGGCGGCTGCAGGCTTCAGGGCGCGCCCTGATCGCCGCCATCGCGCCCTCCTGGCGGGCTGAATTCTGCGCGCTTGATGAGTCCGCCCTGGTTGCCGCACTCAAACGGCTGGGCTTTCAGCAGGTCAGCGAGACTGCGCTGGGAGCCCAGGAAATATCGGCTGCCACCGCCGCCCTGCTGACAGACGCCGTGCCGGGACTTTATATTTCATCCGCCTGTCCCGCGGCCGTGGATTACATCCGGCTGATGATTCCCCGGCTCACCCCCTGCATTCTCCCGCTGCTTTCCCCCGCCCTGGCGCACGCGCGATGGCTGAAACAGGCTGTAGACCCGCACTGCGCGGTGGTCTTTTTCGGGCCCTGCGCCGCCAAAAAGAATGAAGCAGACCGGCACCCTGAACTGTTGGATGCCGCGCTTACTTTTCAGGATCTCCAGGAACTGCTGCAGGACGCGGAAATTGATCCGCTTAATCTTACGACAACCCCACACGACCGGTTCGAGCCGGAACACGCCACAGACGGCGCGCTTTATCCAGTTGAAGGAGGAATGATCCGTTCCGTTGCCTTCAGAAATCTGCCTGACCGTGTCCGCTGCATAAGCATCGCGGGGCTGGACTCCATATATAACGCCCTGGCCGGACTGGATCCGGCAGACTTTCGGCAGCCGGTATTTATTGAATGCCTGGCCTGCGCCGGGGGGTGTGTTGCCGGGCCATGCGCGTCGAGTGCGCCCAACCATCTTGCCAGGATGCTCCAGGTGGAAAACGCGGCCATCCTGCCCCAATCCCCGCCCGCGGAACCGCATATGCCCCGGGTCCCAGTGCGGGACGAATGGTTTGATACGGTCGCCAAACCTTCCCCCATACCGGAACCCGACGAGGAAGATATTCGCCAGGCGCTGCGCCGCGTGGGAAAAACAAACCCGGAAGACGAATTGAACTGCGGCGGATGCGGGTACAACACGTGCAGGGATTTCGCGCGTGCTTTGGCCCTGGGCCATGCGGAAGTCACCATGTGCGTCTCCTGGATGCGCAAACTGGCCCAGAAAAAAGCCAACGCGCTGCTGCGGTGCATGCCGTCCGGCGTGGTAATCGTGGATAAAAATCTGCGGATCGTTGAATGCAACGAGGCTTTCGCCAACCTATTTGGAGATGATTTGCGGGAGATGTGGGAAATCAAACCCGGACTGGGCGGATGCCGGCTCACCAAAGTGGTGCCCTTCTCGGACTTGTTTGAAGCCGTGCTGCAGACTGGACGGGAACGCCACTATGACCATTATCGCTGCGCCAACCGGCTGTACGACATTACCGTCTTCTCCCTCGATCCCGGAGAAACCGTCGGAGCCGTTATCCAGGACGTTACCCGCCAGGAATTCCAGCGCGATGAGATCGCCAGGAAAGCCAACGAAGTCATTACCCGAAACCTGCTTACCGTCCAGGAAATTGCCTGCCGGCTGGGTGAACATATGGCAGAAACGGAAATCCTGCTGCGTTCCATTGCGGAAGCGTACGCGCCGGAAGGGGAACCTTTTCCGGATGACGGAACCGGAAAGGGAACGCTATGAATCCGGACAATCTGTTCATCGAAGTGGAATTCCGGCAGTGCCGGAAACACGGTCAGCGGATCTGCGGTGACAGCAGCCGAACCCTGAAAATTCCCGAAGACGCCCGAGTAATCTCCGTGCTTTCCGACGGCCTGGGCAGCGGCGTAAAAGCGGCCATACTGTCCAATATGACAACCGCCATGGCCTGCCGGTTCTGCGCGTCTGATCTAGACATGATCCGGTCCGCGGAAACCATGATCAGCGTGCTTCCGGTATGCCAGGTGCGGGGAATCAGCTACGCCACATTCACCATCCTGGACTGTTTCGCGCGCGGCACCAGCCGTATCATTGAACTGGACAATCCACCGTTTCTATGGATCCGGAAGGGAGAAACCATTGAAGCCCGTTCCGATTGGCGGACCTCCCCTAAATGGAAGGATCGCAGGTTGCGTTTCTCTGAACTGGATACCCTTCCGGAAGACCGGATTGTAGTATTCAGTGACGGCATCACCCAGGCCGGACTTTCCACGGAACGTTACCCCCTGGGGTGGAAACGGGAAGGCTGCCGCGATTACGTGCTGGAACAGGTCCGCGCCAATCCCCGGATATCCGCCCGGCAGCTGGCCGCCAGCATCCTGACCGCCGCCCTGGTGCGGGAACCCTTCAGGCAGGCGCAGGATGACATGACCGTCGGGGTTGTGTATTTCCGCAAACCCAGGCGCCTGATGCTGCTTACCGGCCCGCCGTACGCCCGGGAGCGGGACTCAGAATGCGCCCATCTGATCGATACCTTCCCGGGACGGCGGGTGATATGCGGCGGTACCACCGCGGCAATCGTCGCGCGGGAACTGGGCAGAAACCTGGCCGTAATGGTGGACAACCTGGACCAGGAACTTCCCCCGCCCAGCAGGATTGAAGGAATCGATCTGGTAACTGAAGGCATTCTTACCCTGACCCGCGCGCTTCGCGTGCTTGAAGGGGACACGCCGACGCCTCCTCCTGAAAGCCCGGCGGCGCTCCTGGTCGAACTGCTGCTGGACAGTGACATCATCGATTTTGTGGTGGGCACCCGGATCAATGAAGCCCATCAGGATCCGAACCTGCCCGAAGACCTTGAAATACGCCGGAACATCGTCCGCAGGATGCGAAAGGCGCTTGAAGAACGGTTTCTTAAGGAAACCACCGTGCGGTACCTGTAACCGAAAGGAGAAAAGGTTATGAACACCGAAAACCCAACGCTGGACGTCCTTCAATCCGCACAGACGGACCTGAACCGTTTTGAATGTGTCCGGCAGATCGTCGCCCGACAGGGAAACAGCCCTTCCCGGCTGATTCCCATTCTTCGGGAAATACAGTCCATTTTTCATTATCTGCCGGAAGACCTTCTTGAATTTGCAGCCCATCTCCTGCAGATCCCGCCCGCCCGGGTTTACGGCGTGGCTACGTTTTATACCCACTTCAGCCTGGAACCCAAGGGGCGGCACGTCATTCACGTGTGCGATGGGACTGCCTGCCACGTGAAACGGTCCGAAGCGCTGATCCATGCCATGCGTAAACGGCTGAATCTGAAACCCGGGCAGAAAACCACGGATGATATGGCCTTTACACTGGAAACCGTGTCCTGCCTGGGTGCCTGCGGCCTGGCCCCGGTCATCGTGGTAGACGGCACTCCCCACGGCATGATGACGCCGGAATCCTGCGTGGAACTGATCGACCGGATTCTGGAGGAGGAACAGACCGAATCTCCCGCCCAGGCGGAACCAGCCCATGCAACCGACAACATCTGAAGGAGAAGCGCCATGTGCTCCAATATCTGCGTTAAAACGGCTCCGGACGCGCTGGAATCGGTCGCCGAAGCGTATCGCGAGTGGATGTCGCGTTTCAGCCGCCGGGTTATCGTCTGCAGCGGCACGGGTTGTCTGGCCGGAGGCGCGGAAGCGGTTCACGCAGCGCTCCTGGCCGCTGCCCGCAGGGCAGGATTGCGGGTGGCCGCATGCGATGCGGATCCCCCGGCCGAAACCGGCATTCTGCTGTCAAAAAGCGGATGCCAGGGATTCTGCCAGATGGGACCGCTGGTTACCGTCCAGCCGGACGGCATCCTGTATTGCAAAGTACGTCCTGAACATGCCGAGACGATCGTCACTGAAACCCTGATCCATCATCGG